>CAYVZE010000027.1:0-32775 GCA_964455685.1 uncultured Steroidobacteraceae bacterium
ACCGCATGAAGTTCCGCAAGGACGTGGTCATCGACCTGGTCTGCTACCGCCGCCTGGGCCACAACGAGGCCGATGAGCCGGCCGCTACCCAGCCGGTGATGTACGCGAAGATCAGGAAGCACCCCACGGTGCGCCAGATCTACGCCGACCTGCTGGTCAACCAGGGCGTGATCGGCCCGGACGAGCCGAAGAAGATGGTGGAGGAATACCGCGCCGGCCTCGACGAGGGCAAGTCGCAGGTGCCGGCCTCCCTCGGCCTGATCGGCAACCAGTACACGGTGGACTGGACGCGCTTCCTCAAGAGCGACTGGTCCGAGCCGCCCACCACGGCCATCGACCGCGAGCGCCTGGCCAAGCTGGGCGAGCGCATCGTGGCGGTGCCCGAGGGCTTCAAGCTGCACCCGCGCGTGGAGCAGGTGTACGCCAACCGCCGCAAGATGCTGGCCGGCGAGATGCCCATGGACTGGGGCTGCGCCGAGATGCTGGCCTATGCCTCGCTGCTGGAGGACGGCTGCTCGATCCGCATCACCGGCCAGGACAGCGGCCGCGGCACCTTCTTCCACCGCCACGCAGTGCTGCACAACCAGGGCAACGGCGAGCGCTACGTGCCGCTGGAGCACATCAGCGCCAACCAGCCGCGCTTCAACGTCGCCGACTCGGTGCTGTCCGAGGAGGCGGTGCTGGGCTTCGAGTACGGCTACTCGACCACCAACCCGGCGGCGCTGGTGATCTGGGAAGCGCAGTTCGGCGATTTCGTCAACGGCGCGCAGGTCATCATCGACCAGTTCATCAGCTCGGGCGAGTCCAAGTGGGGCCGCCTGTGCGGACTGGTGATGTTCCTGCCGCATGGCTACGAGGGCCAGGGCCCCGAGCACTCCTCGGCGCGCCTGGAGCGCTTCCTGCAGCTGTGCGCGGAGAACAACATGCAGGTGGTGGTGCCGTCCACGCCGGCGCAGATGTTCCACATGCTCCGTCGCCAGATGCTGCGCTCGCTGCGCAAGCCGCTGATCGTGATGACGCCCAAGAGCCTGCTGCGCCACGAGCTGTCGGTGTCGAGCATCGAGGACATCACCGGCGGCGGCTTCGCCACGGTGATCGACGAGGTCGACGACATCCAGCCTGCGCAGGTGCACCGCGTGGTGTTCTGCAGCGGCAAGGTCTACTACGACCTGCTGAAGGCGCGCCGTGCCGCCGGCCAGAAGGACGTGGCGCTGGTACGCATCGAGCAGCTGTACCCGTTCCCGACGCATGCCTACGAGGCCGTGCTCAAGCGCTATCCCAATGCGCGGCAGATCGTCTGGTGCCAGGAAGAGCCGCAGAACCAGGGCGCCTGGTACCAGATCCGCCATCGCCTGGAAGGGCCGCTGCAGAAGGATCGCCACACGCTGCTGTATGCCGGTCGTGCCCACGCGGCCGCGCCGGCCACCGGCATCACCAAGATCCACGAGACCGAACAGCGCGAGCTGGTCGACGCCGCGCTGAACGCCACGGCCCTGGACGTGGGCCCGAGCACCACCCGGCTGGTGAACGAAGCGACGGTGACCAACCTGCGCGCCAGCCACTGACGAACTCCAAACTAGCGAGCTGAATCACCCGCATGAGCACCGAGATCAAAGTCCCCAAGCTGCCCGAGTCCGTTGCCGATGCCACGCTGGTGACCTGGCACAAGAAGCCCGGGGACGCGGTCGCCCGTGACGAGAACCTCGCCGACCTCGAGACCGACAAGGTGGTGCTCGAGGTGCCGGCGCCGGTCGCGGGCATCCTGAAGGAAGTGAAGGTGCAGGCCGGCGCGACCGTCACCAGCGACCAGCTGCTGGCCATCATCGAGGCCGGCGCGGCGCCGGCCGCCAAGCCCGAGGCTGCACCGGCCAGGCCCGCCGCCAAGGCCGGCAAGGCCGCGAAGGACGAGGCGCCTGCTGCGCCGGCTGCGGCGGCGCCGGCTGCCACGGCGGCCAAGGCGGGCCCTGCGGCGCGCCGCGTGGCGGCCGAGGCCGGCGTGGACGTGTCCGCGGTCAGCGGCAGCGGCCGTGGCGGTGCGGTGACCAAGGCCGACGTGCAGGCCCACGTGGCCGCCGGCGCCCGCATCGAGCGGCGCGTGCCGATGACCCGCCTGCGCGCGCGCATCGCCGAGCGGCTGGTGAATGCGCAGCACACCCAGGCGTTGCTGACCACCTTCAACGAGGTGGACCTCAAGGCGGTGAACGAGCTGCGCGCCCGCTACAAGGACCGCTTCGAGAAGCAGCACGGTGTGAAACTGGGCTTCTCCTCGTTCTTCGTGAAGGCGGCCATCGAGGCGCTCAAGCGCTTCCCCATCATCAATGCCGCGGTGGAAGGCAATGACATCGTCTACCGCGAGTTCTATGACATCGGCATGGCGGTCTCCACCGACCGCGGCCTGGTGGTGCCGGTGCTGCGCGATGCGGACCAGATGACCTTCGCCCAGGTGGAGAAGGCCGTGGCCGACTTCGCCACCCGCGCCCGCAGCGGCTCGCTGACCATGGACGAGCTCACTGGCGGCACCTTCAGCATCACCAACGGCGGCGTGTTCGGCTCGCTGATGTCCACGCCCATCGTCAATGCGCCGCAGAGCGCCATCCTGGGCATGCACAAGATCCAGGAGCGCCCGGTGGTGGTGGACGGGCAGATCGTGATCCGCCCGATGATGTACCTGGCGCTGACCTACGACCATCGCATCATCGACGGCCGCGAGGCGGTGCAGTTCCTGGTCACCATCAAGGACTGCCTGGAGGATCCGGGCCGTCTGCTGATCGGGGTCTGAGCCGATGTCCGACCGCTACGACGTGATCGTGATCGGCGGCGGCCCCGGCGGCTACCCGGCTGCCATCCGTGCCGCGCAGAACGGCCTGACCGTCGCCTGCATCGACGGCTGGAGGAACCGCGACGGCTCGCATGCCTTCGGCGGCACCTGCCTGAATGCGGGCTGCATTCCCTCCAAGGCGCTGCTGGAGTCCTCCGAGCTGTTCCACCGCGCCCGCCACGAGTTCAAGGTGCATGGCATCGGCGTGGGCGAGCCCTCCATCGACGTGGCCGCCATGCAGAAGCGCAAGGCCACCATCGTCAAGGGCATGACCGGCGGCATCGCCTCGCTGCTGAAGTCCAATGGCGTCACCGCGCTGCCGGGTCGCGGCAAGCTGCTGCCGGGCAACGAGGTGGAATACACCGCGCTCGACGGCACCACGCGCAAGCTTTCGGCGGCGAACGTCATCCTGGCCAGCGGCTCGGTGCCGGTGGAACTCAAGAGCGTGCCGCAGGACGGCAAGCACATCGTGGATTCCTGGGGCGCGCTGGAGTTCGAGGCCGTGCCGGCACGGCTGGGCGTGATCGGCGCCGGCGTGATCGGCCTGGAGCTGGGTTCGGTGTGGGCGCGCCTGGGCGCGCAGGTCACCATCCTGGAGGCGGCGGATGAATTCCTCGCCGCGGCCGACCGCGTGCTGGCCGCCGAGGCGCTCAAGCAGCTGCGCAAGCAGGGCCTGGACATCCGCCTCGGCGCGCGCGTCAGCGGTGCCAGGGTGTCCGGCGGCAAGGTCGCCGTCACGTACAGCGATGCCTCCGGCGAGCAGAAGCTGGAGGTCGACCGCCTGGTGGTGGCCGTGGGCCGCCGCCCCTACACCGAGGGCCTGCTGGCCCCGGGCACCGGCGTGCAGGTCGACGAACGCGGCTTCATCGTCGTGGACGAGGAATGCCGCACCGGCGAGCCCAATGTGTTCGCGGTGGGTGACTGCGTGCGCGGTCCCATGCTGGCGCACAAGGCCAAGGAAGAGGGCGTGATGGCGGCCGACCTCGCGGCGGGCCGATACGGCCACACCAACTACGAGGTGATCCCGTCGGTGATCTACACCGCTCCGGAGATCGCATGGGTGGGCAAGTCCGAGGCGCAGGCGAAGGCCGAAGGCACCAATGTGAAGGTGGGCCAGTTCCCCTTCATCGCCAGCGGCCGCGCGCGCGCCATGGAAGCCAGCGCCGGCTTCGCGCGCATCGTCGCCGACGCCGACACCGACCAGGTGCTGGGCGTGCACATCATCGGCCCGATGGCCGGCGAGCTGATCGCCGAGGCCTGCCTGGCGCTGGAATACCACGCCAGCTGCGAAGACCTGCAGCGCACCATGCACGCGCACCCGACGCTGTCGGAGGCCGTGCACGAGGCGGCGCTGCACGCCGACAAGCGCGCCATCGACGCACTGAACCGCTGATCGGCGGCAATCCAGGAAGCAGTCGCAGCTCCGCCCTCAGGAGCTGCGGCGCACCTTGAACACGTTCGGGATGCGCGCCAGCCGCCGCTGCAGGCGCGCCAGTTCGCTGGCGTCGTGCACGGTCAGCCTCACCTCGAAGCGCGCGATGCGGTCGCGCGGGTCGGTGTCGCTGCTGACGCCTTCGATCGACAGCCGTTCCTCGGCGATCAGGTCGGAGATGTCGCGCAGCAGCCCGCGGCGGTCGAAGGCCTCGATCAGCACCTTGGCCGGGATGCGCGCGCTCTCGGCCGAATCCGTCCAGTCCACCTGCAGCAGCCGCTGCGGCTTTCCCTTTGCCATGCGCGCCAGGCCCTGGCAGTCGGCGCGGTGGATGGTCACGCCGCGTCCCAGCGTGAGGTAGCCGCGGATGGGCTGCGGCCTGACCGGCGCGCAGCAGCGCGCCAGCGTGATGGGCAGGTCGCCCACGCCCTCGATCTCCACCGGCGAGCGCTTGCCGCCGATGGCCTTGCGCGGCCGCGCGCTGGGCGGGGCAGTGGCAGGCTCGGCGGGCTTGGCCGGCGTCGCCTTGCCGGTGGTTTCGCGCGCGCTGCCGGCGGCCTCGTCCTGCCGCCGGAACCATGCGCGCAGCTTGGCGCGGGCGCGCGAGGACACCAGGTAGCGCTCGCGCTCGGACAGCCAGTCGCGGCTGGGCGCCGGCTGCTTGCCGGTGATGATTTCCACCACGTCGCCGGTCACCAGCGGCTGCGTCAGCGGCGCGATGCGGCCGTTGACCTTGGCCCCGCGGCAGCGCACGCCGATGTCGCTGTGCAGGTGGAAGGCGAAGTCCAGCGGCGTGCCGCCGCCGGGCAGGTCGACCACCTCGCCCTTGGGCGTCAGCGCATACACGCGGTCGGCGAACACGCGCGAGGCCAGCCGGTCGAGCGAGTCACCACCGCCGCTGGAGTGCAGCAGCTCGCGCGCCTGCCGGATCTTCTCGTCGTAATGCTTGTCGCCGCCGCCTTCCTTGTAGCGCCAGTGCGCGGCCACGCCGAGCTCGGCCTGCTCGTGCATCTTGCGGGTGCGGATCTGCACCTCCAGCGGCAGCTCGCCGGGGCCGCGCACGGCGGTGTGGATGGACTGGTAGTTGTTGTCCTTGGGCGTGGCGATGTAGTCGTCGAACTCGTTCGGCAGGAACTCCCACAGCTCGTGCACCACGCCCAGGGCCGCGTAGCACTCCGGCACGGTATTGCAGATCACGCGCAGCGCCCGCAGGTCGAAGATCTGCTCGAAGGCCAGGTGCTTGCGCTGCATCTTCCGCCAGATGCTGTACATGTGCTTGGGGCGGCCGACTACCTCGGCCTGGATGCCGGCGCGCCTGAGTGCTGCCTCCAGCGTGCGGATGGCCTGCTGGATCCAGGCCTCGCGGTCGCGGCGCTTCTCGTTCAGCGCGCGCTTGAGCTTCTGGTACTCCTGCGGGTGGGACTCGCGGAAGGCGAGGTCCTCCAGTTCCCACTTCAGCGACCAGATGCCCAGGCGGTTGGCCAGCGGCGCATAAAGCTGCTGGATCTCCAGCGCCACCTGCCGGCGCCGTTCGGGCGGTTCGTCCTCGCGCACGTGGCGGGCGCGCACCAGCTGCACGGCCAGGCGCGCCACCACCAGCCGCGGGTCGCCCACTACCGCGAGCAGCATCTTGCGCAGGGCCTCGGCCTGTGCGGCGGGCAGGGATTCACCGTCGGACCAGCGCTCATCCAGCCGCAGTTCGCCAAGGCGGTCGAGCTGCGACACCAGGCGCGTGGCCGGCATGCCGAGGCGTGCCTGCTGCGCGGTGGTCAGTCCGGGCAGGTCCGGTTCGTATTGCCGGGCGGCATGCAGCACGGTGGCGGCCGCCAGCGGCGGCTCGCGCGTCAGTTCGAGCACGATCTCGCCGGCTTCGCGCGCCCGCTCCAGCACCACCGGGCCGGCGCCGGATTCGGTGAGCACGCCGGCGGCAGTGGCCAGCGCCTGGGATGACCTTGCGGCCTGCTGGGACGATGTGGGGATCACTGCGTCACGCTATCATATCCGGATGCCGCGCTATGCAAGCCGCTCCTGGCGCAAGTTCGATCCCGAGTCGCTGGCGGAACGCCGCGGCGTCCCCGAAGCGGCGCCGTTCACCGGTACCCGCCGCGTGATGGGACTGGACCCTGGTTCGCTGCGCACCGGCTACGGCATCGTCGACAGCGACGGTCGCGGCGACGTGCACGTGGCCAGCGGCTGCGTGCAGGTGCGCGGCCCGAACCTGGCCCTGCGGCTGCACCAGATCCATCGCCGGTTGCTCGAGCTGGTGGAGGAATACCGCCCGGACGAAGTGGCGGTGGAGCGCGTGTTCATGCATCGCAATGCCGACAGCGCGCTCAAGCTCGGCCAGGCGCGCGGCGCGGCGCTGACCGCGGTGGTGGCGCATGGCGCCACGGTCTACGAATACGCGCCGCGCGCGGTGAAGCTGGCGCTGGTGGGCAATGGCGGTGCCGACAAGGCGCAGGTGGCGCACATGGTGCGCGTGCTGCTGTCCATCGGCGAGCCGGCCACCTCCGACGTCTCCGACGCGCTGGCCATCGCGCTGTGCCACTCGCATGCGCGGCGCAGCGCCAGCCGCCTGGCCGCCCTGGGAACTCCGGTGTGATCGGCTCTCTGCGCGGCGTGCTGGCCGAGAAGGAACCTCCGCGCCTGCTGGTGGAGTGCCAGGGGGTGGGCTACGAGGTCGAGGTTCCCATGTCCACTTACCTGACGCTGCCGCCGGCTGGCAGCAACGTGCACCTGCGCATCCACCACGTGCTGCGCGAGGACGCCTCGCTGCTGTTCGGCTTCGCCACCGCCGAGGAGCGGGAGCTGTTCCGCGCACTGCTGAAGGTCAATGGCGTGGGACCGAAGGTGGCGCTGGCCATCCTCTCCGGCGTCAGCGCCAGCGAGTTCCGCCAGGCCATCGCCGCCGAGGATGCCGCGGCGCTGGTGCGCATCCCCGGCGTGGGCCGCAAGACCGCCGAGCGGTTGCTGGTGGAGTTGCGCGATCACTTCCGTGACGCCCCCGCAGGCGCCGGCGGCGCGGCGCGCAGGTTGGAGCCGCGCGAGGAAGCGCTGCATGCCCTGCTGGCGCTGGGCTACAAGCCGCAGGAGGCGCAGAAGATGCTCGAGAAGGCCGGTGATGCCAGCACCACCGAGGAGCTGATCCGCGGCGCGCTGCAGGGCGCGGGGAAGTGAGGCGTTGATGAGTGAGCGACTGGTCGGCGCCGGCGCGCAGCCCGAGGAGGAAAGCCAGGACCGCGCCATCCGCCCGAAGCGGCTGGCGGAGTACGTGGGCCAGGCCGGCGTGAAGGCGCAGCTGGGCCTGTTCATCGAGGCCGCGCGCGTGCGCGGCGAGGCGCTGGACCATGTGCTGGTGTTCGGGCCGCCGGGCCTGGGCAAGACCACGCTGGCGCAGATCCTGGCCGCCGAGCTGGGCGTGGGCCTGTCGCACACCTCCGGCCCGGTGCTGGAGCGTCCCGGCGACCTGGCCGCGCAGCTCACCAAGCTGCAGCCTCGCGACCTGCTGTTCATCGACGAGATCCACCGCCTCTCGCCCGTGGTCGAGGAGATCCTCTATCCGGCCATGGAGGACTACCAGCTCGACATCATGATCGGCGAGGGCCCGGCGGCGCGCTCCATCAAGCTCAAGCTGCCGCCGTTCACGCTGGTGGGGGCCACCACGCGCGCAGGGCTGCTGACTTCGCCGCTGCGCGATCGCTTCGGCATCGTGCAGCGGCTCGATTTCTATTCCGATGGCGAGCTGGCCCAGATCGTGGCGCGCTCGGCCGCCATCCTCGGCGTCGAAGCCACGCCCGAGGGGGCCGCGCGCATTGCGCAGCGCTCGCGCGGCACGCCGCGCATCGCCAACCGGCTGCTGCGGCGGGTGCGCGACTACGCGCAGGTGAAGGGACAGGGGCGCATCGACGCCGCCATTGCCGACGCCGCGCTCGACCTGCTCGACGTGGACCCGCAGGGGCTGGACGCGCTCGACCGTCGCGTGCTGACGACGGTGATCGAGCAGTTCGACGGTGGCCCGGTGGGCATCGAGAGCCTTGCCGCCGCGGTGGGAGAGGAGCGCGGTACGCTGGAGGACGTGGTCGAGCCTTTCCTGATCCAGCGCGGTTTCCTGATGCGCACCGCGCGCGGCCGCGTGGCCACGCGCCAGGCCTTCCTGCACCTGGGCCTGGCCGTGCCCGATCGTGCCGGCGGGGCGCTGCCGCTGTTCGAGGATGGACGCAAGTGAATGATTGCAACCTGCCCGTCAGGGTTTACTACGAGGACACTGATGCCGGTGGCGTCGTCTACCATACGGGCTACATCCGGTTCTTCGAGCGCGCACGCACCGAGTGGCTGCGCTCCCTGGGTTACTCGCAGGCGAAGCTGGCGGAGGAGGTGGGCGTGCTGTTCACGGTGGTGGAATTGACGATTCGCTTCATCAAGCCCGCGCGGCTGGATGACCTGCTGACGGTCAGCGCGCGCGCCGGCGTGTCCGGCCGGGCATCGCTGCACTTCGACCAGGAGGTGCGCAATGAGTCCGGCATGCTGCTGGCCGACGGGCGCGTGCGCGTGGCCTGCGTCGACGCGCGCACCTTCAAACCCTGCCGCCTGCCGGCCGACCTGGCCGCGAGGATTGCCGCATGAGCCCGCAGCCGCTGTCGATTCCCCAGCTCGTTCTGCATGCCAGCCCGGTGGTCCAGGCCGTGCTGGCCCTGCTGGTGCTCGCCTCCATCGTGTCCTGGGCCATCATCCTGGCCAAGCGCTCGGTGCTGGCGCGCGCCCGCGCCGAGGCCGACAAGTTCGAGAGCGCCTTCTGGTCCGGTGGCGACCTGGGCACGCTGTACCGCAACCTCGAGGCCAAGGGCGGCAGCACCGGCATGAGCCACATCTTCCAGATGGGCTTCCGCGAGTTCGCCCGGCTGCGCCAGCATGGCAGCAGCGCCGACCACCTGCTCGAAGGTGCGCGCCGCGCCATGAAGGTGGCGCAACTGAAGGAACTCGACCGGCTGGAGCACAACCTCGCCATGCTGGCCACCATCGGCTCGGTCAGTCCCTACGTGGGGCTGTTCGGGACGGTGTGGGGCATCATGGGCACCTTCGTGGCGCTGGGCGGCGTGCAGCAGGCCACGCTGGCCACGGTGGCGCCGGGTATCGCCGAGGCGCTGGTGGCCACCGCCATCGCGCTGGTCGCCGCGATCCCGGCCTTCATCGCCTACAACCGCTATGCAGACAAGGTCGGCCGCCTGGAGCTGCGTTACAACGCGTTCATGGAGGAATTCTCGACCATCCTGCAACGCTATGCTTCCCGTCCGGCAACCCTTGGAGAGCCGGCCTGAATGGAAGACGCGCCGCGCAAGCGCCGCCTGATCGGCGAAATCAACGTCGTGCCGCTGATCGACGTGATGCTGGTGCTGCTGGTGATCTTCATGGCCACGGCACCGCTGCTCACCCAGGGCGTGCAGGTGGAACTGCCGCGCGCCAACGCCACGCCGCTGCCCCCGTCGCCGCGCAGCCCGCCGCTGATCGTCACCGTCGACCGCGAGGGGCGCCACTACCTGAACACCAGCCGTGATCCCGAGCAGGCACTGGCCCCGGCCGAGTTGCGCGCGCAGGTGGCAGCCGCGCTGTCTGCCGAACCGGGCCGGCAGGTGCTGCTCAAAGGTGACCGGCTGGTGGCGTACGAGCATGTGCTGTCCGCGATGGTGCTGCTGCAGGGCGCCGGTGCGACCCAGCTGGGTTTCCTCTCCGACCTCGAGGCAACGGCGCAGCCGTGAACAGGCGAGACCCGCGCCGCGGCCACACGTGGGCGCACTGGTCGCTGTCCATCCTGCTGCACCTGGCGCTGGTCGGCATCGCGGCCGGCGCCTGGTTCTGGTCCAGCCGCAAGCCCTCGCCGCAGCCGCTGGCCATCCAGGGCAGCGTGGTGACGAGCGCGGAGCTGGAGCGCCAGGCACAGCCGCAGCCCGGGCCGCAGGCAGAGCCTGAGCCGGAGTCCGAACCGGAACCCGAGCCGGAGCCCGAGTCCGAGCCCGAGCCCGAGCCCGAGCCGGAGGAGCCGCCACCGCCGCCGGAACCTGATCCCGCCGAGCTGCAGGCCCTGGCAGAAGCCGAAGCCGCGCGCCTGGTCGAGGAGGCCGAGCTGCAGGCCAGGCGCGAGGCCGAGCAGGAGGCTGCGCGCGAGCGCGAGGCGCGCGAACGCGCCGAGCAGGAACGCCAGCAGCGCGAGCGCGCGGAACGGCAGAAGGCCGAGCGCGAACGCGCCGAACGCGAGCGGCAGGAGCGGGAGAAGCAGGCGCGCGAGCGCGCCGAGAGGGAGCGGCGCGAACGCGAGCAGGCCGAACTGGCGCGGCGCGAGGCCGAACTGGCCGCCCAGCTGGAGGCCGAGCGCCAGCGCGAGGCTGTCCGTGGCAGCGCGCAGGCGCGGCAGTACGTGGACCTGATCCGCAACCGCGTGGAGCGGGCGTGGGTGCGGCCGCCGTCGGCGCGCGTGGGACTGGCCTGCGAGGTGCGGGTCACGCAGGTACCGGGCGGCTCGGTCACGGGCGTGAGCTTCGGTCGCTGCAATGGCGATGAAACGGTACGGCAGTCCATCGAGGCGGCGGTTTATCGTGCTTCACCGTTGCCGCAGCCACCTGATCCGGCCTTGTTCGAGCGGGAACTGATCTTTAACTTTGCACCGTCAGACTGACCGGTGCGACGAGGAGCTGCAATGCGGAAACTCCGGATGCTGGCGCTGGGCGCCGCCATGGTGCTGGCCTCGATGGCGGCAAGGGCGCAGCTGCAGATCGACATCACGCGCGGCGTGACCGATCCGGTGCCGGTGGCGGTGGTGCCCTTCGCGGGCAATGCGCCCGGCTCGGACACGGTGGACGTGGCTGGCGTGATCGAGCGCGACCTGGCCAGCAGCGGCCGCTTCCGCGGCATCAACCGTGCCGCCATGCCCGGCCGCCCGGGGCGTGCCGAGGAGGTCGATGCCGGCCTGTGGCGCGGCGCGCGCGCCGACTACGTGGTGGTGGGGCGCCTGTCCTCCTCGGGCGGCAACACCACGCTGCGCTTCGACCTGGTCAATGCGTTGAACGGGCAGGTGCTGCTGAGGGATGAGTCGGTCACCGTCGCCCAGGCGATGCTGCGCCACGGCGCGCACCGCGTGGCCGACGCGGTGTTCGAGAAGCTCACCGGCATCCGCGGCGCCTTCGCCACCCGCATCGCCTACATCTCCGTGTCCGGCGCGCCGCCGTCGCAGCGCTACGAGCTGATCATTGCCGACGCCGACGGCGAGAACCCGCGCGTGGCGCTGCAATCCAGTGAGCCGGTGATGTCGCCGGCCTGGTCGCCCGACGGCGAGTGGCTGGCCTATGTGTCGTTCGAGAACAAGGCGGCGGCGGTGTTCGTGCAGCGCGTGCGCACCGGCGAGCGGCGGCAGGTGTCGGCGCGGGCCGGCGTCAATGGCGCGCCGGTGTTCTCGCCGGACGGCACGAAGCTGGCGCTGACGCTGTCGGGCAGCGCCGGCAACCTCGACGTGTACGTGCTCGACCTGGGCACGCAGCAGCTCACGCGCATCACCCAGGATCCGGCCATCGACACCGAGCCGGCCTGGGCGCCGGACGGGCAGACCCTATACTTCACTTCCGACCGCGGCGGTTCGGCGCAGGTCTATGCCGCGCCCGTGCAGGCCAATGCGCGCGCCCGCCGGGTGACCTTCGGCGTGCCCTATGCGGCGCGCCCGCGGGTGTCGCCCGACGGCCGCACGCTGGCGGTGGTGACGCAGGAGGGCGGCACGTTCCGCATCGCCACCGTCGACATCGCCAGTGGCACGGTGGCGCCGCTGACGCGCGGGCCGCTGGATGAATCCCCCAGCTTCGCGCCCAACGGCGCGGTGCTGATCTATGCCGGTCGCGAGGGGGGGCAGGGCCTGCTGGCCACGGTCACCGTCGACGGCCAGGTGAGCACGAGGCTCAAGTCCGGCTCCAGCGAGGTGCGCGAGCCGGTCTGGGGGCCTTTTCCCAACTGAAGTATCATTGGAAGAATCCCCCGCAGTACCGGGGAAACGGAGCAGCAATTGAAGCACAACAAACTGGTGATGCTGTTGGCTGTGGTGGTGCTGGCGGCAGGATGCAAGTCCCAGACGGCGCGTGACGCCGCGGAACCCGCTGTCGACCTGGGCGGCACCAGCAGCGGGGTGAGTACCGGAGGCGTGGCCACGGTCGATGCCGACCGCCAGTCGGGCTCCTCGTTCGGGGCGCTGGGGCCGGAAGGCGCGCTGGGCTCGCAGCGGGTGATCTACTTCGACTTCGACAGCAGCGACATCCGCACCGAATACGTGGACGTCATCGCCGAGCACGGCCGCTTCCTGGCCAGCAATACCGGGGTGCGCGTGCGGCTGGAGGGCCATACCGACGAGCGCGGCTCGCGCGAGTACAACATCGGCCTCGGCGAGCGCCGCGCGCAGACCGTGCGCCGCGCGCTGCTGCTGCAGGGAGTGCAGGAGTCGCAGATCGCCACGGTGAGCTACGGCGAGGAGCGGCCGGCCGCCGCCGGCAACGACGAGAACGCCTGGTCGAAGAACCGGCGCGTCGAGATCGTCTACATCAACTGAGGAAGGCACGATGAGAGCCGCGGCCTGCGCCCTTTCCATCCTGCTGCTGGCGGGATGCGTCACCACGCCCAGGGAGGACCCGGTGCAGACGCGGCTCGACGACCTCGATGCGCGCGTCGGGCGCATCGACCGCATCGTCGCCAACAACAGCCTGGTGCAGCTGTCGCAGCAGCTGGAAGCCCAGCAGCGTGAGCTGCGTGAACTGCGTGGCCGCATCGAGGAACTGCAGAACGACAATGCCCGGCTGCGCCAGGAACAGCGCAACCTGTACACCGACCTGGACCGCCGCCTGGCCGAGCTGCGCAATGCGCCGCCGGTGGCGGCCGCGCCCGCGACCGGCGCCGCTGCCGGCGCCGGCGACGAGCAGGCGCAGTACGACCGTGCGCTGGAGGCCTTGCGCAACCGCGACTACGCCGCGGCCGTGGACGGCCTGCGGCGCCTCGCGGCCACCTACCCGGACGGCGCACTGGCCGACAATACCCAGTACTGGCTGGGCGAGGCCTACTACGTGACGCGCGAGTACGACCATGCCGCGGCCGCGTTCCAGCGCGTGCTGGACAACTGGCCCAACTCGCGCAAGGCGCCCGATGCGCTGCTGAAGCTGGCCTACACCCAGCTCGAGCAGGGCAAGCGTGAGGCCGGCCGCGCCAACCTGCAGCAGGTGGTCAGCCGCTATCCCGGCACCGACGCGGCGCGGCTGGCCGGCGAGCGCCTGGCGCGCCTGCCGCGCTGAGCGGGCCGCCTGCGGGCGGAAGGGCATGAACAAAGAGGTGCGCCAGGACGGTGCCGCGTCCCGGCTCCGTATCACCGAGATCTTCCGCTCGCTGCAGGGCGAGGGGGACTCTGTGGGCTTTCCCACCGTGTTCGTTCGCCTCACGGGCTGCCCGCTGCGCTGCCGCTACTGCGACACCACCTATGCCTTTGGCGGCGGGCAATGGTGGAGCCTGGACGACATCCTTGCGCGGGTGGCGGAGCTCCAGGTGCGCCATGTCTGCGTCACCGGCGGCGAGCCGCTGGCCCAGCGCCAATGCCTCACATTGCTCACGCGCCTGTGCGATGCCGGCTACGAGGTCTCGCTCGAGACCAGCGGTGCGCTGCCCGTGCACGAGGTCGATCCACGCGTGCGGCGCGTGGTGGACGTGAAGACCCCGGCCTCCGGCGAGGCCGCGCGCAACCTGCTCGACCAGCTGCAGCAGCTCAACGAGCGCGACCAGATCAAGTTCGTCATCTGCGACCGCGGCGACTACGAGTGGAGCAGGGCGCTGCTGGCCGAGCACGGCCTGCCACGGCGCGCGATGGTGCTGTTCTCGCCCAGCCACGAGCAGCTGCCGGCGCGGCAGCTCGCGGACTGGATCCTCCAGGACCGCCTGCCGGTGCGCCTGCAGGTGCAGCTGCACAAGATCCTCTGGGGCAATGAACCGGGACGCTGAGCAATGAGCTGCGCAGGACCTGCCATCGTGCTGCTTTCCGGCGGCCTGGATTCGGCCACCGCGCTGGCCATCGCGCGCTCGCGCGGGCATGAGTGCCACACCCTGGCAGTGAGCTACGGGCAGCGCCATTCGGCCGAGCTGGCCGCAGCGGCGAGGGTGTCGCGGGCGCTGGGTGCAGTGGAGCACCGGCAGATGCACGTGGACCTGGCTGGTATCGGCGGCTCGGCGCTGACCGACCACCGCATCGAGGTGCCCGAGCAGCCCACCAGCGGCATCCCGGTTACGTACGTGCCGGCCCGCAATACCCTGTTCCTGTCACTGGCGCTGGGCTGGGCCGAGGTCCTGGACGCGCGCACCCTCTTCATCGGCGTGAACGCGGTGGATTATTCGGGCTACCCGGATTGCCGCCCGGAATTCATCGCTGCCTTCGAGCGCCTGGCGCAGCTGGCCACCCGCGCGGGCGTGGAGGGCGCACGCTTCGCCATCGAGGCGCCGCTGATGCACATGAGCAAGGCGCAGATCATCCGCACGGGCACGGAGCTCGGCGTGGACTACGCCCTGACCGTGTCCTGCTACCAGGCCAATGCGGCGGGCGAGGCCTGCGGACGCTGCGATTCCTGTCGCCTGCGGCGCGAGGGCTTCGCCGCCGCCGGTGTTCCCGATCCCACCCGCTATGCGGTCAGTCCGGCGAATCCGGTATGATCGCGCCCCTTCCTCAAGAGGGCCGTTAGCTCAGCCGGTAGAGCAGCTGGCTTTTAACCAGTTGGTCGCGCGTTCGAATCGCGCACGGCCCACCAAACAAAACAATAGCTTGGATTCAAAACTTCCTGTAGATTCCTGATCGGGCAGGCCGTTGGGCCTCCCGCCGGCAGAAGATGGGGCGCCTTCCGGAAGGGAACCGGGATATCCCCGCCACGCCGGCGCCCCTTCCTGAGGCAGGCGGCGGGCGGTGGCGCCCACCATGGTGCGCCAGCTAGCGGGCCTCCAGGCTCCACTCCGGCACGCTGGCCGTCTCATCGCACCCCGGGCAGGGGTAATAGGGCGTCTTCGTGCCGGTGACATGGCGCAGGACGTGAACCATTCCGCAGAAAAGGCAGCGCATGGTCTCGGTCACGCGAGGCCTGAAGTCATCGAGATAAACAACCTTTGCCACGATGCACCTCCTCGACAATCCGTCCGGTATGGATCAAGCAAGATCCAGGCCGTCCCGTGACCTGGCGGGTGTGCCTCTCGTCCCTGCGCGGTGGACCGTGTCGCACCGGCAGCACCTCGCCCGCACGTCGGCCATCGCATGCGCCTGATCCCGCAAGGGATACAGACATTGCGCGCTGCGACAGCGGACAGGTAATTTCGTACCGGTCCATATGTCACTTTCCCTGATCCTGCTGCTGCCTTTCGCGGGCAGCCTGTGCGCTGCCTTCCTGCCCGCGAATGCCCGTAACGCTGCGCCCTGGCTCGCCGGCGTGGTCGCGCTCGCCTGCGCGATCCTGGTGGGCACGGCGTGGCCGCAGGTGGGGGCGGGCGCGGTGCTGCTGGAGTCCATCCACTGGGCGCCGGAACTGGGCGTGGAACTCACGCTGCGGATGGACGGCTACGCGTGGCTGTTCGCCATGCTGGTGTCGGGCATGGGCCTGCTGGTGGTGCTGTACGCGCGCTACTACATGTCGGCCCAGGACCCGGTGCCGCGCTTCTTCTCGTTCCTGCTCGCCTTCATGGGCGCCATGCTGGGCGTGGTGCTGTCCGGCAACCTGATCCAGCTGGTGGTGTTCTGGGAGCTGACCAGCCTCACCTCCTTCATGCTGATCGCCTACTGGTACCACCGCGAGGATGCGCGCCGCGGCGCGCGCATGGCGCTGGTGGTCACGGCCGGCGGCGGCCTGTGCCTGCTGCTGGGCGTGCTGGTGCTGGGCGCCATCGTCGGCAGCTTCGACCTTGATGCGGTGCTGGTGGCCGGCGCCCAGGTGCGCGAGCACGCCTGGTACCCGGCGGCGCTGGCGCTGATCCTGCTCGGCGTCTTCACCAAGAGCGCGCAGTTCCCGTTCCACTTCTGGTTGCCGCATGCCATGGAGGCACCCACGCCGGTGTCGGCCTACCTGCATTCGGCCACCATGGTGAAGGCGGGTGTGTTCCTGGCGGCCCGGCTGTGGCCGGTGCTGTCAGGCACCGAGCTGTGGTTCTGGCTGGTGAGCTTCACCGGCGCGGCAACGCTGCTGGTGGGCGCGTTCTCGGCCACCTTCCAGCGCGACCTCAAGGGCGTGCTGGCGTACTCGACCCTGAGCCACCTGGGGCTGATCACGCTGCTGCTGGGTATGAACAGCAAGCTGGCGCTGGTGGCGGCGGTGTTCCACATGATGAACCACGCCACCTTCAAGGCCTCGCTGTTCATGGCCGCCGGCATCATCGACCACGAGACCGGCACCCGCGATATCGGCCGGCTGGGCGGGCTGGCTCGGCGCATGCCCATCACGGCGGTGGTGGCCACCGTGGCCGCCGGCGCCATGGCCGGCGTGCCACTGCTCAACGGCTTCCTGTCCAAGGAGATGTTCTTCGCCGAGGCGCTGAATGCCGAGAACCCGCTGCAGCTGTCGCTGGCGCTGCCGGTGATCGCCACGCTGGCGGGCGCGTTCAGCGTGGCCTATTCGCTGCGCTTCATCCACCAGGTGTTCTTCGGGCCGCCGTCGGTGGACCTGCCGCGCCAGCCGCACGAGCCGACCCGCGGCATGCTGCTGCCCAGCGCGGTGCTGGTGCTGGCCTGCGTGCTGGTGGGCACGCTGCCGGGCCCGACCGTGGGCAAGCCGCTGGCGGCGGCGGCCTACGCGCTGCTGGGCCTGGACCTGCCGGAATACAAGCTGGCCGTATGGCACGGCCTGACGCTGCCGCTGTTCATGAGTGTGATCGCGCTGGTCGGCGGCGCGCTGTTCTACTTCTTCCTGCTGCGCACCGGCCGCACCATGATGCGCACGCCGGTGCTGTCGCTGGTCAACGCCGCGCGCATCTTCGACGTGCTCAGCGTCAGCGCCATCCGCGGGGCGGGGCGGCTGACCCGCGCGCTGTTCTCCTGGCGCATGCAGCCGCAGATGCTGCTGATCGTCTGCGCCGCGCTGCTGGCCGGCGCGCTGCCACTGCTCAGCGCCGGCTGGACGCCCGGCACGCTGGCGCTGACGCCGCTGGATCCGCTGTTCCTGCTGCTGTGGCTGATCGGCGGTGCCTGCGCGCTGGGCGCGGCCTTCCAGGCCAAGTTCCACCGCCTCGCCGCGTTGATCCTGGTCGGCGGGGTGGGGCTGGTCACCTGCCTGACCTTCGCGTGGTTCTCCGCGCCCGACCTGGCGCTCACGCAGATTGCGGTGGAGGTGGTCACCACCGTGCTGATCCTGCTGGGCCTGCGCTGGCTGCCGCGCCGGCTGGAGATGCCCGACGAGCGGCGGCTGACCATCCGCGCCCGCGCGAGGCGCGTGCGCGATGCCGTGGTGTCGGTGCTGGTGGGCTCGGGCATCGCCGCGCTGGCCTATGCGGTGCTGACGCGCCCGTCCACCGCGGACCTGGCGCCGTTCTACATCAGGAACGCGCTGGAGGTGTCCGAGGGCCGCAACGTGGTCAACGTCATCCTGGTCGACTTCCGCGGTTTCGACACGCTGGGCGAGATCACCGTGGTGGGCATCGTGGCGATGATCGTGTACGCGTTGCTGCGCCGCTTCCGCCCGGCGCCCGAGAGCATCGAGGTACCCAGCGCGCAGCGGCGTGACGGCCAGGCCTACGTGCCGCCCTCGAATCCGGACGACGTGCTCCCGGGCGGCAACATGGCCATCCCGGCGGTGCTGGCGCGGCTGCTGCTGCCCATGGCGGGCATGGTGTCGCTGTACTTCCTGCTGCGCGGCCACAACGATCCCGGCGGCGGTTTCGTCGGCGGCCTGGTGATGGCCACCGCGGTGATCGTGCAGTACATGATCAGCGGCACCATCTGGGTGGAAGCGCGGCTGCGCGTGCATCCGCTGTACTGGATCTCCACCGGCCTGCTGTCGGCGCTGGGCGCGGGCCTCATCGCCTGGCTGATGCAGGAGCCGTTCCTCACCGCCCGGTCGGTGCACGTCCCGCTGCCGCTGGTGGGCGAGCTGCACCTCTCGACGGTGCTGCTGTTCGACCTCGGCGTGTTCATGCTGGTGGTGGGCGCGACGCTGCTGATCCTCGTGGCGCTGGCGCACCAGTCGTTGCGCAGCCCGCGCAAGGCGGTGGCCCCGGTGGATCCGGAGGCCGAAAGTGACAATGGCACGGCAGAGGCGCGTACCTGATGGAGATCGTCTACGCACTGGCCATCGGCGTGCTCACCGGCTCGGGCGTGTGGCTGCTGCTCCGGCCGCGCACCTTCCAGGTGCTGATGGGGCTGACGCTGCTGTCCTACGCCACCAACATCTTCATCTTCGGCATGGGCCGGCTGGCGCTGCACAAGGCGCCGGTGATCGAGGACACCAACTCGGTTGACCCGGCGCTGTATGCCGACCCGGTGCCGCAGGCGCTGGTGCTGACCGCCATCGTGATCGGCTTCGCCACCACGGCGCTGTTCCTGGTGGTGCTGCTGGCGCTGCGCGGCCTCACCGGCACCGACCACGTCGACGGCAGGGAGCCGCCCTGATGCAGTTCCTGCTGCGCCACATCGTCGTGCTGCCCATCCTGGTGCCGCTGTTCGCGGCGGCAGCCATGCTGTTCCTGCAGGAGGCGCGCCGCACCGCGCGCATCAGCCTGGCACTGGGCTCGGTGGTGGTCCAGCTGGCGGTGGGCTGCGTGCTGCTGTTCCTGACCTCCGATGCCGCGTCCTTCATCTGGCAGGACGGCATCGGCGTGTACGCCATCGGCAACTGGATGGCGCCCTTCGGCATCGTGCTGGTGGTCGACCGCGTCTCGGCGGTGATGGTGACGCTGGGCGGCATCGTGTCGGTGACCACGATGGTCTATGCCATCTCGCGCTGGGACCGGCCGGGGCAGCCCTTCCACTCGCTGTTCCAGCTGCTGACCATGGGGCTGAACGGCGCCTTCCTCACCGGCGACCTGTTCAACCTGTTCGTGTTCTTCGAAGTGATGCTGGCCGCTTCCTACGGCCTGGTGCTCAAGGGCGGCACCGGCCCGCGGGTGAAGGCCGGCATGCACTACATCGTGGTGAACCTGGCCGCCTCGGTGCTGTTCCTGGTGGGCGTGGCGCTGATCTACGGCGTGGCCGGCACGCTGAACATGGCCGACCTGGCCGGGCGCGTGGCGGCGCTGTCACAGGCCGACCGGGCGCTGTTCGATGCCGGCGCGGCAGTGCTGGGCGTGGCTTTCCTGATCAAGGCCGCCAGCTGGCCGCTGAATTTCTGGCTGCCCGGGGCTTATTCGCTCTCCAGCGCGCCGGTGGCGGCGGCGTTCGCGATGATGACCAAGGTGGGCCTGTACGCCATCCTGCGCGTGGGCACCATCCTCAAGGCCGACGAGCGGCTGGGCGAGGCGCTGTTCTACCTCGGCCTTGCCACGCTGGTGACCGGCTCGATCGCCATGCTGGGCGCCAAGCACCTGGCGCGGCTGGTGGCCTATTCGGTGCTGGCCTCGATGGGCATCCTGCTGGCGGCGCTGGGCCTGCAGCAGGATTCGCTCACCGCGCCGGTGATGTACTACATGGTGGTCTCGGTGCTCACCTCGGCCGCGTTCTTCATGCTTACGGGCATGACCGACCGCACGCGCATCACCGACCCGTCCACCGACGTGGACGAGGACATGACCGCGCAGAGCCAGCCCATCTACGTGGGCTACGGCATCAAGGCGCCGTCGGTGTACCGCGACGACGACGAGGAGATCGGCATTCCCATCCCGGCGACCATGGCCTTCCTCGGCCTGATGTTCGTCTGCTGCGTGCTGCTGGTGGCGGGCATGCCGCCGCTGCCCGGCTTCGTGGGCAAGTTCGCGGTGCTGTCGGCAGCGGTGAAGTCGGTGCCGCAGGGCGGTGATGCCAAGGTGTGGCTGCTGTGCGCGGCGGTGCTGCTGTCGGGCCTCACGGCCATCATCGGCCTCTCGCGCGTGGGCATGCGCCTTTTCTGGGGCGCAGCGCGGGTCACGCCGCGCCTGCGCGTGCTCGAGGCCGCGCCGGTGGCGCTGCTGGTGGTGGTGTGCATGGCGCTGGCCGTGTGGACCGGCCCGGTGACCAGCTACCTGGCCTCCGCGGCGCGCTCGCTGCACCAGCCGGACACCTACATCCGGGTGGTGCTGGCTGAACGGGATGGCGGCCGCCAGACGGGAGAAGCGCCATGATCCGCCATTTCACGCGCAGCATCTCGCCGACCCTGGTGCTGGGGCTGACGCTGCTGTGGCTGCTGCTGAACCAGAGCATCTCGCCGGGGCACATCCTGCTGGGCGCGCTGCTCGGCGCCGCGCTGTCCTGGGCGGGCTCGACGCTGCGGCCGCTGCGCGCACGGCTGCGGCGGCTCGACGTGGCCGTGGAGCTGGGCTTCCTGGTGCTCTACGACATCATCCGCTCCAACATCGGCGTGGCACGGATCGTACTGGGCCTGAACGGCAAGCGGTGCATCAATACCGACTTCGTCGACATCCCGCTGAAATTGCGCGACCCGCACGGCCTGGCGGTGCTGGCGATGATCATCACCTGCACGCCCGGCACGGTATGGGTGGGGCTCTCGCAGGACGGCGGCACGCTGCGCCTGCACGTGCTCGACCTGGTGGATGCCCGGTACTGGATCAGGCTGGTGCAGCAACGCTACGAGCGGCGGCTGGTGAGGATCTTCGAATGATTGACCAGGTACTCGACACCGCCTCGCTGTACGCGGCGCTGTGCTTCGTGCTGGCAATGGTGCTGTCGCTGGTGCGACTGTTCCTGGGGCCCTCGGCGCAGGACCGCGTGCTGGCCTTCGACACCATGTACATCAACGGCATGCTGACGCTGCTGATGCTGGGCATCCGCTCGCACTCGGGCGTCTACTTCGACATGGCGCTGCTGATCGCGCTGTTCGGCTTCGTCAGCAGCATCGCGCTGGCCAAGTTCCTGCTGCGCGGGGAGGTGATCGAGCCATGAACGGACTGGATGTACCGGCCTGGGCCGCGCTGCCGGCCGCCGTGCTGCTGTTCATCGGCGGCACGCTGACGCTGATCGGCGCGCTCGGCCTGCTGCGGCTGCCGGACTTCTTCGCCCGCATGCACCCGCCGGCCATGGGCAACACCCTGGGCGCCGGCTCGGTGCTGATCGCCTCGATGCTGGTGTCCTCCGGCATGCTGGGGCGGCCGGTGATCCACGAGATCCTGATCACGGTGTTCATCGTGATGTCCGCGCCGATCACGGCCATGTTGCTGATCCGCGCCGCAGTGGCTCGGCGCAAGAAGCACGACCCCTAGCGCCGGATCGACAGCGCCACGCCTTCGCGGCGCGGGTCCGAGGCGCCCTCCAGGCGGTCGGGCCGGGCCACGATGATGTTCAGGCCGGAGTTCTCGCCGGCCACTTCGCGCAACTGGAATCCGGCCTCCGCCAGTGTCTTGGACCATTCACGGCCGGTCTCGTTCGCCGTCTCGATGCTGACCACGCGACCGCGCGCCACGATGTTGGGCAGGTCGGCGGCCTGCTGCGCCGAGGCGCCCCAGTCGAGCACGGCCACCAGCGACTTGGCCACGTAGCCGATGATGGAATTGCCGCCGGGCGATCCGGTGACCATGAATACGTCGCCGCCGGCGTCGAAGACGATGGTGGGTGACATCGAGGAACGCGGTCGCTTGCCCGCGCCGGGCGCGTTGGCCACGGGCTTGCCGTTGAGCGTGGCGGGGCGGGTGAAGTCCGTGAGCTGGTTGTTCAGCACGAAGCCATGGGTCCAGCGCGAGGAGCCGAAGGCGCCTTCCACGGTGGCCGTGAACGACACTGCGTTGCCCTCGAAGTCGACGATGGACAGGTGCGTGGTCCCCGGGCGGTCGACCTCGGCCGCGCGTCCCCACAGGTCGATCACCGGCTTGCCGTGCAGCAGCGCGCCGGGGTCGCCGGGCTGCGGCGCGTCGCCTGGCCGCAAGCCGCTGCCGGCGCGGTGCTCGATGTAGCGCGGGTCGAGCAGGTCCTGCACGGGCACGGGCACATGGTCCGGATCGGCCACGTAGTGGTCGCGGTCGGCGTAGCCGAGCTGTTCGGCCAGCACGAAGTCGCGCAGCTTCTCGGCGGGCGAAGCGGCGCCGGAGCGGCGCGTGATCGCGTCGTACAGCGACATCACCTGGTTCATGGCCACGCCGCCGGAGGAGGAGGGGGGCGCCGAGCAGATGAGGTACACGCGGAACGGACCGCACAGGGCCGGCTTCTCCAGCACGCGGTAGCGGGCGAGGTCCTCCAGCGTCATCTCGCCGGGCACGTCGCCGGCGCGCACCGCGGCCACGATGTCCTCGGCGATGCGGCCGGTGTAGAAGGCCGCCGGGCCCTCGGCAGCCACGCGCCGCAGCGTCGCCGCGTATTCGGGATTGTCGCGGCGGTCGCCCACGGCCAGCGGACGGCCGCCGGGGAAGAAGTACGCCGCGGTGGCAGGCTGGGTGCCCAGCGGCCCGTTCTGCAGGCGCGGCCCCAGCGAGGCCGCAAGCCGCGGGGAGACGATGAAGCCTTCCTCGGCCAGCCGGATCGCGGCCTCGAAGTTGCTCGCCCAGGGCCGGCGCCCGAAGCGCTCGTGGGCCGCCTTGTACAGTGCGATGGCCCCCGGCACGCCCACCGAGCGGCCGGACTGGACGGCCTCCAGGAAACCCAGCTCCCGGCCGTTGACGGTGAAGTAGCCGGCGGTGGCCGCGGCGGGCGCGGTCTCCCGGCCGTCGAAGACGATGGTGCGGCCGCTGCGGCGGTCGTACACCACCATGTAGCCGCCCCCGCCCAGGCCCGAGCTCTGCGGCTCCACCAGGCCCAGCACGGCGTGCACGGCGATGGCGGCGTCCACCGCGCTGCCGCCCTGGCGCAGCGCCTCCAGGCCCGCCTCGACCGCACGGCGGTCCGCGGCGGCCACCATGGCCTGGCCGGACAGGCGCCAGGGGGCGGGGTCCTGCCGGGTGGCCGGCACGGTGCCGGAGCTTCCCGCGCAGGCGGCGACCGCCAGCAGCGCCAGCGACGCCATCGAGGCCAGCAGGCGCTGGCGGAACACGGATCTCATTGGCCGAAGCCTACACCCGTCGCCGGGCGCGCCCAATCAATGGTTGAAGCAGTCAGCGATGCCTCAGGACTTGAGGATGCTGATGACCTGGGGCTCCATGTAGGCCTCGAGTCCGCGCCGCGAATAGGTGCGGCCGATGCCGGATTCCTTGGCGCCGCCGAAGGGTACGTTGGCGTCGGTGTGGCGGTGCTGGTTGACCCAGGCCGTGCCCACTTCCAGCCGCGCGGCGATCTGCGCGGCGCGCTGGAGGTCGCGGCTCCACACCGAACCCGACAGGCCGAAGCGCGTGTCGTTGGCGCGGCGGATGGCTTCCTCCACGTCGCGGAACTTCAGCACCGGGAACACCGGCCCGAACTGCTCCTCGGCCACCAGCCGGTCGGCCTCGGACAGGCCGGTGACCACGGTGGGTGCGACGAAGTAGCCCTTGCCGCCCGGCGCGGCGCCCTCGGCGGCCTGCCCATGGCCAAGCGCGTCGGCCTTGAGCTCGCACACGCGCTCGTACTGGCGGCGGTTCTGGATCGGGCCCAGCGTGGTCTGGGGATCCAGCCCGTCGCCCACGCGCGCCTTGCGCGCTTCCTCGGCCAGCGCCGCGCACAGCGCGTCGTAGATGTCCTCGTGCGCATAGATGCGCTTGACCGCCATGCACACCTGGCCGCTGTTCACAGTGGCGGCGAAGAACAGCTTCTTCGCCACGTCGGCCACGTCCACGTCGGGCAGCACGATGGCGGCGTCGTTGCCGCCCAGCTCCAGCGTTACGCGCTTGAGCGTGCCGGCGGCGGCGGCCATGACCTTCTTGCCGGTGGCCACCGAGCCGGTGAAGGAGATCTTGTCGATGCCCGGGTGGGCGGTGAGCAGCGCGCCCAGCTCATCGCCGCCAGCCAGCACGCTGACCACGCCGGGCGGCACGATGCCGCGGATGATCTCGCCGATGCGCAGGGTGGTCAGCGGCGTGAACGGCGAGGGCTTGATGATGGCGCAGTTGCCGGTGTAGAGCGCGGAGGTCAGCGGGCCCGCCGCCAGGTTCACCGGCGCGTTCCAGGGCGTGATGATGCCGGCCACGCCCAGCGGCCTGAAGCGCAGCTCGATGCGGCGCTGCTCGTTGTCCTGGATCAGCTCCGGCTCGATGCGGATCTTCGTCATGCCCACCGACAGGGTGCCGGCCCGCGTGATCTCGTCGCGGGACTGGGACAGCGGCTTGCCCTGCTCCTGCGTGAGCAGGCGCGCCAGCGGCTCCTTGTGTGCCTCCAGCGCCTCGGCGATGCGGGCGACGTAGCCGGCGCGCTCCTGGAAGGACAGGTCGCGCCAGGCCGGGAAGGCGCGCCGCGCGGCCGCCACGGCCGCATCCAGCTCGGCGGGGCCGGCGCAGGGGCAGCGGGCGAACACGTCGCCGGTGGCGGGGTTGACGACCTGGAGCGAGGCGGCGGTTTCGACCAGCCGGCCGTCGATGAGCAGGCGGTAGGGGGCGTCGAAATCGATCATGGTCGGGTAAGATACCCGTTCAACGTTCGAGGTTCACCACATGAAGATAGGACTTGCAGGTCAGGGCGCTTTCGGTGTCAAGCACCTGGAGGCGATTCGCAACATCCCCGGCATCGAGGTCATCACCCTCACCGGCGGCAACCAGGAATCCACCCGCGAAGTGGCCGAGAAATTCGGCATCCCGCACTACACGGGCGACCTTGCCGAGAGCCTGAAGCAGCCCGGCCTGGAGGCCATGATCCTGGCCACGCCCACCCAGATGCACGCCCGCCAGGCCATCCAGTGCATGGAGGCCGGCAAGCACGTGCAGGTGGAGATCCCGCTGGCCGACAACCTGGCCGACGCCGAGGCCGTGGTGCGCACGGCCGAGAAGACCGGCCTGGTCGCCATGTGCGGCCACACCCGCCGCTTCAATCCCAGCCACCAGTGGATCCGCAAGAAGATCCTCGCCGGCGAGCTGAAGATCCAGCAGATGGACGTGCAGACGTACTTCTTCCGGCGCACCAACATGAACGCGCTGGGCAAGCCGCGTTCCTGGACCGACCACCTGCTGTGGCACCACGCCGCGCATACGGTCGACCTGTTCCAGTACCAGACCGGCGAGGAAGCCTCGGTCGCCCGCGGCGTGCAGGGCCCGTTCCATCCCGAGCTGGGCATTGCGATGGACATGAGCATCCAGATGAAGGTGCCCTCGGGCGCCATCTGCACGCTGTCGCTGTCGTTCAACAACGACGGCCCGCTGGGCACGTTCTTCCGCTACATCTGCGACAACGGCACCTATATCTGCCGCTACGACGACCTGTTCAACGGCAAGAACGAGCAGATCGACGTGTCCAATGTCGACGTGTCGATGAACGGCATCGAGCTGCAGGACCGCGAGTTCTTCGCCGCGATCAAGGAAGGCCGCCAGCCCAACGCCAGCGTGCAGCAGGTGCTGCCCGCCTACCGCACGCTCGACAAGATCGAGAAGTCGCTGCTGTAAGGCACTGGCCGCAAGGCATGGGAAAAAGGGGCTGCCGTCACCGGCAGCCCCTTTGTCTTTCCGGGCCCTTCCGGCCCGCCTTCAGCGGTCCAGGATCTTCATCATCGCCGGCGGATGCCGGTCACCGATCACCAGCTTCGCCAGCTCGTCCAGGCGCGAGACCTGTGCCTCGGTCAGGCGGACGGCCGCTGCGCCCAGGTTGTCGGCCAGGTGCCTGCGGGACTTCATGCCCGGAATGGTCACCACCCGCGGCGAACGCGACAGCACCCAGGCAATGGCCACCTGCGCCGGCGTGGCGCCCATGCCGGCGCCGATCTCGCGGATGGCCTCCACCAGCCGGCGGTTGTTGTCCGCGGCTTCCTCCTGGAAGCGCGGGTGGTTGCGGCGGTGGTCGCCTTCGGGCAGTTCGCCGGCCTTGCTGAAGTTGCCGGCCAGGAAGCCGCGGCCCAGCGGGCTGTAGGACACGAAGGTCACGCCCAGCTCCTGGCAGGCCTTGAGCACCCCGTCCTCGGGGTCGCGCGACCAGATCGAGTACTCGCTCTGCACCGCGGCCACCGGCATCACCTTGCAGGCGCGCCGCAGCGTGGCCTCGCTGCACTCCGACAGGCCCGCGTAGCGGATCTTGCCGGCCTTCACCAGCTCGGCCAGCGTGCCCACGGATTCCTCGATGGGCACGGTCTTGTCGATGCGGTGCAGGTAGAACAGGTCGATCCAGTCCGTGCCCAGCCGCTTCAGGCTGGCGTCGCAGGAGGCGCGGATGGTCTCGGGGCGGTTGTCCACCAGCGCGCCGCCGTCGGGGCTCCTGGACAGGCCGCACTTGGTGGCGATGAACAGCTTCTGGCGGAAGGGAGCCAGCACCGAGCCGACGAATTTCTCGTTCTCGCCGAGCTGGTAGCTGGCGGCGGTGTCGTAGTGGTCCACGCCGGCCTCGACGGCGGCCAGCAGGGTGGCCCGGGCCTCGTCGTCGTCGCGCTGGCCGTACCAGCCGACCAGGCCCATGCAGCCGAATCCGATGGGTGAAACGGCGGCCGGGCCCTGGCCCACGGGCCGCTTCGCGGAAGCAGGGGAGGTAATGTTTTCCATAGGCGGCGAACCTTACCGCATCGGGGCCCAAAGGGGAGGGGTTCACCCCCCGGCGGCGGGGGTGGGGTATCATCCGCGGCTCGACTTTTCCCGAAAACACGAACAACGGGCGCTTGCGATGATCATCGACTGTCACGGCCACTACACCACCGCTCCCCAACCCTTCGTCGACTTCCGCGAGGCCCAGAAGGCCGCGCTGAAGGACCCAGTGCAGGCTCCCTCGCGCGAGTCGCTGAAGGTCAGTGACGACGCCATCCGCGAGAGCCTGGAGAAGGCACAGCTGAAGCTGCAGCGCGAGCGCGGCTCGGACCTCACCATCTTCTCGCCGCGTGCCTCCACCATGGGGCACCACATCGGCACCGAAGCCACCAGCATCGAGTGGTCGCAGATCCAGAACGACCTGATCGCGCGCGTGGTCGACCTGTACCCGAAGAACTTCGTCGGCGTGTGCATGCTGCCGCAGTCGCCGGGCTGCTCGCTCGAGGCCAGCGTCAAGGAACTGCAGCGCTGCGCCGACATGGGCTTCATCGGCGCCAACCTCACGCCCGACCCCTCGGGCGGCCACTGGAACTCGCCGCCGCTGACCGACCGCTACTGGTACCCGATCTACGAGAAGCTGTGCGAGCTGGACATGCCGGCCATGATCCACGTCTCCGGCTCCTGCAACCCGGCCTTCCACACCACCGGCGCGCACTACATCAATGCCGATACCACGGCGTTCATGCAGCTGATCCAGGGTGACCTGTTCTCCGACTTCCCGAACCTCAGGCTGATCATCCCGCACGGCGGCGGCGCGGTGCCCTACCACTGGGGCCGCTACCGCGGCCTGGCACAGGACATGAAGCGCCCGCCGCTCGACACGCACCTGCTGAAGAACGTGTTCTTCGACACCTGCGTGTACCACCAGCCCGGCATCGACCTGCTGCTGAAGGTGATCCCGGTGGAGAACATCCTGTTCGGATCGGAGATGGTGGGCGCCGTGCGCGGCGTGGACCCGACCACGGGCTTCAACTACGACGACACCAAGCGCTACATCGACGCCGCGGCGATCTCGGATGCCGACCGCCGGAAGATCTTCGAGGAGAACGCCTACCGGGTGTACCCGCGCCTGAAGGCGCGCCTCGCCCGCCTGGCGGGATGAGCACCCCGGCGCAGCCACCGGTGGCGGCCGTGCGGCCCCACCGGGTCGAGTCCCCGAACGGCACGCGCGAGGATCCGTACTACTGGCTGCGCGATGACACGCGTTCCGACCCCGAGGTACTGGCGTACCTCGAGGCCGAGAACGCGTGGACCGACGCGGTGCTGGCGCCGCTGAAGCCGCTGCAGGAGCAGATCTACCAGGAGATCATCGGTCGCATCCGCCAGGATGACGCCAGCGTGCCCTGGCACAGGAACGGCTACTGGTACTACTGGCGCTACGAGACCGGCGCCAACTATCCCATCCATGCGCGCCGCAAGGGCAGCATGGAGGCGCCCGAGGAAATCCTGCTCGACGTCAGTGCGCTGGCCGCGCAGCACGATTTCTACCAGGTGGGCGCCTGGGACGTGAGCCCGGACAACCGCCTGCTGGCCTTCACCGAGGACACGGTGGGCCGCCGCCAGTTCACGCTGCGGGTGAAGGACCTCACCACCGGCGAGATGCTGCCGGACGCCATCCCCAACGTGGAGCCGGGCGTGGTGTGGGCCGCCGACAGTCGCACGCTGCTGTACGTGGCCAAGGACCCGGTGACCCTGCTGGGGGACACGGTCTGCCGGCATGTGCTGGGCAGTGACCCGTCCACCGACGTGCGCGTGTACACGCAGGAGGACGACGCGTTCTACACCGGCGTGGGCCGCACCAAGGACGACCGCTACCTGCTGATCGTGTCTTCCTCCACGGTGTCCACCGAGTACCGGGTCGCCGCCGCCGATGACCCCTCGCTCGCGTTCCGCGTGCTGCTGCCGCGCGAGCGTGACCACGAATACCAGGCCGAGCACCTGGATGGCCGCTGGATCCTGCTCACCAACTGGCAGGCGAAGAACTTCCGCATCGTCGAGGCGCGCGAGGAGGACCTGCCGCACCGCGAGCGCTGGCGCGAGCTGGTGGCGCACCGCGACGACGCCTTCATCGAGGGCTTCGACGTGTTCCGGGGCTTCCTCGCGGTGGAGGAACGCTCCGGCGGCCTGCTGAACGTGCGCATCCGCGACTGGCAGGGCGGGCGCGAGTTCCTGATCGGGGCGGACGAGTCCTCGTATTCCATCCAGCTCGGCCACAATCCCGGGATCGACACCGCCAAGGTGCGCTACCTGTACACCTCGCTGACCACGCCGGTGACCACATACGACTTCGACGTGGCCACGGGCGAGCGCACGCTGCTCAAGCGGGAGCCGGTGCTGGGCGACTTCAGCCCCGACCAGTACGCCACCGAGCTGCTGTGGGTGCCAGCGCGCGACGGGGCGCGCGTGCCGGTGTCGCTGGTGTACCGGCGCGATCTGTTCCGCCGCGACGGCAGCGCGCCGCTGCTGCAGTACGCCTATGGTTCCTACGGCATCTCCAGCGACCCGCGCTTCTCGATCCCGGTGCTGTCGCTGCTCGACCGCGGCTTTGTCTATGCCATCGCCCACATCCGCGGCGGGCAGGAGATGGGCCGCCGCTGGTACGAGGCAGGCAAGCTGCTGAACAAGCGCAACACCTTCAACGACTTCATCGACGTGACCCGCCACCTGGTGGCGACGGGCTACGCGGATCGAAACCGGGTGTTCGCCCGCGGCGGCAGCGCGGGCGGCCTGCTGATGGGTGCGGTCGCGAACATGGCACCCGGGGATTACCGCGGCCTGGTCGCGCTGGTGCCCTTCGTCGACATCGTCACCACCATGCTGGACGAGAGCATCCCGCTCACCACCAACGAGTATGACGAATGGGGTGACCCGCGCGAGAAGGCGTACTACGACTACATGCTCGGTTATTCGCCTTACGACAACGTGGAGCGCAAGGCCTATCCCGCCATGTACGTCGGCACCGGCCTGTGGGACAGCCAGGTGCAGTACTTCGAGCCCGCCAAGTGGGTGGCGAAGCTGCGCGCGATGAAGACCGACCAGAATCCGCTGGTCCTGCGCACCAACATGGAAGCGGGGCATGGCGGCAAGTCGGGACGCTTCCGCCAGCTCCTGGAAGTTGCCGAGCAATGGGCCTTCATCCTCGGCCTTGCCGGCGTTTCCGGAAATTCGCCTGCAGTAATGCGTTAACCGAACTCACATCCCGTGCATTTGCGGCGCGGGATGGTTATTCTCCCGCGCCACAAAAAACCGGGCCTCGCCAGGATGCGTGCCCTTCGAACAAGGCAAAAGGGGAATCCAATGAAGGCAAGCATTTCGAGGCGGTCCTGGCTCGCCGGGGCGGGGTATGCGCTGGCGGGCACTGCAGCGGGCCAGATGTTGCTGGGCGTGGCGCGTGCCCAGGACGCGGCGCCACCGCCGGCGGCGCTGTGCATGACCATGCTGTTCATGAGCGGCGCGCGCGCGAAGTTCGAAACCGACAAGTACATCAAGCGCCACCTGCCGCTGCTGCGCGAGGTCTATGCCGACAGCGTGGAGCGCATCGAGGTGCGCACCACCGCCGGCGCGGCGATGGGCGTGCCGCCGGCGATACTGGCGTCGGTCTCGCTGTGGATCCGTGACGTGGCCGGCTTCAGCCAGCGCCTTGCGGCCAATGCCGGGCGCATCAACCAGGACCTCGATGGCGTCTCGCGCGGCAACCGCCTGGTGCAGGTGGACCGCGTGGCGCTGGAACTGGGCGAGGCCCGCGACAGCGTGTCGCAGAACGACCATGTGTTCTCGGTGTTCTACCCGTCGTCGATCCCGGCGCGCGGGCAGCCCGCCGAGGCCAGCTTCGATGCGCGCTACTTCATCGAGGCCTTCCTGCCGAAGATGTACGCGCTGTACGGCTCGAACATCGTGCGCCGCGTGGAGGCCACGCAGGGCCAGGACCAGGGCGGCGAGAAGGCCGCCAACGTCGCGGCCTACCACCTGGTCATCCGCGACCGCAATGCCTGGGACGGCAAGGCGACCAGTGTCTTCGGCGAGATGCAGAAGGACGCGGGCAAGTTCACCAACATCATGGTCCCGCTGCTTGCCGACATGCGCGTGAACGCGGTGGCCTGAGGAGAGTCCTGACAATGACGAACCTGATTGCAAGGCGCGCGCTCTTGCTGGGCCTGGGACGTGCCGCCACCTTCGGCAGCGTGATGGCGGCGCTGCCGCACCTCGCTCGGGCCGCCCAGGCCGCGCCGGCGCAGAAGGTGTGCCTGAACATGATCTACCCCTCGGGCGAGGGGCTGGGCTTCGATGCAGATGCCTTCCGCGACCGGCACGTGCCGAAGCTCAAGCAGGCCTACGGGCCGGCCGTCGAGCGCGTGGAGCTGCGCGTGGCGCCTCCGCCTCCGCCGGCGATGGACGGACAGCCGCAGCAGGCTGCGCCGCTGCTGGCGGCTGTGAGCATGTGGCTCGGCGACATCGGCGAGTTCATCAACCGCAACCAGGCTTCCGCGCGCGAACTGGCCGCCGACATGGCCACCATCACGCGCAGCGCCCCCATGGTGCAGTTCGACGTGCTCGAAGGGCAGGCGGGCGAGGCCGCCGGCCGCATCATCGGTGGCAGCACCGTGGTATCGAATTACTTCTTTGCACCGCAGGATGCCGCCGCCGCCGGCCAGGCGAAGTGGGACGCGGATTACTTCGGCCGCAGCTACCTGCCGAAGCTGATAGAGACCTATGGCGCGGATGCGATCCGGCGCGCCGAGGTGGTGCGGGGCGAGCTGGCGCAGGGCGGCGGCAAGCCGCTGGTGACCGGCACCATCCACCTCTACGTGAAGGATCCGGCGGCCTATGACGCGGCGCTGGCCAGGCCGGAAGTGCAGGCGCTGGGCACCGAGGCCCGGCAGCACAGCACACTCAATCCCGTCTCGTTGCTGATGACGGTGCACACCACCGCGTGATGCGGCGGGAGCGGCCCGGGCGCAGGCCCGGGCCGCGGGCCTTCAGATGTACTTCAGGCCCAGTTCCGCCAGCTTCTCGCGGAACTTGTAGATGTCCATGCCGAGCTCGCCGGCGGCGAGGCGCTTGCGCTTCTCTTCCTCGTTGGCGACGCGCCGGGCGGCGGCCTCGGCCACCTTCGGCGCCTCCTCGCGGCGGACCACGCACACGCCGTCATCATCGGCGACGATCACGTCGCCCGGGTTGATCACCTGCGCGGCGCAGATCACCGGCACGTTCACCGAGCCCAGGCTGGCCTTGATGGTGCCCTGGGCGTAGATGCACTTGCTCCACACCGGGAAGTCCATCTCCTTGAGCGTGGCCACGTCGCGCACGCCGGCGTCGATGACCAGCGCCTGCACGCCGCGGGCCTTCAGCGAAGTGGCCAGCAGGTCGCCGAAGTAGCCGTCGCTGCAGGGGGAGGTGGGCGCTACCACCAGGATGTCGCCGGGTTTGCAGACCTCCACGGCCACGTGGATCATCCAGTTGTCTCCCGGGGGCGAGGACACGGTCACCGCCGGGCCGGCGATGGACTTGCCCGCGTAGATCGGCCGCATGTACGGCGCCAGCAGGCCCGTGCGGCCCTGCGCCTCGTGCACCGTGGCAACGCCGTATCCGGCCAGGGCCTTGCAGACCTCGGCATCCGGACGGGGAATCTCGCGCACGCAGACGTGCTTGCTCATCGTTTTCTCCTTACAGCTTGAACACGCGCCGCGCATTGCCCTCGAAGAAGGCCTGCTTGTCGGCAGCGGGAATGGTCATGGCGTCGCAGATCGCGACTTCCTCGGGAACGTACTGGTACGGGTAGTCCATCGCGTACATCACGCGCTCGACG
>CAYVZE010000028.1:0-28348 GCA_964455685.1 uncultured Steroidobacteraceae bacterium
AATGTATATTATGTCAAAGGAAGGAGGGGTGGCTGGGCGCATCGGCGTTCCAGACCCCGCCATCAGCCCGCCGGGCTGTTCCCTGGTCGATGCCTGGACCCCTTCGTTGCCTTCAGCGGCCACAATGGCCACGACATGGCCCGGCAACCCTCAACAGGCTCCGCCTGGACCCACGACACGATCTTCACCGTGGGACATTCCACGCTGCCCATCGATGACTTCATCGAGCTGCTGCGCGCCTACGACATCCTGCAGCTGGTCGACGTCCGCACCGTGCCACGCTCGCGTCGCAACCCGCAGTTCAATGCCGATGCCCTGGCCGCGAGCCTGCGCCGTGCCGGCATTGCCTACGTCCCGATGCGATCCCTGGGCGGTTTGCGCCATCCGCGCAAGGATTCGCCCAACACCGGCTGGGTCAACGACAGCTTCCGCGGCTACGCGGATTACATGCAGACGCCAGCGTTCCCAAAGGCCATTGCCGAGCTGATCGAGCTGTCCCGGAAGGCCCGGACGGCGATCATGTGCGCCGAGGCCGTTCCCTGGAGATGCCATCGGTCCCTGGTGGCTGATGCCTTGGTGGTCCGGGGAATTCCGGTCATCGAAATCCTTTCAGCGACCAGCCATCGACCCCACGGACTCACGTCGTTTGCCCGTGTCGATGGCACCTCGATTACCTACCCGCCGGAACAGCCTTCGCTTTTCTGACGGCCGGCACGGCCGGAATTGCCGGCTGCGGCGCAGCTTCGACCACCACCGGGATCCCGAGCAATCGCGCCATCGACGCGCGCGGCTTCACCAGCTCGTCCAGCGTGTGCCCGTCGAGCGCCTCCAGGAACGCCTGCGTGGCTTCCTCGAACAGGCCCTTGAGCCGGCAGACCGGGCTGATCACGCAGCCGTCGCCGTCATCACCCAGGCAGGCGACCACGCCAAGGCCGCTTTCCAGCTCCCGGACCACCCTGCCCACCCGGATCTGCTCCGGCGCCCGCGCCAGGCGCATGCCGCCGCCCTTGCCGCGGGTGGTCTCGACGTAGCCGAGGTCTGCCAGCCGCGCCACCACCTTCACCAGGTGGTTGCGCGAAATGCCGAAGGCGGCACTGATCCCGGTCACGGTGTGCCGCCGGTCCGGCGCCACGGCCAGCGCAATCAGCGTGCGCAGGCCGTAGTCGGTGTACAGGGTGAGTTTCATTTCTTCAGCCGGGCCGCGATCGAGGGCTTGGTGTCGATCAGGATCTCCGTGATCACCTTGCGCTGTTCGGGCGTGAGCTTCTCCGACAGGCCGGTGGTGTCCTCGCCCTTGAGCACCTCGACGATGCGCGATTCGATGTAGTCGCGCGCATAGTCCGGCAGCGAGTCGAACTGCTCGGAATAGATGGTGTAGCTCAGCGGATACTTGAACAGCCGCGTCTGCAGGTCCAGCTCGCGCAGGCTGCGGCCCTTGCGGTCCTTCGGCCCCAGGGACTGGAAATATTCGGTGAAGCCGCTGCTGCCCACCATGCGGTCCTCGAAGGGGGCCGCGTCGGCGAGGAACAGGTAGCGCACCAGCGGTTCCATCATCTGCCTCAGCCGCTTGTCATCCGTGGGCGCGATATCCGACCAGCTGCGCAGGGCTCCGCTCGACGCAGCGCCCTTGTCCTCACGCTCGAGCACGGTACGCACCTTGAAGTCCACGCGCGTGATGGCATTGTGCAGCCGGGTCTGGTGCTCGAGCACGGTCAGCGCCACCACGTCGCTCTTGTTCGAGGGATAGCGGCTGGTATCGAAGTACTCATCCAGGGTCTCGATGTTGTGGGCGCGGCCCGCCAGCTCGCGCAGCTTCTGCCCGCCACGGCCCTCGCTCAGCGCAAGGTTGCCGAGGTGCGTGCGACTGCCCGTGTTGCCGGTGACGTACCAGCCGCCCCATCGCACCGAGAACGGCGTGGAGTCATCCACGTCCGTGCCGGCAGTGAGATTGCGCTGGTCAGAGGGATGGTCCACCGGCGAGGACAGCACCATCACGCGCGGCACGCCGCCGCCGCCCATCGAGAAGGTGTCATGGCAGGTCAGGCAGCGGCCACCCTCGCGGGTGAACTCCGGCTCGAACTCGCGCCGGTTCTCGAAGCCGTAGAACACCGCGCCCTTGTCGGCGTCCATGGCGGTCAGCTCGATCAGCGGGCTGTTCTGCACGAAGCCCACGTAGGTGTCATCGTTGAAGAACACCGCCCGGGGGGTCTGCGGAGAGATGTGCTCGATCTGCAGGCTGGTGCGAGAGAACACCAGCACCTGGGAGGACACGTCGATCTCGAGCGCCTTCAGCAGCGACAGCAGGTAGCCGAAACGCGGCTCCCACTCCAGCTTGACCTTGCCGCTCTCCAGGTCCTTGTGCAGCCGGTAGATGCGGTTCTCGGTCGCCGCCTCGGAGTACGCAACCCCAGGATATTCAATGTCATAGCGCGTCGAAGTCGGCAGTTTCGCCGGGTTCGCCAACGCCACCCCCGCCAGGGCCAGAAGCGCGGCCCCGCCCGCCATTCTGAATAGGTATTTCATATACCAGTTAAGAACGCGGCCCCGGAGAAAAGTTCCAGCGGACCGTCGTGCGTGTCGAGAACGGCCTCTCCCGCCCGTCGAGGCCAGGGGCAGCGCTGCCCCGTTTCCCCTGCAAGGAGCAGCCGATGGCCAGCGTCAGCACCTGCCTCGACTTCCCCGGAACGACCGGGCAGGCGTTGGTGTCCTGTCGATCCGTGTCCGACTACGGCCAGACCGTCCGTTCAGGCCCCGACCCGACGCCGCATGGCATCCATGTCGCCGACGGGGCGCACCTCGATGCTGCCGTAGCGCGCCCAGGGCAGCTGCTGTGCCATGCGCACGGCCTCCTCCATCGAGGCAGCCTCGACCAGGTTGAAGCCGGCGAGCACTTCCTTGGTCTCGGCAAAGGGGCCGTCGGTGATGCTGGTGTGACCGCCGCGCGTGCGCACGGTCCGGGCCTTCCCGGGCGGTTCGAGCTGCTGGGCATCCACCAGCCGGCCCTCGCTCCTGAGTTCGTCGGCATGCTGCAGGCAGCCCCGCATCTCCTCGATGAAGCGCTCCTCGGGGAGCTGCTCCATGAGCGCAGGATCGGTGTAGACCAGCAGCAGGTATCGCATGGTTGCCCGATTGTAGCGGTCCGATCAGGATTGTCGAAAACCGCCCTCCTGGATCGTCGTGTTACCGCCCGGGCGCGGCATTCGCGCCCGGTCATGCAAATTGCCGAGGAGAACGAACATGCGCGTGATGGTGATCGTCAAGGCGACGGAGGATTCGGAGGCGGGTCGCCTGCCGAGCGAGGAGATGATGCTGGCCATGGGCCGCTTCAACGAGGAGCTGGTGAAGGCCGGCATCATGCTGGCCGGCGACGGCCTGCATCCTTCCTCGCGCGGCAAGCGGGTGCGCTTCTCGGGGCGCGAACGCACCGTCATCGACGGACCCTTTGCCGAGACCAGGGAGCTGGTGGCCGGCTTCTGGATCTGGCAGGTGCGCTCGCTGGAGGAGGCCGTGGAATGGGTAAAGCGCTGTCCGAATCCCATGCCGACGGACTCCGAGATCGAGATCAGGCCCATCTTCGAGGCGGAGGATTTCGGCGAAGCCTACACGCCCGAAGTGGCCAGCCAGGAGCAGCGCATCCGCGCCGCCATGTCGAAGGCCTGAGGGAGGCGCGGGAATGGATGCCGAGGTGCGCCGGACCATCGATGCGCTCTGGCGCATCGAATCCGCCCGCATCGTCGCCGCCGTGGCGCGGATCGTGCGCGACGTGGGCCTCGCCGAGGACATCGCGCAGGACGCGCTGGTGGCTGCGCTGGAACACTGGCCCGCGCGCGGCATGCCGGACAACCCGGCGGCGTGGCTGATGACCACGGCGAAGAACAAGGCCCTGGATCGCATCCGCCAGGCCGCCCTGCAGCGCCAGCGCAACCAGGAACTGGGCGCGGACGTGGATGCGCGCGGCGAACACTTCAGTCCCGATCGCAGCGAGGACGCGGATGAGGAACTCGACGATGACCTGTTGCGCCTGATCTTCACCGCCTGCCACCCGCTGCTTCCCAGGCAAGCGCAGGTGGCGCTGGTGCTCAAGCTGCTCGCCGGCCTGACCACGACCGAGATCGCCCGGGCGTTCCTGCAGTCCGAGCCCACGGTGGCGCAGCGCATCGTGCGTGCCAAGCGCGCGTTGTCGGAAGCCCGGGTGCCCTTCCAGGTGCCACGCGGCGCACAGCTGAAGGAGCGGCTCGCCGCTGTGCTCGAGGCCATCTACCTCATCTTCAACGAGGGCTACGCCGCCACCCAGGGCGATGACTGGATACGCCCGGCGCTGTGCGAGGAGGCCATGCGGCTGGCACGCATGCTGGCCGGTCTGATGCCCGGGGAGCGCGAGGTACATGCCCTCTCGGCATTGCTCGAGCTGCAGGCCTCGCGCCTGCGCGCGCGCACCGATGCCGGGGGGCGGCCCGTGCTGCTGCCGGACCAGGACCGCAGCCGCTGGGACTGGCTGCTCATCGGCCACGGCCTGGCGTCGCTGGAAACAGCCCGCCGCCTGCCCGGATCCGCCGGTCCCTACGAGCTGCAGGCCACCATCGCCGCCTGCCATGCGCGCGCGCGCCGCGCGGAAGACACCGACTGGCAGGCCATCGTGGCGGCATACGACGCGTTGCTGGCGGCGATGCCCTCCCCCGTGGTCGCGCTCAACCGCGCCGTGGCCGTCAGCCGTGCGCAGGGCGCAGCTGCCGCCCTGCCGCTGGTTGAGGCGCTGGAGGCCGGCGGCCAGCTGGCCGGCTACCACCTGCTGCCTGCGGTCCGGGCGGACCTGCTCGCCAGCCTCGGGCGCCGCGACGAGGCGCGAGCCGCATTCGAGCGCGCCGCCGGGATGGCCCGCAACCTGCGCGAGCGCGCGCTGCTCATCGAGCGGGCCCGGGCGATGGTGGGAGAATGACGTATTCCGGTGGGCCACCGCCGGCACCCATCATGCGCCTGCACCGTCCCGGTGCATCGACGAGGACAGTCCCGGCAATGCATGCTCCTGATGTGCTGCGCGTCGGCGTCGGCGGCCCGGTGGGCTCCGGCAAGACCGCGCTGGTGGACCGCCTGTGCAAGGCACTGCGCGACCGGCTCAACATGGCCGTTGTCACCAATGACATCTACACGCGCGAGGACGCCGAGTTCCTCGTGCGCAGCCAGGCGCTGACTCCTGATCGCATCCGCGGCGTGGAGACCGGCGGCTGTCCGCACACCGCCATCCGCGAGGATGCTTCGATGAACCTGGCCGCCATCGACGAGCTGATGGAGGCCTTCCCCGGGCTGGAGCTCATCATCGTGGAAAGCGGCGGCGACAACCTCGCCGCCACCTTCAGCCCGGAGCTGTCGGACCTGACGCTCTACGTGATCGACGTGTCCGCCGGCGACAAGATCCCGCGCAAGGGCGGGCCGGGCATCATGAAGTCCGACCTGCTGATCATCAACAAGATCGACCTGGCGCCCCTGGTGGGCGCGTCGCTGGAGGTGATGGACCGCGACGCGCGGCGCATGCGCGGCGAGCGGCCCTTCGTGTTCACCAACCTGAAGACCGGCCAGGGGCTGGATGCAGTGATCGACTTCATCCTCGACCGCGGCATGCTGCGGGAAAAAGACCGCCTCAGCCAGCCAGCAGGCGCACCGCCCGCGCCGCAGCCGATGCGCGATTCTCCACGCCCAGCTTGACGAAGATCTGCTCCAGGTGCTTGTTGACCGTCCTGGGGCTGATGCCGAGGATCTGGCCGATCTCGCGGTTGGCCTTGCCGCGTGACAGCCACAGCAGCACTTCGGCCTCGCGCGCGGTCAGACCCAGCCGCTGCAGCTGCTGGGTCTCCTCTTCGGCGCGCTTCTCGCTGACGCGGAACAGCAGCTCCTCCGGGCCGATGGGGCTCAGCATCGCGCACTCCAGCTGCACTTCGCCCAGCTCCAGGGTACAGGTGGCGCCGGGATCGTGGCGCAGGGCCTGCATGCGCGTCCACAGCGGGGCGGGAATCTCGGCCACCGACATCGCATCGCCAGGCCAGCAGGTCGCCAGCAGCGCGCGCGCCTTGGGCGTGCACCACTTCACGCGGCCGGAGAGATCGGTGGCCAGCAGGAAGCGACCGGCGGCGTCCAGCGCCGCGTTGGGCCCGGACGCAATGCGCGAGTTGGTGAGGTGCACGCGCATGCGCGCCAGCAGCTCCTCCACCACGATGGGCTTGGTCACGTAGTCCACGCCGCCGGCGGCCAGGCCGTTGACCACGTGCTCGGTCTCCGACAGGCCGGTCATGAAGATCACCGGCAGGTGCGCCAGCGCCGGAAGCTGCTTCAGGCGCCTGCAGGTCTCGAAGCCGTCGAGACCCGGCATCAGCGCATCCATCAGCACCAGGTCCGGCGTGATCTGGTCCACCAGCCGCAGCGCGCTTTCGCCGTCGGTGGCGATCAGCACGGTGTAGCCGGCGCTGTCCAGCATGTCGGTCAGCAGTCCCAGTGCCTCCGGCGTGTCGTCCACCACCAGCACGGTGTCGCGCCGGGCCAGGCGCGGTTCAGCGGCCCTGTGCAGTTCAAGCGTTCTCACGCAACCCCCTGATCATTGTCATGTATCCCTGCATGTCGAACCTTTCCACCATCGCGCGCAGCGCGCTCACCAGCGAGCCCGCGGCGGGCTCCTCCTCCTCGAACGAACGCAGCCTTGCCTGGATGCCGCGCACGTGGCCGATCTGGCCCAGCTGCCACAGGTCCTCCAGGTGCCGGTCGAAGCGGTCCAGCAGTTCCGGGGAGATCTCCACGCGGCCGTCCACCGCGGCGACCTCCCCCCCGTACTCCCACTGCAGGTACAGGTGCGCCTGCAGCGCGGCCAGCAGCTGCGAATGCTCCACCGGCTTCATCAGGAAGCCGTCGTGCAATGCCTCCTCGCTGCCCGGCAGGTACTCGTGCGCATTGGCCGATACGATGAGCACGCGCAGACGCTGGAACTCCGGCCGCTCGCGCAGGCCGCGCACAATGTCCCAGCCGGACATGTCCGGCAGCGACAGGTCCACCAGCGCCAGGTCCGGGCGGAAGCGCAGCGCCACCGGCCCGGCGTCCGCCCCCGTCATCGCCGTTTCCACCAGGAAGTCCAGCGGTTCCAGCAGTGATCGCATCACCTGCACGTGGGCCGGGTCATCGTCGACCACCAGGATGCGCCGCCGCTGCCCGGAGTAGCCGCGGATCTGGCGCGTGCGCTCCTTGGGCGGGTGCTCCATGGCCTCCGACAGCAGCAGCCGCACGGTGAACACCGTGCCCTCCCCCGGCGTGCTGCGGACCTTGATCTCCCCGCCCATCACCTGCGTCAGCAGCTGGGTGATGGTCAGGCCCAGGCCGGTGCCCGGGATGGTGCGCACCTCGGCGCCGCTGCCGCGCTCGAAAGGCTGGAAAACCCGCTGCAGGTCCTCGGGCGGAATGCCCATGCCGGTGTCGCTGATCTCGAATTCGGCCACCTGGTTGCGGTAGCGAACCACCAGCGATGCCTGGCCCTTCGAGGTGTACTTCACCGCGTTTGACAGCAGGTTGATCAGGATCTGCCGCAGGCGCTTCTCGTCGGTGTACACGAAGGCCGGCAGGTGAGGTGCGCGCTCGCACACGAAGCCGATGCCCTTGGTGGCCGCCTGCAGCTGGAACATGTCCTCGAGCTGGTCGAGGAACTCGGTGAGGTTCAGCCGGTCGCGATTGAGCTTGAGCACCCCACCCTCGATGCGGGAGATGTCGAGCAGGCCGTCGATCAGGCCGGCCAGGTGCTCGGCGCTGCGCCGGATCACCTTCACCGCGTTGGGAGGAGGCTCGCGCGGCGAGCGCTCCAGCAGCTGCGCGTAGCCGTAGATGGAGTTCAGTGGCGTGCGCATCTCGTGCGAGAGGCCGATGATGTAGCGCGACTTGGCGAGGTTGGCCGATTCGGCGGCTTCCTTGGCCTGTTGCAGGGCCTCATCGGTGCGCTGGTGGGCGGCGATCTCCTCCATCAGCATGGCTGTCTGGCGCGCGGATTCGCGCTCGGCATTGCGGCGGTTCTCCACCGCCAGCACGATCACCCACACCACGATGGCCGACAGCAGCAGGAAGCAGAAGTACACGCTCCACAGCGTGCCCCGCATGGCGGCGTCCATGGCCGGATCGCCGCTGGCGTTGAAGGAATGGATGAAGGCCAGCAGCAGCCCCACCAGCAGGTTCGAGAGCACCATCAGTGCGGCGAAGCGGCCGCCGCGGGTGTCGGCCAGCGCCGCCAGCCGCGCGGGCAGCACCCGCGAGAGCAAGGCGCTGGCCTGCTCGGACAGCCGTGCATCCTGCTTGCAAAGGTCGTGGCAGCGCGCGTCCAGCGAGCAGCACAGCGAGCAGATCGAGCCGCCATAGGCGGGGCACAGCGCCATGTCCTCGGGCTCGAAGCGGTTCTCGCACACCGAGCAGATGCTGCTGGTGCGGGCCGGGTCCGGCTGGCGCGCCAGGTAGAAGCGGCCGCGGGTCCACAGCGCGATGGCCGGGGACACCACCATGGCGGTGCCCAGCGCAATGAAGGGCGCCAGTACCCGCGCCGCCTCGCCGAGCCAGCCCAGGTGGGCGCCGCTCGACAGCAGCACCGAGGCGCTGAGCGCCCCGACCCCCACCGGGTTGATGTCGTACAGGTGGGCGCGGCGGAACTCGATGCCTCGGGGCGAGAGTCCCAGCGGCTTGTTGATCACCAGGTCAGCGGTGACCGCCCCGATCCAGCCGGCGGCGAAGCTGGCGTAGACGGCCAGCACGCTCTCGATGGCAGAGAAGATGCCCACTTCCATCAGCAGCAGGGCCAGCAGCACGTTGAAGACCAGCCACACCACCCGGCCGGGATGGGCGTGGGTCACGCGCGAGAAGAAGTTCGACCAGGCGATCGAGCCGGCGTAGGCGTTGGTGACGTTGATCTTGGTCTGGCAGATGATCACGAACAGGCCGGTCACCACCAGCGCCAGCGTCGGCGAGCTGAACACCTGGCCGAAGGCGTGGTGGTACATCAGCGTGGGATCGTCCGCGTCCGCGGGGCTGGTCCCGCGGCTGACCAGCACGTAGGCCAGGAATGATCCGGCCAGCAGCTTCAATCCCCCGGCCAGCACCCACCCCGGGCCGGTGCCCAGCACCGCCAGCCACCATCCGAAGCGGTTGCCCGGCCGCCGTTGCGGCAGGAAGCGCAGGTAGTCCACCTGCTCGCCGATCTGCGGCAGCAGCGACAGCAGCACCGAGGAGGCCGCGGCGAACAGCATCCAGTCGATGCCCTGCCCGCTTCCGGCCTCGCCGGTGAAGGCGGTCCAGCCTGCCACATCCGAAGGGTTGCGCCAGGCGATGCAGGCCAGCGGCAGTACCTGCAGCACCAGCCACACCGGCTGGGTCAGCAGCTGGAAGCGGCTGATCAGGCTGATCCCATACAGGGCAATCGGGATGACCACCAGCGCACTGATGAGGTGCGCGATGGCCATCGGCAGCCCGAACAGCAGGTTCAGCGCGGTGGACATGATGCTCGCCTCGATGGCGAACAGCAGGAAGGTGAACGAGGCGTAGATCAGCGAGGTGATGGTCGAGCCGATGTAGCCGAAGCCCGCCCCCCGGGTCAGCAGGTCGATGTCCACACCGTGGCGCGCCGCATACACGCAGATGGGCACGCCGATCATGAACATCAGCGCGCAGAACGCCACGATGGCGCTGGCGGCGTTGCCAAAACCATACGACAGCGTGATCGCCCCCCCGATGGCCTCGCAGGCCAGGAAGGCGATGGGGCCGAAGGCGGTATTGCCCACGCGGAAGCTGGACCGCCGCGCCTGCGTGGCGGTGTAGCGCAGCGCGTAATCCTCCAGCGTCTGGCTGGCGACCCACTGGTTGTACTGGCGACGCTCCCTGATGATGCGTTGGCGCGGGCGGATGCCCCGTTCCGGTGCAACGATCCGCGGGCTTCGTGGGTCCGAAGTGCCGGATCCTCCCCGGGCTACGTCAAATGGCCTATCCGGCATACGTCATTCGGCGCTCACCCTGCGTGACGGGCTTCTCATAGCTTGTCCCTTGCACGCGGCGGGCCATCCACCTGCCTCGGACACCCCCCCCAATGCCACTTACAGATAAGGACTTACACATGGGTAATGAACTGGTCTCCGGTCCTGCAACGCGAACTGGCTCGCTGATGCGTATGGGTAGGAAGCCTGTGCTGGCCGCAGTGGGTGCCGCGCTGGCGGTCTCCGCCTCCCCGGCCTGGGCCGACATCGAGATCGGCGAGGGCCTCAGCGTCACCGGTTTCGTCGACATGTCCTACTACGTCTACGACCCGGAAGGTGCGCCGACGGACAAGGTGTTCGGTGTGGACCAGGTCGAGGTCGACTTCCTGTGGAAGGGTTCCAACGGCATTTCCGCGCAGGTGGACGTCGAGTTCGGCGAGGATCCGAGCGGCAGCGACAACACCTTCGTCGAGCAGGCCTTCATCACCAAGCAGTTCAATGACGCCTTCAGCATCAAGGCGGGCCGCTTCCTGAGCTACAGCGGCTGGGAAACCGAGGAGCCCACCGGCCTGTTCCAGTACAGCGGCACCGGCTACGGCGGCTACTTCTATGGCGGCTACCAGCAGGGCGTCTCCGCCTACTACGACGGCGGCAAGTTCGCGCTGATGGGTTCCGTGGTCACCGACGTGTTCGGCTGGACCGGCGGCCCGATCCAGGACGACACCCGCGACCTGGGCTTCGAGGTCGGCCTCGCCCTGACGCCGGTCGAGGGGCTCACCGCCAAGGTGTTCTACCTGTCCGATGACAAGACCGACTACGACGTGATCAACGCGTGGGTGTCCTACGCCTTCGGCGGCTTCACCTTCGCGGCCGAGTACAACGACGCCGACTATGGCGACGACGGCGACGGCAGCGGCTACCTGCTGATGGCCAACTACGCCTCCGGTCCCTGGGGCATCACGCTGCGCTACCACGACTTCGAGATCGAGGACGACCTGGGCGTCACCTTCGACGAGGGCAAGGGCTTCACGATCTCCCCCAGCTACACGGTGAGCGACAACCTGCTGCTGGTGGCCGAGTACCGCCGCGACAAGGCCTTCGGCGTCAAGGCGAACTCGTACGCGCTGGAAGCGCTGTTTACGTTCTGAAGGCGACCCATGGGCCAGCCGCAGGGCTGGCCCGTCCCCCACTCGCGGAGCAATCCATGAAAGCAAGACGTACCTTCATCAAGTCGGCCGTGGCGCTGGCCACCACGGCCGTCCTGGCAGCCTGCTCGAAGTCGCCGGAATCCGCCGGCGGCTCCACGGCCGCCGCTTCCTCTGGCGACACCATCAAGATCGGCGTCCTCCATTCCCTCTCCGGCACCATGGCCATCAGCGAGACCACGCTGAAGGACACGGTGCTGATGCTCATCGACGAGCAGAACAAGAAGGGCGGCGTGCTGGGCAAGAAGCTCGAGGCGGTCGTGGTCGACCCCGCCTCCGACTGGCCGCTGTTCGCCACCAAGGCCGAGCAGCTGCTGGTGCAGGACAAGGTCGCGGTCGTGTTCGGCTGCTGGACCAGCGTGTCGCGCAAGTCGGTGCTGCCGGTGTTCGAGAAGAACAACGGCCTGCTGTTCTACCCGGTGCAGTACGAGGGTGAGGAATCCTCGAAGAACGTGTTCTACACGGGTGCCGCGCCGAACCAGCAGGCCATCCCGGCCGTCGACTACCTGATGAACGAGGTGGGCGTGAAGCGCTGGGTGCTCGAGGGCACGGACTACGTGTACCCGCGCACCACCAACAAGATCCTGGAGGCCTACCTGCTCTCCAAGGGCGTGGCCCCGGCCGACATCTCGATCAACTACACGCCGTTCGGCCACTCCGACTGGCAGACGCGCGTGGCCGAGATCAAGAAGTTCGGCTCGGCCGGCAAGAAGACCGCGGTGGTCTCGACCATCAACGGCGACGCCAACGTGCCCTTCTACAAGGAGCTGGCCGCGCAGAAGATCTCCGCCGAGGACATCCCGGTGGTGGCCTTCTCCGTGGGTGAGGAGGAGCTCTCGGGCCTCGACACCTCGCCGCTGGTCGGCCACCTGGCCGCCTGGAACTACTTCCAGAGCGTCTCCACCCCGCTGAATTCGGAGTGGATCGAGAAGTGGCACGCCTTCACGGGCAACCCGAAGCGCACCTTCAACGACCCCATGGAAGCGCACGTGATCGGCTTCCAGCTGTGGGTGAAGGCGGTTGAGAAGGCCGGCACCACCGACACCGACGCGGTGGCCGATGCCATCATCGGCCTGGAAGTGCCCAACCTCACCGGCATCGGCACCGCCAGGATGCTGCCCAACCACCACCTCACCAAGCCCGTGCTGATCGGCGAGGTGCGTGCGGACGGCCAGTTCGACGTGGTGTGGAAGACGCCCGGCGCCGTGCCGGGTGACGCCTGGTCCGACTACCTGGAAGGCAGCAAGGACACCGAGGCTGACTGGGTGACGCTCAAGTGCGGTAACTACAACACCGTCACCAAGACCTGCTCCGGCCAGAACTACGAATAACCAGAGCCAGAACGGAACACCTGCCCCCTCGCCCGGCGCGAGGGGCAGGTGGTCCCCTACCCGGAAGGCCTCGTGATCCGAATCGTCCTGACCTGCCTGCTGCTGTTGCCGGCCTGCCTGTTTGCCCAGGATGGCGCCCCGGCTGCCGAGGAAGTGCCAGTCGCTGGCACGGACGCGACGACCTACGTTCCCCCTGCCTCGCTCGAGGCATTGCTGGCGGCCCTGCCCGACGCCAGCCTTCCAGAGAAGGGCCAGATCATCAACGCGCTGGCGGCCGAGGGAAGCCCCGCCGCGCACCGTGCCCTGAGGGGCCTGCTCAACGGCCTGCTCTACGTACGGTCTTCCGACCGCCGGATCGTGGCCGCGGAAGCCGAGGCCGATCCGCTGCGCACCACCGACGTACTCACCGGCGAGGCGCTCGACGCGCAGCCCGCCTCGCAGTTCTCCCGCATCACCCTGAACAACCAGCTGCGCCGCGCGCTGCGCGGCCTGGTGGCCACGCTGGACCTGGCCAGCGAGGACACCGCCATCCGCCTCGCCGCAGTGAAGGAAATGCTGCGGTCCATGGACGAGCCCTCGGCCGCGCTGCTGCGCCAGCGCCTCGGTACCGAGACCGACGCCACCGTGCGCCGCGAGATGGAGATCGCGCTGGCGCTGGTCGACGCCGGCAGTCCCGATGCCGCCGTGCGCCTGGCGGCGGTGAAGACCCTGGACGGCAGCCTGCACCCCGAGGTGTACAACCGTCTTTCCGCGCTGGTCGAGCCCGGCGAGGATGGCCGCCCCGCCGAGACCGATCCTGCCGTCCTGGAGGCTGCGCGTACAGCGCTGCGCGACATCGAAGGCTCGCGCAAGCTTTACCGCACGGTTGAAACGCTGTTCTTCGGCCTGTCGCTGGGCTCGGTGCTGGTGCTGGCCGGCATTGGCCTGGCCATCACCTTCGGGGTGATGGGCGTGATCAACATGGCGCATGGCGAGCTGATGATGCTGGGCGCCTACAGCGTGTACGTGGTGCAGCAGCTGCTGCCCGATGCCATCGGCAGCTCGCTGCTGGTCGCCATCCCGGTGGCCTTCCTGGTCTCGGGACTGGTCGGCGTGCTGATCGAGCGCGGCGTGGTGCGTTTCCTCTACGGCCGGCCGCTGGAGACGCTGCTGGCCACCTTCGGCATCAGCCTGATCCTGCAGCAGCTGGTGCGCGACATCTTCAGCCCCAACAACCGCCCGGTGCAGACGCCGGAATGGATGGCCGGATCCTGGCAGGTCAACGAGGTGCTGGCCATCACCTGGTCGCGCATCTACATCATCGTGTTTGCCGCGCTGGTGTTCGTGGCGCTGCTGCTGGTGCTCAAGCGCACGCGCCTGGGCCTGCACGTGCGCGCCGTGGCGCAGAACCGCGCCATGGCACGCGCCATGGGCATCCGCACCGACTGGGTGGATGCGATGACCTTCGGCCTCGGCGCCGGCATCGCCGGCGTGGCCGGGGTGGCCCTCTCGCAGCTCACCAACGTGGGACCCAACCTGGGACAGAGCTACATCGTGGATTCCTTCATGGTCGTGGTGTTCGGTGGCGTCGGAAACCTGTGGGGCACGCTGATCAGCGGCCTGTCCCTGGGCGTCGTCAACAAGCTGCTGGAGCCCTTCGCCGGCGCCGTGCTCGGCAAGGTGCTGGTGCTGGTAGCGCTGATCCTGTTCATCCAGAGGCGGCCGCGGGGACTGTTCCCGCAGAAGGGCCGCGCGGCGGAGGGCTGAGGCATGGCCAACGCAGGCTCCATCCTTCCGGCCTGGCTGCGCACCGACCGCGGCGGCCAGGTGCTGCTGGCGCTGCTGCTGGTGCTGGCCATCGCGGTGCCGGTGCTGCACCTGGGCGTACCGGCGGACTCGCCGCTGCACCTCTCCAGCTACGTGGTCACGCTGGTCGGCAAGTACCTGTGCTACGCGCTGCTGGCCCTCTCGGTCGACCTGGTGTGGGGCTTCTGCGGCATCCTGTCGCTGGGCCACGCCGCCTTCTTCGCCCTGGGCGGCTATGCCATGGGCATGTACCTGATGCGCCAGATCGGCACGCGCGGCGTGTACGGGCACCCCATCCTGCCCGACTTCATGGTGTTCCTGAACTGGACCGAGCTGCCGTGGTTCTGGCATGGCTTCGACAAGTTCTGGTTCGCCATGCTGATGGTGATGCTGGTGCCGGGCCTGCTGGCACTGGTGTTCGGCTGGTTCGCGTTCCGATCGCGGGTCACCGGCGTGTATCTGTCCATCATCACCCAGGCCATGACGTTCGCGCTGATGCTGGCGTTCTTCCGCAACGACATGGGCTTCGGCGGCAACAACGGCTTCACCGACTTCAAGGATATCCTCGGCTTCAGCCTGCAGCGTCCGACCACCCGCATCGCGCTGCTGCTGGCCACCATCGTTGCGCTGGCAGTGGGGTACCTGCTGTGCCGCTGGGTGGTGAGCTCGCGCACCGGGCGCGTGGTGCGCGCCATCCGCGACGCCGAGAGCCGCACGCGGTTCATCGGCTACCGCGTCGAGTCCTACAAGCTGTGGGTGTTCGTGTTCTCGGCCGTGCTGGCCGGAATCGCCGGGGCGCTGTACGTGCCGCAGGTGGGCATCATCAACCCCAGCGAGTTCTCGCCCATCAACTCCATCGAGGTGGTGATCTGGGTGGCCATTGGCGGCCGCGGCACCCTGTATGGCGCCATTGCCGGTGCCATCCTGGTCAATTACGCCAAGACCTGGTTCACCACTGCCCTGCCCTCGGCCTGGCTGTACCTGCTCGGTGCCCTGTTCGTGCTGACCACGCTGCTGCTGCCCAATGGCGTGGCCGGCATGCTGGACATCCGCCGCCGGGCCGCAACCACGGAGCGCAGCGCCTGATGCAGGTTCCCGGATCCGCCAACCTGCCGCCGCGCCCGGCGCAGATGTTCCCCGAGGTCACGCCGGCCATGCGCATCGCCGAGGCGCTGGTCCGCCTCACCGGTCGCTCGCGCAGCAGCAGCCCGCCGCCACGCACCGGCGCCCTGCTGACCGGCGATCCCGTCGACACAGGCCCGGACGCCTCGCGCGGCGTGATCCTCTACCTCGAGGACCTCACGGTCTCCTTCGATGGCTTCAAGGCGCTGAACGCGCTGACGCTGTACGTGGAGACCGGCGAACTGCGCTGCATCATCGGCCCCAACGGCGCCGGCAAGACCACGATGATGGACGTGATCACCGGCAAGACGCGCCCGGACCACGGCTCGGCCTGGTTCGGCCAGACGCTGGACCTGCTGGCGCACACCGAGCCGGAGATCGCCGAGGCCGGCATTGGCCGCAAGTTCCAGAAGCCCACGGTGTTCGAGAAGCACACGGCCTTCGAGAACCTGGAGCTGGCGCTGGCCGGCAGCCGCTCGGTGTGGCGCAACCTGGTGGCAAAGCTCACCGACGAGCAGCGCGACCGCATCAGCCAGGTGCTGCACCTGATCGGCCTGGCACACGAGGCGGACCGCCCGGCCGGTGTGCTTTCGCACGGCCAGAAGCAGTGGCTGGAGATCGGCATGTTGCTGATGCAGAACCCGCGCCTGCTGCTGGTGGACGAACCGGTGGCCGGCATGACACCGCAGGAGGTGGAGCGTACCGCCGAGCTGCTGGTGTCGTTGTCCGGGGCCCACTCGGTGATCGTGGTCGAGCACGACATGGAGTTCGTGCGCCGCATCGCCCGCAAGGTGACGGTGCTGCACCAGGGCAGTGTGCTGGCGGAAGGAACCATGGACGAAGTGCAGGCCGACCAGCGCGTGGTCGAGGTCTACCTGGGCGAGTCATGATCGAGATCAAGGGCCTGAACCAGTTCTATGGCGGCAGCCACATCCTCTGGGACGTGGACCTGTCCGTGCCGCCGGGTTCCTGCACCGTGCTGATGGGCCGCAATGGCATGGGCAAGACCACGCTGCTGCGCTGCCTGATGGGGCTGACGCCGGTGGCCAGCGGCAGCATCCGCTGCGGCGAGGTGGACCTGACGCGCGAGCCGGCCACGCGCCGTGCCCGCATCGGCATCGGTTACGTACCGCAGGGACGCGAGATCTTCTCCCAGCTCACCGTGGAAGAGAACCTGCGCACAGGCCTGGCCGCGCGGCGCGACGGCCGGCGCGAGATCCCCGAGGAGATCTACGAGCTCTTCCCTGTCCTCAAGAGCATGGCCAGGCGCCGCGGCGGCGACCTGTCCGGCGGCCAGCAGCAGCAGCTGGCCATCGGTCGAGCGCTGGTCATCGACCCGAAGGTACTGATCCTCGACGAGCCCACCGAAGGCATCCAGCCCAACATCGTGCGCGAGATCGGCGACGTGATCACGCGCCTGAACCGCGAGAAGGGGCTGACCGTGCTGCTGGTGGAACAGAAGCTGCCCTTTGCGCGGCGCATCGGCACGCACCTGCGCATCCTCGACAAGGGCCGCATGGTGGTCAGCGGCACGATCTCCGACCTCACTGACGAGGTGGTGCGTGAACACCTCACGGTATGAACGCGTTGCCCGCCTTCGTCGCTCCCGGGCAGGAGGCCGCGAACCGCGCCTGGCAGGCGCGGCTGGAACTGGAGTTCGCGCCGGTGGGTCCGCGCACGGCGCTGGTCCGGCGCCAGCATGTCGGCCCGTTGCTGGTGCAGCGGCCCTTCTATCCCGAGGGAGGTACCTGCCACGTGTACCTCGTGCATCCGCCCGGCGGCATCGTGGGCGGCGACCGCCTGTCGCTGCAGGCCTGCTGCCGACCCGGATCCCATGCGCTGGTCACGACGCCGGCGGCCACCAAGTTCTACCGCGCCGGGCCGCATCCGCAGGCCCGGCTGGTGCAGTCGCTCGAAGTCCAGGACGCCGCGCTGGAGTGGTTGCCGCAGGAGAGCATCCTGTTCGACGGCGCGCGTGCCCGCGCCTCCACCAGCGTGCATCTCACGGGCGGGGCGCGCTTCCTGGGCTGGGAGATCACCTGCCTGGGTCGGCCATCCAGCCAGGAGTTCTTCCGGGAGGGCTCCCTCGCCACCGATTTCCGCCTGTATCGCGATGGCGTGCCGCTGCTGCTGGACCGGCTGCGCCTGGCAGGCGACAGCCCTGCCCTGCATGCGTGCTGGGGACTGTGCGGCATGCAGGCGCTGGGCACGCTGCTGGTCACGCCAGGCGCCGGTATCGACCTGGCGCCGCTGCGCGGGCTGCAAGCCCCCGGCGTGCGCTTTGCCTTCACGCGCACCGGCGACGTGCTGGTCTGCCGTGCGCTGGCCTTGCAGGCCGAGCCGCTGCGCGAACTGTTCACGCGCGTCTGGCTTGCCGTCCGTCCGCAGGTGCTGGCGCGCGAGGCCGTGCCGCCGCGCATCTGGGCGACCTGAGCATTGATCCGAGGATGTGAACCGTGGAACTGACCCCGCGCGAAAAGGACAAGCTGCTGCTGTTCACCGCTGCGCTTCTGGCCGAGCGCCGCCGCGCCCGCGGCCTGAAGCTGAACTATCCCGAGGCCGTGGCCTACATCAGCGCCGCCATCCTCGAGGGCGCACGCGATGGCCGCAGTGTGGCCGAGCTGATGTCCCATGGTGCGACCTTGCTGACGCGCGATGACGTGATGGACGGCGTCGCCGAGATGATCACCGAGGTGCAGGTGGAGGCGACGTTCCCCGACGGGACCAAGCTGGTCACCGTGCACTCCCCCATTACCTGAAGGACGGCCGATGGCGCAGATCATTCCGGGTGAACTGTTCCCCGAACCGGGCAGCATCGAAATCAATGCCGGGCGCGAGCGGCTCAAGCTGACCGTCGCCAACACCGGCGACCGGCCTGTGCAGGTGGGCTCGCACTACCACTTCTTCGAGGCCAACCATGCGCTGCAGTTCGACCGCGCCGCTGCCCGCGGCTTCCGGCTGGACATTCCGGCCGGCACCGCGGTGCGCTTCGAACCCGGCCAGAGCCGTACCGTGAAACTGGTGAGGCTGGATGGCGAGGGTGTGGTGTTCGGCTTCCAGGGCAAGGTGATGGGGCCGCTATGAGCAGCATGGACCGACGCGCCTATGCCGAGATGTTCGGCCCGACCACCGGCGATCGCGTGCGCCTGGGCGATACCGGCCTGATCGTGGAGGTCGAGCGCGACCACACCCTCTATGGCGAGGAAGTCAAGTTCGGCGGCGGCAAGGTCATTCGCGACGGCATGGGCCAGAGCCAGCGCCACGGCCCGGCGGTGATGGACACCGTCATCACCAATGCCCTGATCATCGACCACTGGGGCATCGTCAAGGCCGATGTGGGCCTGCGCGGGGGACGCATCGCCGGCATCGGCAAGGCCGGCAATCCCGACATCCAGCCGGGCGTGGACATCATCATCGGCCCCGGCACCGAGATCATCGCCGGCGAGGGCCAGATCCTCACCGCCGGCGGCATCGACTCGCACATCCACTTCATCTGCCCGCAGCAGGTGGAAGAGGCGCTGATGTCCGGCGTCACCACCATGATCGGCGGGGGTACCGGTCCTGCCACTGGTACCAATGCCACCACCTGCACGCCCGGCGAATGGCACCTGGCGCGCATGCTGCAGGCGCTGGACGGCCTGCCGATGAACTTCGGCCTGCTGGGCAAGGGCAATGCCAGCCTGCCCGGGGGACTGGATGCGCAGATCCGCGCCGGCGCCATGGGCCTGAAACTGCACGAGGACTGGGGCACCACGCCGGCGGCCATCGACTGCTGCCTGTCCGTTGCCGAAGAACACGACGTGCAGGTGGCCATCCACACCGACACCCTGAACGAATCCGGCTTCCTCGAGGACACGCTGGCCGCATTCAAGGGCCGCGCCATCCATACCTACCACACCGAAGGTGCGGGCGGCGGGCATGCGCCGGACATCATCCGCGCCTGCGGCGAGGCGAACGTGCTGCCCTCCTCCACCAACCCGACCCGGCCCTACACGGTCAATACGGTGGACGAGCACCTGGACATGCTGATGGTGTGTCACCACCTCGACCCGGGCATTGCCGAGGACGTGGCCTTCGCCGAGTCGCGCATTCGCCGCGAGACCATCGCCGCCGAGGACATCCTGCACGACCTGGGCGCGTTCTCGATGATCTCCTCGGATTCGCAGGCCATGGGGCGCGTCGGCGAGGTGGTCACGCGCACCTGGCAGACCGCGCACAAGATGAAATCGCAGCGCGGCCCGCTGCAGCCCGACGGTGCGCGGAACGACAACTTTCGCGTCAAGCGCTACGTCGCCAAGTACACCATCAACCCGGCGATCACCCATGGCATCGCGCACGAGGTGGGATCGATCGAGGTGGGCAAGCTGGCCGACCTGGTGCTGTGGCGGCCTGCCTTTTTCGGCGCCAAGGCATCGATGATCATCAAGGGCGGCATGATCGTGGCCGCGCCCATGGGCGATGCCAATGCCTCCATTCCCACGCCGCAGCCGGTGCACTTCCGGGCCATGTTCGGCGCCTTCGGCGGCGCACTGGCGGCCACCTCGCTGACCTTCGTGTCGAAGGCGGCGTTCGAGGCCGGCATCGGTGACAGGCTCGGGCTGAAGAAGCAGGTGAGCGCGGTGCGCGGCACGCGCAACATCCGCAAGCGCGACCTGATCCACAACGACTACCAGCCGCACATCGAGGTCGACCCGCAGACCTACGAAGTGCGCGCGGATGGTGAGCTGCTGACCTGCGAGCCGGCGGATGTGCTGCCGCTGGCACAGCGCTACTTCCTGTTCTAGGCGGCGAGGAGAAACCATGGCCCGACTGACCGTCACCAGCATCTCGCACGTCCCGGGGCGCGCCGACTCGCGCCTGGTGTTGCCCTTCGAGCTGCGGCAGAGGAGCCGCCTGCTGGCGACGCTGGAGGACGGCGAGGAAATCGGCCTGACCCTCCCGCGCGGCACCGTGCTGCGCGGCGGCGACCGGCTGCAGGCCAGTGACGGCCGCATCGTGGAAGTGGTGGCAGCCCCCGAGGAGGTTTCGGTGGTGCGTACCAGCGAGCCGCGCCAGCTGGCGCGCGCCGCCTACCATCTGGGCAACCGCCACGTGGCGCTGCAGGTCACCGAGGATTCGATCCGCTACCTGCACGACCATGTGCTCGACGACATGGTGCGCGGGCTGGGACTCACCGTGGAGAACCAGCTGCTGCCGTTCGAGCCCGAGGCCGGTGCCTACTCTGGCGTGCATGGCCACGGTGGGCACCATGGGCACGGCCACGGTCATGGCGTCGGCCATGCGCACGGGCACGGCCATTCCCACGGCCACGGTTCGCCCCATGACCTCCCCGGCAAGCATCACCACGGGCCGCACGGCCATGGCTGAACCGCTCGCCCTGCTGCGCCTGCTGCAGCTCGCCAGCCCCGCCCTGCCCATCGGCGCGTTCAATTTCTCGCAGGGCCTGGAGTACGCCCACGAGGCCGGCTGGGTGAACGACGAGCACGAGGCCCGCGAGTGGATCCTCGGCAATGCACGCCACGGCATCGCCGGCCTCGACCTGCCGCTGGTTCTGCGCCTGCATGCGGCCTGGGAGTCCGCCGATGAGGCGCGCGCGCGGACGCTGAGCCGCGAACTGCTGGCCTCGCGCGAGAGCGCCGAGCTGCGCGCGGAGGACCTGCACCTGGGCCAGTCGCTGGCGCGGGTGCTGGTGGAGTACGGCATCGAGGCGGCGCGGCCCTGGCAGCGCTTCGACGGCGCCACCCACGCCGCACTGTTCGCGCTGGCCGCCGTCCACTCCGGCGCAGCTGCCCGCGACTGCGCGCTGGCCTATGCCTGGGCCTGGGCCGAGAACCAGGCCACCGCCGCCGTGAAGCTGGTCCCGCTGGGCCAGAGCGCCGGCCAGCGCCTGCTGGAGGCCATCAGGCTGGAAATCCCCGGATGGATCGACGCTGCCACGCAGATGGCCGATGAGGACATCGGCGCCGCCACGCCGGGCGCCCTGCTCGCCAGCTGCTGGCATGAAACCCAATACACCCGACTGTTCCGATCGTGAAGGAAAGCCCCATGCGCAACCGCAACCGTTTCGTGAAGACCCTGGCCACCGCTGCGGTGCTGTCCCTCTGTGTCCCTGGCGCGGCACTGGCCCATCCCGGCCACGCCTTCGGCGACAACCTGGTGGAGGGCCTGCTGCATCCGCTGACCGGCCTGGACCATGTGCTGATGCTGCTGGCCGTCAGCGCCTGGGCGGCGCTGCTGAGGCCCGCGGGACGCGCGCTGGTGGCCGCATGCCTGGCCGTGGCGGTGGGCATCGGTGCACTGCTGCCCGTGGGCAGCGGCATGCTGGTGGAGTCAGCCATTGCGCTGACGGTGGTCGGTGCCGGCATCCTGCTGGCGATGGGACGGCGCTGGCCGGTCTGGGCCACCAGCGCCGTGGCGGCAGTCTTCGCGCTGGTGCACGGCTTCGCGCATGGCGCCGAAGGGCCTGCGTCCGGCGCCTACGTGGGCGGGCTGGTGCTGGCCACCGGGGCGGCGGCGCTGCTGGTATCCAACCTGACCGCGCTGGTTCGCCCGCGCCTGCTCTGGCTGCGTTCGGCGGGCGTGGCCAGCGCCGCGCTGGGTGTCGCGACGCTGGCCGGCTGAAGGGCTACTTCCCTTCCTTCGCCGCGAGCCGCTTGCGCAGCAGCTCGATGTTGGCGCGCTGCGCCGGCGTATAGCCGGCCAGCAGGCGCTCGGCATCTTCCTTCTTCATTGCCGCCTCGAAGGCGATGAAGGTGCCCGCCTGCAGCACGGCGATGGCTGCCATCGCGAACTCGCGCGGGGCGACGCCATGGCGGGCCAGGATGGCGCGCGCCTCCGGTTCGCTCTCGATGCGCTTGACGAAGGCGTCGACGCTGGCGATGTCGTCCAGGTCACCCTCGTCGTCGTCATCCTCATCCTCGTCGTCGCCACGCAGCTGGCGCAGCTTCTCGCCCTCGGCGTCGATGGCATCGAGCTTGTCGAGCAGCGCGGGCGTGAGGCGGAACTGGGCTGCCTCGTCGGCTGCGGTGGCGAGCGGGGAAAGGACGGCCAGCAGCAGCGCAGCCAGCACCGGGAAGAAACGGAATTTCATGCATGGACTCCAGCGGGTGTTGGGATGGGCGGAATGCTGGCAGGAGCAGCCAATCCCGGGAATCCGCCAAAGGAGCCATTGCTGCTCCCGGCAGTCCCCCTCCCTCGCGGGTGTCCTAGAAGATCCGGTCCCGCATCGGCCCGTACTCCAGGAAATTGCGACGGTGCCAGGCATCCACCGGGCGGACCAGCCCTTCGTGCGGCGAGCAAAGCAGCGAGATCAGCCCGGCGAGCAGATGCAGCGGCAGGTACAGCGGACCGAGGATCTGCCCCTGCTGGGTATGGCGGAACTCCTCCCGTCCCACGGTGTGCTCCGGAGGCGAGTCGATGAACGGGCAGTTGCGCAGGCCCGGCGTGCACGCCGGGCCGTAGATGATCACGTTGCCCAGCGTCATCGCCGTCGCCATCAGCCCGCTGTCGTGGAACTGGATGGCATTGTTGCCGATGCTGATCCGGGGATGGAGGCCCCGCAGCCTCCCCGCCAGGTGGCCGGCGGCGCCGAAGATGAGGCCGAGCAAGGTGTTGGGCAGGTTCCAGATCTTGCCCAGCAGGTCGAGGAGGAAGAAGGCCGCGGTCCGCGGCGGAGCGGGCTGCGGCGCGCGCCGTGATGCGCGGGTCCGCAGCCTCATGGCCTCAGGCGATCAGCCACACCACCGCATTGCTGTCGGCGTCGAAGCGCTGGTAGCGCACGCGCTTGCGTGACTCGGCGGCCAGGCCGCGCACCATCACGAACTCGATCCACGGCGTCACGCCCATCAGCCGCGTGGCCGGATCCTGCAGCAACGCGGCGTGCTCGCCGCGCCACATGCGCACCGGGTCCTGCTCCAGCGTCAGCAGCCGGGCGCCGTCCTGCTCGAGCTTCCCGCGCAGGTCGGAAGGCAGTTCGAGGCGGCGGTCCTGCAGGATCACGGTGCGTCCGCCGGCCACGTCGGCGTCGGCGACGTCAGGTCCCACCGGCGACGGCGCGGCGCCGCGGTTCGCGGCGGTGGTCGCCGCCGTGGCCGCCATCACCGCCCCGCCGGAAAGCGCGATCAGTTCGCGGCGATTCAATGTGGTCTTCATGGCTTGCCCCTCGAAAGGTAGTTCGCGATGGCCGCCAGCTCCGGGTCGCTGACCTCGGCGCGCGGCATGCGCGGCATGTTCAGGATGCCGGTGCGTACCGCGGCCTGCACGAAGGCGGCGGAGAGATCCTCACGCTGCTCGAGCAGGCCGCCGCTGGCATCGGCCGGACGGCGCGAGAGGATGCCCACCGCCATGCCGATGGTCTGGTGGCACATGCCGCAGCGCTGGGCAAACAGCGCCTTGCCATCCAGCTTCGCGGCCTCGGCGGCCACGTCGACCGGCGACGGGGTGAACGTGATGGCCGTGGCTTCGCCGGCGTCCGCGACGGCGCCCTCGCCCTTCCCGCCGGAACAACCGGCGAGCACCACGGCCGCCAGGGCGGCGGCCCATGCCTTGTGCAACCTGCTCATGACGACCTGAGGTGCCGGTAGCGTTCCGGCCAGATGCCGCTCTTGCCCGGCGCCAGGATGCCGTTGGGATCCAGCGCGTCCTTGATGGTCTCGTTGGCGCGCCGCAGGGCGTGGTTGTTGAAGTCGTAGGTGGCCGCGACCAGGTCCATGTAGTCGATGTGCGTCCGGTACTCGCCGTAACGCATCTCGGTGGCATCATTGACCAGTGCGCGGAAGAAGGCGTTCACGCGCGCCATCATCTCCGCATCGTCCTTGTTGAACAGCACCTGGTTCACGTTGACGATGCTGCGCTCCCCCATGGCGAAGGAGCCGTGGTAGTCCATGCCGAATTCCTTGTAGCGCGCATAGGTGCGGCGGAACTGCTCCATCGCCGCCTTGCCATTGGCCGGCAGCACCGGCGAGTAGCCGATGTGGCCGCCCCGTCCGCCATGCCACGCGGCATTGGCCATGGGGAAGGTGATGGGCACGCCGGCGAAGGCCGCCTGCCCCGGCGCGGGATTGAGCGGCTGGCCTTGCTTCCAGCGCGATACCGCGATGGGCTGCTGGCTGTGGCGGCGGAACTGCCGCTGGATCACGCGGGCCTGGGCCTCGTTGACCTCCTCGTAACCGTACAGCCTGAGGCTGATCGACCACCAGCCGATGCCGAAGCGCTTGCGGATGGCGGCGATGACATCGTCCGGCAGTGCGTCGGGCTTGTCATACCACTCCTTGCGGGTGGTCAGCACCGCGGCGCCGCGCAGCCAGCTGCCGATCGACGGCGACTGTTGCAGCAGCCCGTCGCGGCGCATGCCGGCGATCAGGTCCACCGCCCAGCCGAGGTCCTCGGCGTTCTCCAGCTCCATGTCCAGGCCGATCATCGACTCCGGCGCGGGCATCAACCACATGCCGGCCCTGGTGACCACGCCGTAGTTGGATTGCACGAACATCTGCTCCCACGACGGCCCGAAGCCGTAGCGGTACAGGTGCCAGGTGGGCGAGCCGCTCATGGCGCCCATGCCGGTGCGCATCAGCTCGCCGGTGGGCAGGACCACTTCCATGCCGCAGAGCTTCTCGGTGTGCTGGCCATAGGTGGTGTAGCCCACGCCGCGGTCCAGCGCATTGCCCAGCACCGAACCCCAGCTGTTGCCTGGCACGGAGGTCCAGTACGGCAGCTTGTTCTGCTGGATGTAGTCGTACAGGTCGTAGAAGCCCACGCCGGGCTCGACCACGGCCACGCCGTTCTCGGCGTCGAACTCGATCTTCTTCATGCGCGACAGATCGAGCACCACCGAGCCCTTCACCACCGGCGCGGCGCCGCCATAGCCGAAGTTCTTGCCGCGGCTGATGGGCCACAGCGGCACCTTGTGGCGGTTGGCCACGCGCACCACTTCCTGCACCTCCTGCACCGTGATCGGGGCCACGGCGGCCGAGGGGGCATGGGCGGACTCGTCGACCGCGAAGTGGTCGAGGTAGGTGTCGCGGTCGAGGTCGGTGGCCAGCACCCACTGCTCGCCCACCACGCTGGCGAAATCCTTCAGCGCCCGGTCGAACTGCGAAGCCGACAGCCCGGGCGGCAGCGTGAGCTTCATCAGGTCACCTTGTAATAACGGATCAGGTTGCCGTCGGGCTTGCGCTCGCCGATGCCCACGAACACATGCCGGGTGAGCCATTCATGCTTGCCGGCGCTGGTCTCGAAGGTGGGCGTGCTGCGCAGGTAGTACTCGGCATGCGGCACCGGCGCGCCGCCCTCGAAGGCCCACTTGCGCAGGCGGTCCATCACGTCCGGGCTGCGGCCCCACAGGAAGCCCTTGTTGTGCAGCAGGATCAGCGTGCCGTCGTCTTCCTCCAGCATGTAGCGGGCGTCGAACACGGCCACGTCGTCGGGCCGGAACAGCGCGTAATCGCCGCCGGAGTTCGGCACGGCCTTGCCCTTGAGCTTCGGCCCGTGGAACTCGCCCGAATCGACGTAGACCGCGCTGCGGATGCCCCCCGTGGGCAGCTGCGTGATCTGCTGGACGCGCGTGAAGCGGAGCCGGACCTCCATCGCGAACTCGAAGCGCGGCTGGTCCAAGGTCGAAAACTGTTCTGGATCCATCATCCCCCCGAAGACGAGCGGCCCGGCCGGGGCCGGCAGGGCCGATGTTAGAATGTCCGCAAAGCCTATTCCAACACTATCTGCAGGGGGATCTGACGATGAAAGCTCCGTTCCGCCGGGCGCTGCTGGGCGCCCTCGTCCTCACCGGGCTCGCCACCGCCGCCATTGCCCCCGCCGCCGAGGAGTGGACGCGGGACCCGCGGCAGAACGCCGCCCTGCCCCGCGCCACCCGGGCCGACCTGTACAAGGCGCTCGACAGCTACCTGGCCGCCCTGAAGGCGCGCGACCCGCAGCGCGTGAAGTGGGCCGCCCGGGTGCGCAACACCGAGAACAACGTGGCCATCATGGTCGGCGACGGCCTGTGGGGCACCATCACCGCCCTGGGTTCCTACGACTTGCGCTTCGCCGATACCTACACCGGCCAGGTGGGCTTTTTCGGCACGGTCACCGAGACCACCGACACCTCGGCCTACACCGTGCGCCTGAAGGTGGAGGACGATGGCAGCATCTCCGAGGTCGAGACGCTGGTGGTGCGCCAGGCCGACTCGGGCATCAAGTTCGAGGGCCAGGTGTTCGAGCACAAGCCGGTGATGAACGAGATCCTGCCGCCGGCGCAGCGCTCGCCCCGTGCGCAGATGATCTCGCTGGCCGATGGCTACTTCGACACGCTGCAGCTCAACGACGGCACCCTCTACACGAAGTTCCATCCCAACTGCGCGCGCGTCGAGAATGGCGTGAAGACTACGCACAACCCCGGTTTCACCGTGACGCCGGTATCCAGGCTGGGCTGCGAGGAGCAGTTCAAGCTGGGTTACTACCGCTACAACGACCGCCTGCGCGGCCGCCGCTATCCGCTGGTGGACGAGGAGCGCGGCCTGGTGCTGGCCGGCGGCTTCATCGACAAGACCGGCCGCCTGGGCGAGTACCGCCTCACCGACGGCAGCATGGCTGCGCCGCTGCTGCACCGGCCGCACACCTTCTATCTGCTGGAGCTGTTCAAGATCAAGGACGGGATGATCGAGCAGATCGAGGCGAACTTCCTGACGGTGCCGTACAACACGCCATCGCCCTGGGATGACTGGGCGCGCGAGGACAACTGACCGCAAGTACAAGCAGAAGAACAATCGAGGGGGGATCGGACATGCGGCCGCTACGGGCAGCCCTGGTCGCGGGCGTGCTGGCATCGAACGTGGCCCACGGCGTCGTGCCCGTGGAGGCCTTTGCAGCGCGGGAACAGACACGCGAGGTGGTGATCTCGCCCGACGGGAGCCACCTCGCGCTGAACTTCCGCAAGGACCTGCGCATCCTGAAGTTCCCGTCCATGGAGGCGGTGCAGGCGTTCTCCTTCCCCGAGGGAGCCGAGCCATCGAGCCTCTCCTGGGCAGGCGCGGGCAACCTGCTGGTGGTGCCCGTGCGCGGCTTCAGCAGGGAATTCCAGTCCATCACCTCCGTGCCTGCGGGCCAGATCATGCGCGCTGAAGTGGGCCGCAAGAGCATGCAGGTGGTGTGGCCGCCCAGGGATCGCGGCGCCTTCGGGCCCATGGGGCGCCCGCCGGCCATCCTGCCCATGCGCTCGCCGCGGGCGAACCATGTGGTGGTGTCCCAGCCCGATCCGCCTCCCATGATGCGCGGTGGCGAGCCCGGCGGCGTGTTCCACCTCGACGTCCGCAATGGCCGCATGGCGCGGGAAAGCGCCGCGCCCCTGCCGCTGGTGGAATACGTGTTCGGTCCCGGCGAAAAGCTGGCGCTGGCCTCAGGCGTCAATGACCGCAACGAGGCGGTGGTCTTCCAGCTCACCCCGGATCCCGCCACCCGGGCAAGCACCTGGGTGCGCAAGCTGGCCGGCCCGGCGGACCAGGGCCGACTCCGGCCGGTGGCCTGGACCGGCCAAGGAGAGGAGTACTACGCGCTCGACAACCGCGATGCCGCCACCACCGCCGTGGTGGCCTGGGATGCCGCCTCGGGCCACCAGCGGCTGCTCTACCGCCACGCCGACGTGGACATGGAAGTCGGCGGCGTTGATGCCTCGGGACGCGTGTGGCTGTTCCAGGGCTCGGACCACTATCCGGTGTACTGGTATCCGGACCCGGAGCACCCGCTGGCGCGCGCGCACCGGCAGCTCACTGCCAGCGTGCCCAATGCGCGCATCAGCATCACCAGCCATACCGATGACCTGTCGCTGGCCGTGGCGCGCATCGAATCAGCCGAGCTGCCGACAATGTTCCTGGTGATCCAGACCAATGGCGCGCGCGTGGTGCAGCAGATCCCGGGCTGGGCCGAGCTGCCCCCCGGCATG
>CAYVZE010000028.1:28448-31833 GCA_964455685.1 uncultured Steroidobacteraceae bacterium
GCCTCGCGCGGCTATGCGGTGCTCCAGGTCAACTTCCGCGGGTCCGGCGGACGCGGCCGGGACTTCCAGCAGGCCGGCCAGGGCGAATGGGGCCGGCGCATGGCCGACGACCTCATCGATGCCGTGCGCTGGGCCATCAAGGATGGCGTCGCCGATGCGGACAAGGTCTGCATCGTGGGTGCGCGGCTGGGGGCCACCGCCGCCTTCGCAGCCGCGGCGCGCGAACCCTCGCTGTTCCGCTGTGTGGCCGGACTCGACGGCATCTATGACCTGGCGAAGTTCTTCAACCCGGCCGGCGCGGGCATGGGCATGGGAGCGGGTGCAGGCGCGGGTGCCATGGGGCCGTCGCTGCAGGCCCTCGCCGTCGGCGAGAACCGCGCCGAGGTGGAGCGGCGCTCGCCGCTCGGCAATGCCGCGGCCATCCAGGCGCGGGTGCTGATGGTGCACAGCAAGTCGGATTTCCAGGCACCGCTGGCGCAGGCCACGGCCATGCGTGACGCACTCGCGGCCGGCGGGCAGTCGCCCGAGCTGGTCGTCGCGGAGGATGGCGCGGGGATCCTGTCGGACCAGGAGCGCGCCGCCACCTACCGGCGGCTGCTGGAGTTCCTCGACCGGGCCACCGGGTCCTGAGCGGACCCGGCAAGCGGGAATTCGAACCGGCTTCCGCCTGGCGGTAACGCCGGTCGTCGGGGACGGGCAGACCGCCCGGTTCAGCTGATGGTCTGCTTCAGGTAGGCACGGAACGGCGCGCCCAGCTTCTCGTGCTTGAGGCCGTACTCGACCGTGGCCTGCAGGTATCCGAGCTTGCTGCCGCAATCGTAGCGCTTGCCCTTGAAGCGGTAGGCATGGACCGCCTCTTCCTGCATCAGCCGCGCAATGCCGTCGGTGAGCTGTATCTCCCCGCCCGCGCCGGCGCCGATCTGCTCGAGGTGGTCGAAGATGGCGGGAGTGAGGACGTAGCGTCCCACCACGGCAAGGTTCGACGGCGCCTCTGAAGCCTTCGGCTTCTCGACGATGGCGTGGACTTTCGCCGCGGATTCCGTCGAGCCCTGCGTGTCGACGATGCCGTACTTGTCGGTCTCGGAAGGATCCACTTCCTCCACGCCCAGCACGCTGCAGTAGTCATGGGCTGCGTGCACCTCAGCCATCTGCTTCAGGCACGGCGGGTCGGCGTCGATCAGGTCGTCGGCAAGGTGCACGAAGAAGGGTTCGTTTCCCACGGCTGGCCGTGCACACAGCACGGCGTGCCCCAGGCCCAGCGGCGCCGGCTGGCGGATGTAGATGCAGGTGGCATTGGAGGGCAGCACGCTGCGCAGCGTGTCGGCGAGTTCGGACTTGCCCTGGGATTCCAGCAGCTTCTCCAGTTCGGCATCGGTGTCGAAGTGGTCCTCGATGGCGCGCTTGGACGCGCCGGTGATGAACACCAGGCGCGTCGCGCCGGCAGCCAGCGCCTCCTCGACCGCGTACTGGATGAGCGGCTTGTCGACCACCGGCAGCATTTCCTTGGGGCTGGCCTTGGTCGCGGGAAGGAACCGGGTGCCCCGGCCCGCGACCGGAAATACCGCCGTGCGGATCTGCCTGAGGTCCGTCGCTCGTCTCAGCCTGCTCGACATCGTGTTCCTGCAGCCTCCCTGAGGTGAACCCGGTTAGGAACCCTTTCATGGTACAGGAAGGGCCGGTTTTCAAGACGCCGTGGTTCACGCCCGGCGGTGTCGGACGCATCTGACCGTGCTTGCAAGGTCATTTCTGGGACGATCTGCCCCCTGTGGTGGAAGCGCCGGAAGTGCCGGCGGACGGCTTCGCGGCAGCCCCCGCCCCGCCCCGGGCACCGCCGAGGCGGATCTGCGCACGGTTCTTCTCGATGGCCGCCGGGCCGATTCCCTTCACCAGTGCCAGCTCGTCGGCCGACTTGAACGGTCCGTGCTTCTGCCGGTATTCGACGATGGCCTCGGCGCGCTTGATGCCGATGCCCTTCAGTTCGCGCGCCATCGTGGCGGCATCGGCAGTGTTGATGTCGACCTCGGCCGCCGGCGACGAGGAACCGAATGCGAGCAGCAGCAGGCCGAATGCCAGCGCCGCGAAAGAAACTCTCCTGGAACGCATGCTGGACCTCCGTTGGAACAGGACGGCCAAGTCGGCCGCGCAGCCAGTGTGGAGGTGTGCCGGCGGGAAAGGTCCCGCCCTATCGGCGCCGTTTGCGCCGAAACAGCCGCGTCAATCGCGGATCGGGGTGCCGATGCTCTCGTTGACCCGCTCGCGCAGGTCCTTGCCGGGCTTGAAGTGCGGTACGTGCTTGCCGGCCAGCGCCACGGCTTCGCCGGTCTTGGGATTGCGCCCCTGCCGGGGCGGACGGAAGTGCAGCGAGAAGCTGCCGAAGCCCCTGATCTCGATGCGCTGGCCCTGCGCCAGAGCGTCGCTCATGATCTCAAGGATCTGCTTCAGCGCCAGCTCGACGTCGCGCGCCGGCAGGTGCTTCTGCTTGGCCGTGATGATCTCGATCAGTTCCGACTTCGTCATGAAAGTCCGTCCTGGATGCGGCCGGAGGGAGGCACGGCGGATGCCCTGCCTCCCCCTTGCCGTAACGCTCAGTCGCGATCGTTGCCGATCTGCTCCTTGAGCAGGTCACCCAGGCTGGTGCCCGAGGAACCGCCCGATTCGGTGCGATAGCTCTGCACCGCCTCGGCTTCTTCGTGGATTTCCTTGGCCTTGACCGACAGCGTGATGGTGCGGGTCTTGCGATCCACGCCGACGAACTTGGCCTCGACGGTGTCGCCCACCTTCAGCACGGTGCGCGCATCGTCGACGCGGTCGCGGCCCAGCTCGGTGGAACGCAGCTGGCCTTCCACGCCGTTGCCCAGGTCGATCAGGGCGCCGCGGGCGTCAACCTCGGTCACCGTGCCGGTGACGATGCTGCCGCGCGGGTGCTCCGCGACATAGGCCGAGAATGGGTCCTTGGCGAGCTGCTTGATACCCAGCGAGATGCGCTCGCGCTCCGGATCGATCGACAGGACCATGGCCTCGATGAGCTGGCCCTTCTGGTAGCTGCGCACCGCCTCTTCGCCGGGGACGTCCCAGGAGATGTCGGACAGGTGCACCAGGCCGTCGATGTTGCCCGGCAGGCCGATGAAGATGCCGAAGTCGGTGATCGACTTGACCTGGCCGGAGACCTTGTCGCCGCGGTTGTAGTTCTCGGCGAACTCCTTCCACGGGTTGCTCTTGCACTGCTTGAGGCCGAGGGAGATGCGGCGACGCTCCTCGTCCACATCCAGCACCATGACCTCGACTTCCTCGCCGGTCTGCACGACCTTGGACGGATTGACGTTCTTGTTCGTCCAGTCCATCTCGGACACGTGCACCAGGCCCTCGACGCCCGGCTCGATCTCGA
>CAYVZE010000029.1:0-7555 GCA_964455685.1 uncultured Steroidobacteraceae bacterium
GTATCCGACCATTTGATCTTGCGCGAGGCAAACTCGATAACCTGCAGCTGCAACACGCCACTGACGGAACTCTGAATCGGCCCGGATTTTCTAGACGGTCCCGGTTTTCAAAAAGTGCTGATTCTCGAATTCTACGGGTGAACGATTGCCGGCATGGCTATGACGCCGTTTCGGGTTGTAGAACATTTCAATGTAGTCGAAGATATCCGCTCTGGCCTGTTCGCGGGTGGCATAGACGCGGCGGCGAATCCGTTCGCGCTTGAGCAGCTGGAAGAAGCTTTCGGCCACGGCATTGTCATGGCAATTACCCCGGCGGCTCATACTGGGTTTGAGTCGATGGGTCTTGAGGAAGTCGCGCCAGTCGTGGCTGCCGAACTGGCTGCCCTGATCGCTGTGGATGATGACCTCGGCCTTTGGGCGACGGCGCCAGACGGCCGCCAGCAAGGCGTTGAGCACCAACTCGCCATCGATACGACTACTCATCGACCAGCCCACCACGGTGCGAGCAAAGAGGTCGAGCACCACCGCCAGATACAGCCATCCCTCATGGGTGCGGATGTAGGTGATGTCAGTCACCCACGCCTGATCGGGCGCGCCTACGTCAAACTGTTGCTGCAAGAGGTTCTCGGCCACCAAGCTGGGGCGCCCGCCTCGATTGCCTGGCCGGCGCTTGTAACCCGTTTGGGAGCGCAGGTGATTCTCCCGCATGAGCCGTGCCACCCGGTGCCTGCCGCAGCGCTCACCCAGATCCCGCAAATCGTGGGTGACTTTACGGTAGCCGTAGACTTGACCGCTGTCGTGCCAGCTCTGGCTGATGAGCCCTACGAGTCGTCGATCCTCCAAGGCACGAGCGCTGTGTGGAGAACGGCGCCAGGCGTAGTAGCCGCTGGGATGGATACCGAGCACCGCGCACATGCGTCGCACAGGAAAGACGGTCGTGTGGTCCCGAACGAAGGCGTACTTCACTGGGACTGCTTCGCGAAGTACGCCGCCGCTTTTTTTAAGATGTCACGCTCCTCGGTGACCCGCCGCAGCTCGGCCTTCAGGCGCCGGTTCTCGGCGGCCTGATCCTGCGCTTCGCGGTACTCGACGCGCTGGGCACCGTACTGCTTGCGCCACTGATACAGGCTCCAGGTGCTGATCCCCAAACGCGCCGCAACATCGGCCACCTTGTGGCCACGTTCGGTCGTCTGGCGCACAGCCTCGATCTTGAACTCTTCGGAAAATCGCTTCTGCATGGCCTTCGTGCTCATGATGACTCCTCATCGCCCCATTATGAGGCATATGGGTGTCTAGAGGTTCCAGGCCGATTCAGTGGCGCGGTCCTCGTTGGACGCGGAGGCGATGAGGTCGTCAGCCTCGCGGCTGTAGTTGTCGCGGGCCTCGTGGACGGTCGCTTGCAGCTTCTCGATCTTGCGAGAGAAGGCGGTGGCCGTTTCGGCGGCGCGGTCGCTGAGTTGTTGCGCGCGTTCCTCGTTCAGCGTCACGCCGGAGGGAACGGTGTTGAAGTCGATGGTTGCCATGCTCTGGGCTCCTGTCAGTTGTCACAACCGGGAGGCCCTTGAACACGTCACCAAGCGGGGCTCATCCCACTACACACGCGGACGCTGAATGCCCGCGCTTTCGGGGAATCGTAGTGGCGACTTGGAGCAGGAGTAAAGCGCGAAACCTTGTATAACTAATTGATCTACTTTACTTTTTTGGCTTAGGTCGGGCGGCAAACGATGGCCCTATCCAAGGGGTAGCTTGGATCGTGGCGGCAATCCATGCGCTCGAATTGGCGCGGGTTTGACTTCCCAGCCCGGGGCTCCGCTGGCACTACTCGAACCGGCGGCGCGAGGCGTGGCGAGAATGTGCCTACCTGCGCGCGGCGGATCGTATCCAGGGCGGAGTAGCGGCCCGGCTCCTCCGCGTGTGCCTGCGTGGCGAGAAGTGGCAGGACGGCCAAAGCAATGATGACGGGGCGACGCATAGCGGCTTCTCCTCAAATGTAGATCACGCGGTTGCCCGTATCGGGCAGGCGAATGGGCGGCACGAAGCCGGACACGGCGACATGCCCATGAGCGGCCCCGGCGATCAGGTAGCTGGTCGCGTCCAAGGCGTGATCGTTCGCAGAACTGTCCACGTCCTCCGGGTTGCGCGGATCGCGCGGCAGGCTCGGGACCGTCGCCAGCCAGAAGCGACAGCGCGAAGCAACGAAGAACTCCCCATTGGCCATGAGTTGCTTCAACAACTCGAAGCGCGGCACGCGCGCGCCTTTCCGGGCGGGCGTGACCCTCACCCCGGCCTCCCGGAACAAGTCTGCAATGGACGCCTCCGCGCGGCCCGCCGTCCGGGCTTCCGCCGCGGAGTCGATGACGCCCCGGGCGCGAACACCGGAGCGCGCGGCGACCGCATGAAGTGCGGGCGCAATCTGCCCGGGCGTGCGGCCCGTCCCGCGGTTGATGTTCTTTGGGTCGCACTCGAAATGCTCGTCATAGATGACCCACGATCCCTTGGGCATCACGCGATCATCGAGCAGCCGCACGTCATAGGCCAGTTGTCCGCCCAACACGGCGGCGCGCGGCGCGGCGCTGCCCCAGTCAATCGACAAGCGCAGCGTGGCGAACATTTCCGGCGGGACTTCGTGATGATCGAACACGGCGCGCGCGTGCGACCAGACGCCGCCGAAGTAATCCCCCACAATGGCCGACCAATCGCCGTGACGGTGCGCCTTGTATAGCGCCGGGTCGGTGTGGCGCAGCACCTCGAAATTGCGCTTGTAGGCTTCAGGCAGGTGCGGGTTGTCGTCCACGGTCGAAGGCGCATAGACCCACTTCTGGTCCGCGAACTCGAACGGTGCCCAAGGCTCGCGTCCGGTCACGTATCGCTCCGCGAGTGCGGAATGGTTCGCGCCGCCCGGGTTCCCGGCGAGGATCATACGCAGCGGGACGCCCGGCGCGCGCAGCGTCAGCGCGAGCGCATCAATCACGGGCAGTTCCGGGCCTTCGCCCGCCTCATCGACAACGATCAGCGAGAAGGTCATGCCCTGTACGGTGTCTTGTAGGGCGGCGTTCGATTCGCAATGCGTGAGCTGGACGGTTGCGCCATTGGGTAGGCGGAACACGTTGTCATTCTGGTTGTAGCTGAAGCCCTGCCCATAGGCGGAGCGGAACAGGCCGCGCATTTCCTCAGCGAACTGAAGCAGCGACTTCAACCGGCGGCGCGTGACCAGAACCCGCGCCCGCGGGCCGTACTGGTCGCAGTGCCGGAGGATGAGCAGTTGCAGGCCGAAGGACTTGCCGCCGCCGCGCCCGCCGCCCAAGAAGAAGAGGTGATCTTCCGGGACGGATAGGACGCGCGCCTGAAACGGTGTCGGGCGCAGGGTGTTAGTCGTGCTGGACATGAATCACCCTCGCGTATTCATCGGGCGTCAGCGCCGCGTTGATGAGGATTTGAACGCGCGGCGCTTCGGTGGGACCGTCCTCTCGCCCGATCTTGTAGAGCTTGTCGCCCAGCCATTCGGCAGCGCGCGTATCGCCTTCCTTCATCCGGGCGCGCATGACAGCGATGACCTCGCCCGCGCCTTCGGCCCGACCTTCCTCCATTGCCAGTGCCAGCGGTGATAGCTCGCCCTCCGCGTCATCCTTCTTGAGCGCGTTCCATTGGGATGGTGCCACCCGTGCTCAATCCCGAGGCGCCGCCGGAGCAGCGGCAGTTCGGCAGCATGGAGCAGCAGACCACGGCGGTCCTGGAGCGCATCCAGGCCCACCTGAAGGAGCTCGGGTTGTCGATGGGTGACGTGATCAAGGCGCAGGCCTTCCTGGTCAAGGATCCCGACACCGGCCAGGTGGATCGCGCCGGCTTCAATGCCGCCTTCTCGAGGTTCTTCGGCACCGAGGCGCAGCCGGTCAAGCCGGCGCGCTCCGCGTTCGAGATCGCAGGTCTGGGCAGCCCACGGATGCTGGTGGAGATCGAAGTCATCGCCGTGCGGCCGTAGCCGCCGGGGCGGCGGGGGGCCGCCCCGCCGCCATTGCACCATTACGGTTCGAAGTGCCGCTACATACGTTCGCGCCGTGCGTTCGACGCCGGTTGATCGCTGCTTCCTGCCCTTAATTGGTGCGATTCCGGCCGTTGCGCCATCGCATGATTGAAGGCATTTCCCGTTCAATGCCTGAACAGTTGAATTGCTCAACGCGCAGGCACACACTCGCGCTGCCGTTCGGAAAACATCCGTCTTTCTTGCGGATTCGAGTGCGAGGAGAACAATGAAGACCATTACCCGGAACACGCTCGCCGCGCCTCGCGCGGTGATGCTGCTCGGTGCCGCGCTGGGGTTGTGCGCACCGGCGATGACCATGGCGAAGGACACGGCCACCACGGCAGTGCAGGTGTCCGACCTGAACCTGTCCACTGCGGGCGGCAAGCGCGAACTGGATCGCCGCGTCTCGCAGGCCATCAACGAAGTCTGCCCGGCCGAGGGATCGGCGCAGGCGCCGCGTTCGGCGGCGCGCGCCAGGCATCGCGAGTGCGCGCAGGCCGTGCGCGTCTCGGTGAAGCAACAGCTCGATGAGCGGGGGGGCGGCGCGGTGGCGGGCCACTGATGTCGAGGGTGTGCCGCGGCAGCCGCGGCACTCCGCTTCCCTCAGGCGGCGCGGAAGGCCTGTTGCAGGGTCGTCACGCAGAGCTGCGCCTCGTCAGCATCCGGTTCCCGGCTGTCATCCCCGTAGCCGAAGTAGTCATCATCCCCGTAGTACTGCAGCACGAAGCCGTCGCGCCGCGGCGTCAACGACACCTTGCGGTATTGCAGTCCGTAGTGGACGGCGGGATCGGGGATCAGCCGCGCGAGCTGGCCGCGCACCGGCACCACCGAATCATCGCCCATCAGCGCGCGGGCGCCGTAGCCGGTGCAGTTGACCAGGGTCTTCTGCGGCAGCCGGGCGAAGTCGGCCGGGGAGTGGAACTCGTCGATCACGATCCTGCCGCCGGCGGCACGGAATTCATCCAGCAGGAACCTGGCGTACGTGGAAAGGTTGAACATCAGCCGCGTGGATCGACGCACGTAGGGTGCCGCGAACGGCAGGCCCGCGGGATCCACGTCGACCGCGCGTGCCCCGATCTCGGGCACCAGCTCGCGCTCCAGCTCGGCGAACTCGGGTCGCCCGTCCGGCCGGGGCCCCCGTGGCCGCTGCACCGGCGGCGTGTCCGACAGCCCGTAGTTGTCGACGAATTCCACCGGGTGGCCGGGCAGTCCCTGCAGGCTCATGAACATGCGCCAGGACATGCGGGTCATGCGCTGCCATTGCCCGCGCATCGCCGGCGTGAGCGCATCTTCCATGCCGATGCGCGAGGAGGGCGACCAGACACCGGTGGCGAACGAGGACAGCGTGTCGGGTGGAAGCTCCTTCGCATGGATGGTCACCTGACGTGCCCCCATGCGCTGCAGCTGCACGGCGGTGGTCAGGCCGATGGCGCCGCAGCCGATCACCGCGATGTCGCGCTCGCCGGTGCCCAGTGCCAGCGCGGCTGCCTCGGCGCCCGATCCCCAGCTCAGCGACCAGCCGCTGCCGCCATGTCCGTAGTGATGCACGACACGCTGGTTGCCGATGCTCTCCACCTCCAGCCGCGGGCCTGCCGCCCGGAACGGTCGCGAGCACACGGTGAGGGCGGTGATCCGGTCCGGCGAGATGCGCAGCGGGGCCACTGCCGGCGCGCGGCTGCGGGTGGCGGCGACCGTGGCACAGCCGGGCAGCGCCGAGGCCGCCGCCAGGGCCGCGGCGCCGTGCAGCAGCCGGCGCCGCGACAGACCTTGCGGGAAAAGGGCGTCCCTGCCCGCCTGCCTTACCATTCGTAGCTGACCTTGGCGAACAGGCGCCGTCCGAAGAAGCCGATGGGGCTGCCCAGCAGGTAGTCGCGCGCACCGGTGGTGGCATAGCGCTCGATGTTGTACTGGCGGATCGCCTCAGGGGTCTTGTCCGGGTACTTGTCGAACAGGTTGTCCGCACCGACGCTGACGCGGATGGCGTCGTTCGGGGTGTAGGAGAGCTCCACGTTGGTGGTTGCCAGGGTGCCGATCTCCTGCTTGTAGTAGGGAACGGCGGTCCCCGGGAAGGTCACCAGGTCGAGCGTGTCGATGATCTGCGGGTAACTGGCGTATGCCGAAGCCGACAGGACGGTGGACTGCGGGCCGTAGATGTTCTCGCGCACGTTCAGCGTGATCCCGCCGTGGAAGCGGATCGTGGCGCCGAGGTTGGCCCGGAACTTCGGGCTGTTCTTCTCGATGCTCCAGATGTCGGCCACGGTGAACAGCGGAATGTTCTCGAACCCCGGGGCGCGACCCTCGCGGCGGACCTTGGTCCTGTTGTAGTTGCCCGCGATCAGCCAGTCGATGCGGCCCCAGTCGAAGCGCGTATCGAAGGTGGTGACCAGGTCCACGCCCTCGGTGCGCGTGTCGAGCACGTTGGAGAAGAAGCCCATGCTGATGTTGGCGCGCGCGCTGGGATCGAAGGATCCGCCGGGCGCGGTGGGGTCGTTCCACACCGAGATGTAGCCGCCGGCGACCAGCGCGTTGCCGAGGATGGGGTTGTACTCGTCATCCGGGACGCCGTCGCCGTCGCTGTCGGCCGGGTCGGGCAGGGTGCTGTTCGGCGTGCCGCCATTGCGCCCGGTGCGGGTATTCGGGCCTTGCGGGTCGGAGTAGTCGAAGTTGCCCATGCGCGTCCGGTCGTCGATGTCGATGCGGTACACGTCGATGGTGGTGGTCATGCCGGGCAGCGGCTTCATGACCAGGCCGAGGGAGATGTTGCGGCTGGTCTCCGGCTGCAGCCCGTCGCCCACCGTGGCGGCGGCGATGGTGGCCGTGGCCGCGGTGGGGCCCACCTGGATGGCGGTGTAGTAGTTCTCGCCCATGGTGGGCGCGCGGAAGCCGGTGCTGATGGTGCCGCGCACTGCGAAGCGGTCGGTGAAGTCGTAGCGCGTGGTCAGCTTGCCCACGGCCTTGCCGCCGAAGTCGCTGTAATCCTCGTAGCGGCCGGCGATGTCCACCAGCCAGCGGTCGGTGGGATTGAAGATGACGTTGGCGAACACCGCCTTGTTGTTGCGCTTGTGGAAGCCGGCGGACAGCGGGTTGTAGCCGGGGAAGGCCGCGGAGCCCGCGCCGATGTAAGAGGCTTCCTCGCCGGCGCCGATGCCGTAGGTGTCCTCGCGGTACTCCAGGCCTGCCGCCAGGGTCGCCGGCCGGGCCAGTCCCCACTCGAACTCACGGCTCACGTCCAGGCTGGTGGTCCACTGGGAGGCCTCGAAGCTGCCGACGTAGAACTCCTCCGGCGAGAACCCGTACAGGTTCCACAGCGTGAAGTTCATCGAGTTGGTGTTCCAGATGTCCATCTCGTTGCGACCGTAGTTGCTCGAGAGGTCGTAGCGCCATTCACCCAGGGTGCCCGCAAGGCCGGCGCCGATCTCCCAGTCGCGCTCCTTGGTCTCGATGTTGGGGTTGAAGCCCAGCGGGTACTTGTTGATGTCGGCCTCCGTGAGCGGCTGGCCGCTGCGCGGGCCGATGCCGCCGATGGGATCGGTG
>CAYVZE010000029.1:7655-31754 GCA_964455685.1 uncultured Steroidobacteraceae bacterium
GGCCTCCGTGAGCGGCTGGCCGCTGCGCGGGCCGATGCCGCCGATGGGATCGGTGATCTGCGGCGGATCACCCTGGTGCGAGTTGTAGGGATACCAGGGGTGGTAGATCATGTTGTATTCGTTCTCGCGGCCCAGCGCGGCATTGCCCGTCGAGGTGGGATAGCCGCTGGGCGTGGTGCCCGAGCCGGTGGGCGGGCAGCCGTCGGGCGAGGCAAGGCGATCAGCCACGCAGGCCGCCGGCCCGTAAACCGAACCAGGGCGGTTGATGGAGTCACGGCGCTCGACCTCGAAGGCGAAGTTGAAGTAGCCGCTGCCGCTTCCGAGCCCGAAGTTGCCCTGGTAGTTCTGGGTGAAACCGCCGCCGGCGTCATGGCCGGACACCCCGGCGCGCAGCGAGCCGCCGCTGAAATCCTTGCGCGTGATCAGGTTGACCACGCCGGCAATGGCATCCGAGCCATACAGCGCGGCTGCGCCATCGGTGAGCACCTCGGTGCTGGCGATGGCGCTGGTGGGGATGAAGCTCAGGTCCGCCGAGGCGGCGCCGGCATAGGCGCCCAGCACGGCCACATTGGAAGTGAAGTGGCGGCGCTTGCCGTTCACCAGCACCAGCGTGTGGTTGGGCGACAGTGCGCGCATGTTGGCCACCAGCGTGGCGCTGGCCATGTCGGTGCCTTGCTGCGAGGCGTTGAAGCTGGGGACCTGGAAGGCGAGCTGGTTCATCAGGTCGGGCGCGCCAGATTCCTCAAGTGCCTCGGCGGTGACGATCTGCACCGGTGCGGGGCTGTCCTCCACGCGCATCCCCGTGCGGCGGGTGCCGGTCACGATGATCTCGTCCAGCGTCAATTCCTCATCGTCAGGTTCTGCGGCATACGGCACCGGGCTGCCGATTGCCGCGGCGACGGCCATTGCGACCAGTGAAAGGTTCTTCCGTCGCGAGCAGGGGCTGCGGAACATTTGAGGCCTCCAATGATTGCCAACTCGTCTGTTCTGGCGCACCAGGCGCACCAGTCAACGTTGACCTTGCAAGGGAAATACCAGGCCCGGATGCGCGTATGGCCGTGCATCAGGAGCCGGCAGCAGCGTGCTTGCGTCACGCCGCGGTGCACGCCAGCGCCGCTTTGGCGCGAATCATTGGAGTCGCCGATGAATGGCGACGGCAAAAGTGGGCTATCTTTGGCGACGATGAAGCCGGTGCTGAAGGAGAAACTCGTCGAGGTGCTGCAGGCGGTCTCGCCGCTGGTCGCCTCCGTCTGCCTGCTGCAGTTCACCGTGGTGCATGCGCCCGCGGATCTGTTCCTGCAGTTCCTGATCGGTGCGCTGCTGGCGGTGGCAGGCATGATGCTGCTGTTCGTCGGCATCGACGAGGGCATCGTTCCCATGGGCCGCTTCGTCGGTGCCGAGCTGCCGAAGCGGCGTTCTCTGGTGCTGATGCTGGTGGTGGCCTTCTCGATCGGCTTCGCCACCACCGTGCCCGAGCCGGACGTGCTGGTCCTGTCCGACCAGGTCCAGGAGGCTTCAGCAGGGGCGATCTCCTCCAGCAGCATGATCTACGCCATCGCACTGGGGGTGGGCATGCTCGCCGCACTGGCGACTGCGCGCATCGTGCTGGGCTGGTCGATGCGCGGCATGCTGGCGGCAGGCTATGCGCTGGCCATCGTGCTGGCGCTGTTTGCCCCGCGCGAACTGGTGTCGCTGGCCTTTGACGGCGGCAGCGTCACCACCGGGGTGCTGTCGGCGCCGGTGATCATCGCGCTGGCCCTGGGCGTGAGCTCGGTGCTGGGCGGGCGCTCGACGGTCTCCGACGGCTTCGGAGTGGTGGGCTTCGCATCGGTGGGCCCGATGCTGATCATCCTGATCCTGGGAATGCTCAGGTCATGATGGACTGGCTGGCCGAGGTCCTCGGCATCGCGGTGGGCGTGCTGACCGCGATTTCGCCGCTGGTGGTGCTGTTCCTGGTCTTCCAGGTGTTCCTGCTGAAGCTGCCGCTGCGCCAGGTGGCGAGCATCCTCAAGGGCACCCTGATCGCCGCGGCGGGCCTGTTCCTGTTCCTCACCGGCGTGGCGCTGGCCTTCCTGCCCTTCGGGCGGGTGGTGGGCGAGGCGCTGGGGGCCATGGAAAGCACCTGGCTGATGGTGGCGGCCGGCGCGGTGCTCGGCTTCGTGACGGCCTGGGGCGAGCCGGCGGTGCGCGTGCTGGCTGACCAGGTCGACGATGCGTCCAACGGTTCCATTCCCGCGAAGCTGGTGGTAGCCAGCATCGCGGTGGGGGTGGCAGTGTGGGTGGGCATCGGCATGCTGCGCATCGCCTGGGGACTGGACCTGCTGTACCTGCTGGTGCCGGGCTATGCGCTGGTGCTGGTGCTCATGGCCTTCAGCAGCAAGGATTTCGTGCCGGTGGCCGCCGACTCTGGCGGCGTGGCGACCGGTCCGCTGGCGAATTCATTCCTGCTGGCGCTGGCACTGGGCGCGGCCAGTGCAAGGGGCGGCGCGGATCCACTCGTGAATGGCTTCGGCCTGGTGGCACTGATCGCCCTGGCTCCCGTCATGTCCGTGATGGCGGTCGGCGTGCTGGTGCGGCTGAAGAGTGAAAGGAAAGGGGCATGAACATGGAGAATCCACACCTGATCGTCAGCATCGTGCGCAGGGGCTGGGCCGAGTCGGTGCTTGAGTCGAGCATGAAGGCCGGCGCCCATGGCGGCACGGTGCTGTTCGGGCGAGGCATCGGTCGCAATGAACAGCAGCGCGTGTTCGGTATCCAGATCGAGCCGGAGAAGGAAGTCGTGCTCACGCTGGTGCCCGCAGCCATCGTGCAGCAGGTGATGGATTCCATCGTCGAGGCGGCCGAGCTGCGGGCGCCCGGCCACGGGCTGGCCTTCGTGGTGCCGGTGGCCCAGGTCGCCGGCGTGGTGCACCTGGTCTCCGAGGCGACGCCGCAGGGCTGAGCTTTCAGCCCGCCGCCGGCGCTTTCCGCGGGGTTCCCCGGTGACGCAGCCGGTGGATGAGCTTGTCCAGCTCGCGCAGCCACACCACCGAGCTGGCCACGGCGGCGCACAGCAGCCAGTCGGTGAAGCCCAGCGCGGTGGTGGAGAACGCCGCCTGCAGCACGGGCACGTAGACCACCGCCAGCTGCAGCGCCAGCGCCAGCAGCACCGAGCCCCACAGCCATGCGTTGGAGAACAGCCCGGTGAACGCACTGGCTTCGTCCGAGCGGGCGTTGAATACATTGAGCACGTTGAACAGCACCAGCGTCAGGAAGGCCATGGTCTGCGCGTAGTGGATGTCGTGGTGCCCCTCGATCAGGCCGCCGGGCAGGCTGGCATCGAGCACCAGCAGCGTGCCCGCAGCCATGATGGCGCCGACGAGGAAGATGCCGCGCCACATGGGCCGGGTGATGATGCGCTCGCCCCTGGCGCGCGGCGGGCGGTTCATCATGCCCGGTTCGGGCGGATCCACGCCCAGCGCCAGCGCCGGGGCGCCGTCGGTGACCAGGTTGATCCACAGGATCTGGGTGGCCAGCAGCGGCAGCACCAGCCCGCCGTCGTCGGGCAGGCCGATCACGCCGGCCAGCAGTACGCCCAGGAACATGGTCATCACCTCGCCGATGTTCGAGGACAGCAGGTAGCGCAGGAATTTCCTGATGTTCGACAGGATGGACCGGCCTTCCTCCACCGCGGCGACGATGGTGGCGAAGTTGTCGTCGGCCAGCACGATGTCGGCAGCTTCCTTGGAGACATCGGTGCCGGTGATGCCCATGGCCACGCCGATCTCGGCGCTCTTGAGCGCCGGCGCGTCATTCACGCCGTCGCCGGTCATGGCCACGATATGCCCCTGGGCCTGCAGTGCCCGCACGATGCGCAGCTTGTGGGTGGGGTTCACGCGGGCGTAGACGGAGGTGTCGCGCACGATGGCTTCGAGCTCGGTGTCCGAGGCCTTTTCCAGTTCGGGACCGGTTGCCACGCGCCCGTCCTGCGCGATGCCCAGCTCGGCGGCGATGACGCGCGCGGTGACCGGATGGTCGCCGGTGATCATCAGCGGGCGGATTCCGGCGTGACGGGCCCTGGCGACGGCCTCGGCGGCCTCGGCGCGCGGCGGGTCGAGCATGCCCACCAGTCCGAGGAAAACCATCTGCTCCTCGAGGTGCCCGTCCGCATCCGGGTCGCGCTGGAAGACGTCGCGGGGCAGCAGCCGCAGCGCCAGGCCCAGCGTGCGCAGGCCTTCGCCGGCCAGGGTGTCGTTGGCCTGCTGGATCCGGGCGCGCCGTTCAGCGGTCAGCGGCCGATGCTCCGCGCCCACCTGCTCGTGGGTACAGCGCGCGAGCAGCACGTCGGGGGCGCCCTTGGTGAAGGCCACCAGCACCTCCTCGCGGCGTGCGTCCTGGTGCACGGTGCTCATCAGCTTGCGTTCGGAAGAGAAGGGCACCTCTGCCACGCGCCTGAAGCGCCCGCCCAGCACCTCGTCGGTGAACCCTGCCTTGCGCGCGGCCACGATCAGCGCCGCCTCGGTGGGATCGCCCTGTACGCTCCAGCGTCCGTCGCGCTCCTGCAGCACGGCGTTGTTGGCGCGGTCGCCGGCGGCCAGCGCGCGCAGGAATTCCTCGCGCAGCGGTCCCTCGATGCCGCCGCCATCGCCGCTGTGCACTTCGCCCTCGGGGGCGTAGCCGGTGCCGCCGAAGTGCACGCGGCCGCTGGCCGTCACCAACGTGCGCACCGTCATCTCGTTGCGCGTGAGGGTGCCGGTCTTGTCCGAGGCGATCACGGTGGCCGAACCCAGGGTTTCCACCGCGGCCAGGTGGCGCACGATGGCGCGCCGTTTCGCCATGCGCTGCACGCCCAGCGCCAGTACGGCTGTGACCACGGCGGGCAGTCCCTCGGGCACCGCGGCCACGGCCAGCGCCACGCCGAAGATCAGCACTTCGAAGAAGGCGGCCAGGCCGCGGATGTCCTGCGCCAGCAGGATGGTGGCAATCATGACCACCGCAATGGCGACCACCACCACGCCCAGCATCCTGCCGACGCGGTTGATCTCGCGGTGCAGGGGCGTGGTTTCCTCCGGCGTCTCGTGCAGCAGGCCGGCAATGCGGCCCATCTGCGTGTCCATGCCGATGGCGGTCACGACGGCGCGGCCGCGCCCGCTGGTGACGGCGGTGCCGCTGAAAACCATGTTGTGCTGGTCGCCCAGCGCAGGCGCGCCTTCGATCGGCGCGGTGTCCTTGCCGACCGGCAGGCTCTCGCCGGTGAGGGCGGCCTCGGCGGTATGCAGCGCGGTGGCCTGCAGCAGCCGGCCGTCGGCCGGCACCGTGTCGCCTTCCTCGAGCAGGAGGATGTCGCCGGGGACCAGCTCGGAGGCGGGAATGTCCTGGCGCTGGCCGTCGCGCAGGACACGCGCGCGCGCCGCTGACATGTCGCGCAGCGCCGCCACCGCGCGCTCGGCGCGGGCCTGCTGCACGTAGCCCATCACCGCATTCAGCAGCACCACCGCAAGGATGGCCAGCGCCTCGTAGGGAAGGGCTGCTTCGCGCTCCATCCACCAGATCGCCGCCGAGACGGCTGCGGCCACGAGCAGCAGCAGCACCAGCACGTCGGTGAACTGCGCCAGGAACTTGCGCCATCCGGGCACCGGTTCGCGGGCCTCCAGCAGGTTGGGGCCGCAGGCCTGCTGGCGCCGCCGGACCTCGGCGGAATCGAGGCCGCGCGATGGATCGGTGCCCAGGCGGGCAAGGACTTCGGCGGCAGGACGCTGGAACGGGGGCGCAGAGTCGTCTGAATGCATCATCAAACGGTAGCAGGTCGGCCCGCGGCCTGTCAGGGTGAGCCAGGTACAGCCGGGTGGGCCCCGGGAGCTTGCCCGCGGGTCGCATCGCCCGCAGTATTGGGACACAAAAGGCCCGGGCCCCACCGGAACCATTCCGGACGGCACCGGGCATGGCGAGGGGGGTAACGATGAGCAAGGGATTTCCGCTTCCCAGTTCGCTGAAGGTCGTGCCCGGCACGGAGCGTGCGCAGGCCGCCTATCCGTATTACATGCAGTTCGGGCCGGAAGACGACGCGCGCTTCTGGTTCTACAACTCCATGCATTTCCCGGAACCCATGCACGCCTTCGACTCGGTCACGGGCGAGGCCGCGTACTGCGCCCTGGGTGCGGCCAATACCCGCGTGCACTGCCTGCCGACCACCAAGGGCATCGATGAGCGCATCATCAACGGTCGCGTCTACATCGGCGGCATCGCGGTCACCGACCCTGCCGAGATCCAGGAACGCACCGACGAGTTCATGAAGCGGGCGTTCTACTACTACCAGAACTGGGAAACCCTGTACGCGGCCTGGAAGAAGAAGATGCTGGCGCTGATCGAGGAGGCGCAGGCGCTGCCGCCTCTGGTGCTGCCGAAGTACGAGCCGCTGGAGCACGTGCACGCCGGCCGCGGCATCGCCTCCAACCACGCGTTGCTCGACATCTACCAGAAGACGCTGGAAGGCTACTTCCGGATGTGGCACCACCATTTCGAGTTCCTGCTGCTCGGGTATGGTGCCTACATGACCTTCTTCGCGTTCTGCAAGAAGGCTTTTCCGGAGATCAGCGACCAGACCATCGCGCGCATGGTGGCCGGCATCGAGGCGGAGATCTTCCGCCCGGACGATGAGCTGCGCCGGCTGGCGCGCGTGGCGGTGCAGCTGGGCGTGGAGGCGTCGTTCCAGGATGGCGTGAGCGCCCAGGCCATCCTCGAGAGCCTGAAGACCATGGGCCCGCCGGGAGAGCAGTGGCTGAAGGAGCTGGAGGCCGCGCGCAATCCCTGGTTCAACGTCAACGTCGGCGACGGCTTCTACCACTACCACCGTTCCTGGAACGACGACCTGTCGCTGCCGTTCTCGGCGCTGCCCAGCTACATCCGGCAGGTGAAGGCCGGCGAGTCGCTGGAGCGCCCGGTGGAGAAGCTGCTGGCCGAACGTGCGGAGCTGATCGAAGCCTACCGCGACCTGCTCACCACCGACGCGGACCGCGGCGCCTTCGACCAGATGATCCAGCTCGCGCATCGCGTGTTCCCTTACGTGGAGGGGCACAAGTTCTACTGCGAGCACTGGTACACCAACCTGTTCTTCAACAAGATCCGCGAGTTCGGCCGGCTGCTCGCCGCGCATGAATTCTTCGAGAAGGAAGAGGACGTCTTCCATCTCACGCACTACGAGCTCAAGTCCGCCATCATCGACCTGATGCAGTCCTGGTCGGCCGGCTCACCGCCGCGCGGGCCGGCGCGCTGGCCGGCCGTCGTGGCCGAACGGCGCGCGGCCATCGAAGCGTGGGCGAAGCAGGAGATGCCGCCGGCGCTGGGGCCGGTACCGGAGGTGATCGACGACCCGGCCATCGTGATGCTGTGGGGCATCACCCGCGAGAGCCTGGACACCTGGCTGAAGGCCGAGAGCGGCGGCGACCCGAACGAGATCAAGGGATTCGCCGCCTCGAACGGTGTGGTCGAGGGCACGGCGCGGGTGGTGAGGACGGTGGAGGAGATCGGTCGGCTGCGTGACGGCGACATCCTGGTCTGTCAGGTCACCAATCCCACCTGGTCGCCGGTGTTCCGCAAGATCTCGGCCGCGGTCTCGGACATCGGCGGCTCGATGAGCCATGCCGCCATCGTTGCGCGCGAGTACGGCCTGCCGGCCGTGGTGGGCACGGGCACGGCCACGCGCCGCATCCGCGACGGCCAGCGCATCCGCGTGGACGGCGGCCGCGGCGTCGTCACGCTGCTGGACTGAGGCGCCATGGCTTCCACGGAACTGATTGGCTGGTTCGATGACATCGGGCTTGCCGACCGTCCCACCGTGGGCGGCAAGGGCGGTTCGCTGGGTGAGCTGACGCGTGCCGGTATCCCGGTGCCGCCGGGCTTCGTGGTGCGCACGCGCGCTTTCGAGCTGTTCCTCGCCGCGCTGGAGCGCGAGGCGCCGGTGCGCGCGCTGGTCCAGGAGCTTCCGGCCGACGACCTGCAGGGGATCACGCGCGCCTCCGAACGCATCCGCCGTCGCATGGCGGAATCCCCGTTGCCGGCGGAACTGGCCGGTGAGCTGTCCGCGGCGCTGACCGTGCTGCAGGCCGGCGATGCGCAGGCGCCGCTGGCGGTGCGCTCCTCGGCCACCACCGAGGATGCCGAGGACGCCAGCTTCGCCGGCCTGCAGGACACCAGCCTGTGGGTGAAGGGTGCGAAGGCCGTGGCCACCAGCCTCATCGACTGCTGGTCCAGCCTGTACTCGGTGCCGTCGATTTCCTACCGGCGCCGCAGGAACCTGCCGGAGGCGGGCGTGGCCATGGCGGTGGTGATCCAGCGCATGGTCGATGCGCGTGCTGCCGGGGTGATGTTCACGCGCAGCCCCACCACCGGTGATCGATCGGTGGTGGTGATCGAGGGCGCCTGGGGGCTGGGCTCGGCGGTGGTCAGCGGTGAGGTGACGCCCGACCGGTTCGTGGTGGGCAAGGTCACTGGCGAGATCAGCGTGCGGGAGATCCGCGACAAGCACCAGCGGCATGTCCCGGCGCCGCAGGGCGGCGTGCTGGAACAGGAGACGCCCGCGGAACTGCGCGAGGCCCCCTGCCTTTCCGACGAGGACATCCAGCGGTTGCGCGAGATGGCCCGGCGCATCGAGCGCCACTATGGCCGGCCCCAGGACATCGAGTGGGCGCTGGACCAGCAGGGCGGGCTGCGCATCCTGCAGAGCCGGCCGGAGACCGTGTGGGCGGCGCGCGATGCCGCGCCGGTGGCCGAGGTCCGCGACAATCCCCTGCACCATGTGATGAGCGTATTCGGAGGCCGCCGGTGACGCTGGATGCGAAGGACGTGGCCGCGATCATGAAGGCGCTGGAGGCCTCCAGCTTCGATTCGCTGGAGCTGGAGATGGGCGGGGTGAAGCTGTCGCTGCGGCGGCGGGGCAGCGGTGCAGCCGAGGTACAGGCTGCGCCCGTGCGCGCTGTGGCGGTGGAACCGGTTCCAGGGACATCCGCGCCAGCGCCGCAGGCAGCACCGCAACGTCTTGTGGAGGTGCCGCCCGGCACCGTGCCCGTGCCCGCGCCGCTGCTCGGCGTTTTCTACCGTGCACCCAAACCCGGCGAGCCACCCTACGTCGAGGCAGGCAGCCGCGTCGAACCCGACACCATCATCGGCATCATCGAGGTGATGAAGCTGATGAACACCGTGCGGGCCGGCGTGAAGGGCGAGGTGGTCGCCATTGCCGCGGTGAACGGCGAGCTCGTCGAATACGGCGAGGCGCTGCTGTTCGTGCGCCCGGACTGACCGTGCCCCTGCGCAGCGTGCTGGTGGCCAATCGCGGCGAGATCGCCGCCCGCGTGATCCGCACCTGCCGGCGGCTGGGCCTGCGCACCGTGCTGGCAGCTTCCGAGGCGGACCGTGTGTCGCTGCCGGCGAGCCTGGCCGACCGCGTGGTGTGCATCGGTCCTTCACGCCCGGTGGACTCGTACCTGCGTGCCGGGACGCTGGTGCAGGCAGCGCTGTCCACCGGCTGCGATGCCGTGCATCCGGGCTACGGATTCCTGTCGGAGCGCGTGGACTTTGCAAGGCTGTGCGAGCGCAATGGCCTGGTCTTCGTGGGTCCCACTGCTGCGCAGATCGAGGCGGTGGGCGACAAGCTGCGGGCGAGGGCGGCGGCCGAGGCAGCCGGGGTGCCGGTGGTTCCCGGCGGCGAGGTGCACGAGCTGGCGCAGGCCCGCGAGCTGGCCGCGCGCATCGGTGCGCCGCTGCTGGTCAAGGCCGTGGGCGGCGGCGGCGGGCGCGGCATGAAGCGCATCGAGCAGCTGGAGGAGCTGCCGGTGATGCTGGACATGGCCTCGGCCGAGGCCGGCGCGGCCTTCGGCGACGCGCGCGTGTACCTCGAGCGCTACGTGAAGCGCGGCCGCCACGTGGAGGTGCAGCTGCTGGGCGATGGCCGCGGCAATGCCATCCACCTGGGCGAGCGCGACTGCTCGGTGCAGCGGCGCTACCAGAAGCTGGTCGAGGAGACGCCCGCGCCGGCGCTGCCGGATGCATTGCGGCGCGAGCTGCACGAGGCGGCGCTGCGCATCGCGCGCAGCCTGTCCTACCGCGGTGCCGGCACGGCCGAGTTCCTGGTGGACGCTGATTCGGGCGAGTTCTACTTCCTGGAGATGAACGCCCGCATCCAGGTCGAGCACCCGGTCACCGAGATGGTGAGCGGCATCGACATCGTGGAAGCGCAGCTCGCCATCGCCGCTGGCGACCCGTTTGCGCCGCAGGAAGGGTTTCGATCCCGGGGCTGGGCCATCGAGGCGCGCGTCAATGCCGAGGATCCCGCCGACGATTTCCGCCCCAGCCCGGGCACGGTGACGCTGGCGCACTGGCCCGGGGGCGAGGGCATCCGCGTGGACACCCACATTGCCAGCGGTTCGCGCGTGCCGCCGTTCTACGACCCGCTGCTGGGCAAGGTGATCGCGCATGGCGCCACGCGCGAGCAGGCGCTGGCGCGGCTGGATGCGGCGCTGGCCGCCACCCGCATCGAGGGCGTGCGCACCAACATCGGCTTCCAGCGCGGCGTGCTGGCCGATCCGGAGTTCATTGCCGGCGGCGTGGACACGGGCTTCCTGGCCCGACGGAGCTTCGATGGCTGAGGTGAGACTGGTCGAGACCAGCCTGCGGGACGGCAACCAGAGCCTGTGGGGCGCCACCGGCATCAACACCGCGATGACGCTGGCCATCGCGCCGGCGCTGGACCGCGCGGGCTTCAAGGCCATCGACTTCACCACCTCCACCCACATGGGCGTGGCGGTGCGCTACACCCGCGAGGATCCCTGGGAGCGCATCCGGCTGATGGCCGAGGCAACGCCGAACACGCCACTGCAGTTCATGTCCACCGGCTTTCGCTTCATCGCCTGGGACACGGCCAGCCCGGAGTTCATGGAGCTGGCCTTCCGCGCGCTGGCGCGCAACGGCATCCGCCGCTTCTGCATCGCCGATCCCATGAACGACGTGGAGGCGCAGCTGGCCTGTGCGCGCATGGTCAAGCGGGCGGGTGGCGAGTTCGTGATCGCGGCGTTGGTGTACACGCTGAGCCCCATCCACGACGACGCACACTATGTGGAGAATGCGCGGCGCCTGGCCGCCTGCGCGGACGTGGACGCACTGTACGTGAAGGATCCCGGCGGCCTGCTGATGCCGCAGCGGGCGAGGTCGCTGCTGCCGGCCATCCGCGCCGTCACCGCTGGCAAGGAGCTGGAGCTGCATTCCCACTGCACCATCGGCCTGGCGGAGCTGGCCTACATGGAGGCGCCGGAGCTGGGTGTCTGCACCCTGCAATGTGCTTCCGGCGCCGCCGCCGACGGCACCTCCAACCCGCATTCCGGCCGCGTGGTGGCCAACCTGCGCGCCCTGGGCCATCAGGTGCAGGTGGACGATGAGGCGCTGGCCGAGGTCAACGCGTACTTCACCCGCCTGGCCCGGGCCGAGGGCCTGCCGGCTGGCGCGCCGCGGCCCTTCGACGCGGCCTACCTGCGCCACCAGCTTCCCGGCGGCGTGGTGGGCACCATGCGCCGCCACCTCGCCGAGGCGCGCCTGTCGCACCTGGAGGAGCAGGTGATCGGCGAGCTGGCGCGCGTCCGCGAGGAGCTGGGCTGGCCCATCGTGATGACGCCGTTCGCGCAGATGATCCTCACCATGGCGGTGATGAACGTCACCGGGAAGGAACGCTACGCGGTGATCCCGGATGAGGTGATCCGCTATGCGCTGGGGCGCTTCGGCCGGCCCAACGTCCCCATCGACGCAGCGGTCATGGACCGCATCATGTCGCTGCCGCGCACGCGCGAGATCCTGGCCGAGCCGCCGCCGCCCTCGGTGGCGGAACTGCGCCGCCGGCTCGGCGCGCATCTTTCCGACGAGGAGTTGCTGCTGCGGGCCACCATGCCGGCGAACCTGGTGGACGCCATGCAGGCCAGCGGGCCGGCGCCGCGCGAATACGACCCGGCACTGCGGCCGGTGCTCAAGCTGGTGCGCGAGCTGTGCGCGCGGCGCGACCTGGCGGAGGTGCTGGTGCAGAAGGCCGGTTTCCGCCTGCACCTCCGGAGCGATACGCCATGAAACTCCCGGGTCGCGTGCGCGGCTTCATGTTCGACCTCGACGGCACGCTGGTTCTGGGCGATCGCGCCGGCCGCTCCTACGACGTGCTGCCCGGGGCCATCGAGGTGCTGACCCGCCTTCGCGAGCGGGGCATCCCGTGGGTGGTGCTGACCAATGGCAGCGCCCATCCGCCGGCGCAGCAGGCGGCCCGACTGCGCGGCGTGGGCCTGCCGGTGGAGGATGCGCAGATGCTCACGCCCTCCAGCATCACCGCGGGGGTGCTGCTGGCGCGCGGCGTGCGCCGGGTGCTGGTGCTCGGGTCCCCGGGCGTGGGTCATGTGCTGCGCGAGAGCGGCATCGAGATCACCTTCACCGGCGAGCCGGACTGCGAGCGCGTGGACGCGGTGTACATCGGCTGGCATCCCGAGTGCGGCATGCGCGACATCGAGGCGGCCTGCCATGCCATCTGGGCCGGCGCCAGGTGCTACGTGGCCTCCGACGTGCCGTTCTTCGCCTCGCGCGCCGGCCGCACCATCGGCTACTCCTATGCCATCGTCGGCGCCGTGCGCCGCATGACGAAGGTGAGGCCCATCATCACCGGCAAGCCCTCGCAGCATGCGCTGCGCCACGTGGCCCGCACCCTGGGCGTGAAGCCCGCCGAGGTGGGCGTGGTCGGCGATGATCCGCTGGTGGAGATGATCATGGCGCGCAGGGGCGGGGCCACCGGCTTCGCCGTGTGCACCGGCACCACCTCGCGGGCCCAGTGGCGGCGCCAGCCGCTGGCGCGAAGGCCGCATCACCTGCTCGAGGGGGTGGGCGACCTGCTGGCATTGCTTGAGCGCGGCGCGCGCCCGTCGTAGTCTCGCGCGCCATTCCTTTCACAGAACAGCAGCCAGATCGGGGGAAGCGATGTCCGTATTCACGCACGTGGTGGTCGGTACCAATGACCTGGAGAAGTCGTGCCGGTTCTACGACGCCGTGCTGGGTGCCCTGGGCCTGAAGTACATGGGCGGCATGGGGGAGGACTCCCACATGTGGGGCAAGGAAGGCCCGGCCTTCATGACACGCCGTCCGCTCAACGGCCAGCCGGCCACCTTTGCCAATGGCGGCACCATCGGTTTCGCCGCGTCGTCCCGGGAAGCGGTGCGCCAGTTCCATGCCGCGGCGCTGGCCAATGGCGGCACTGACGAGGGCGCGCCCGGCCCGCGTCCCATCGCACCCACCGCCTATGCGGCCTACGTGCGCGATCCGGACGGCAACAAGCTCACGGCCTACTGCTTCGCGCCGGAGTAGGCGGGAACAGGGAAGGGGGGGGCGCGGTCAGGCGTCGCTGACCGCGCGCCACATGCCGGTGTAGCCCTTGCCCTGGGCCTTGACCTCGTAGAGGGCGGCGTCGGCGCGGGCCAGCAGCACTTCCGGTTCGCGTCCCTGCTCGGGCGCGGTGCACATGCCCACGCTGCAGCCGATGCGCACCGCGCGGCCGTCGGCCAGGCGGTGCTCGCGGGCGATGGCGGCAATGATCTCGTCGGCCACGGCGCGCGCGGTCAGCGCGTCGGCATCGCGCAGCAGCGCCACGAACTCATCGCCGCCGATGCGCGCCACCAGTTCGTCGGGCCCGGTCACCCGCCGCAGGGCGTCGGCCACGCGCTGCAGGATCTCATCGCCCGCGGCATGGCCGTGGCTGTCGTTGACCGCCTTGAAGCCGTCCAGGTCGATGTAGAGCACCGCGAAGCTGCGGCCGCGGCCGCCGGCGTCGGGCAGCTCGGCGCAGGCCTCGGCCATGCGCTGCATCAGCTCGGCGCGGTTGGCGAGGCCGGTGAGGTGGTCGGTCTGCGCCTTGTGCCGCAGCAGCTCGCCCGAGGAGATCACCGCATGCAGGGCGGCGCGGTTCTGGAAGATGAAACTGGCAATCACCACCGCGGCAAAGGCCAGCGACAGCGCCGCCAGGATGTTGGCCCCGCCGGCCGCCAGCAGCACCAGGAAGGGGGGCAGCACCGAGATCGCCATCACTGCGATGGCGATGCGGGGCACCACCGCCCAGCGCGTGGCGATGCCGGCCAGCACGCCCATCTGGCCGGACAGGGCCATGGTGGACAGCGCGATGTCCCCGGTGGAAAGGCACATGGCGCAGCCGAAGCCGAAGCTGACCATGGCCAGCCCGCTGGGCAGCATCACGTCCAGCAGGGCCTTCAGGGGGTGGTCGCTGCGCTTCCACAGGGGCAGCAGGGCACGCCAGAGCACCAGCGCGGCGGACACCGCCAGCCAGGTCCACGCCCAGGGGGCGCGCGTGATGTGGACGGCGGCGCCGCAGATCACCATCAGGGTCACGGTATAGAAGGCCAGTGACAGCCGGGTGGTGGGGATGGTCTCGAGCATCCGCTGCTGCACCCCGGGCGGCGCGTCGGCGAGGCTGCCCAGCAGCAGTCGCAGCAGGAATCCTTTCTGGTGGTGCTCGTCTTTCGCCAAGCGGGGCCTTCCGGGTCGGGCCGGCTTCCAGTGCCGGCAGTACCGTGTGATATTCTTCCTGATCGATTGCCTCGCGGCAAAAAAGAATTTTCTCTCTTACATAAAACAGAGCCGGGGGCATCCTGCAGCTGCGCGCGGCGGGCCCCCCGCCAGAGGGTGAGAACAACATGGCAGGCAGTACCGGCGGGACCAATCCGATCGCGGTGATCGATGACAACCCGATGAGCGTGCGGCAGTGGATCGTCGTCGTGTTGATGGTGGTCCTGAACGCGCTCGATGGTTTCGACGTGCTCTCCAGCGCCTTCGCGGCGCCGGGCATCTCCCTGGAGTGGGGCATTCCGCGTTCCGAACTGGGCATCGTTCTTTCGGCCGAGCTGATCGGCATGGGCTTCGGCTCCTTGCTGCTGGGGCGCCTGGCCGACAAGGTGGGCCGCAAGCCCGGCATGCTGTACTGCCTCGTCATCATGGCCATCGGCATGTACCTGGCCCACTCGGCCCAGAGCGTGGCCTCGCTGACCTTCTACCGCCTGTTCACGGGCCTGGGCATCGGCGGCATGCTGGCCGCGACCAACGCGGTGGTGGCCGAGAGCACCAACCGCACCTCGCGCGCCATCGCCATCGCCATCTACGTGATCGGCTACCCCATCGGCGGCGTGCTCGGCGGCATCGCTGCCCAGGAGTGGCTGCTGGTCGACCATGACTGGCGCGCTGTGTTCCTGTTCGGCGCGGCGGTCACGGCGATCCAGATTCCGCTGATCATGTGGCTGGTGCCCGAGACTCCGGCCTACCACGTGGCGCGCCGCCTGCCCGATGCGCTCGAGCGCGTGAACCGCTCGCTGCGCGCGCTGCGCCAGCCGCCGGTGGACGCCCTGCCGGTGATCAAGGCCGATGCACCCAAGCCCAAGGTGATGGACATCCTCACCAAGCCGGGCCTGCGCAAGGTGACCTGGCTGCTGGCGCTGGGCTACACCTTCCACACGCTGACCTTCTATTACATCCTGAAGTTCGCGGTGCAGATCGTGGCCGACGCGGGCTTCTCGCAGGCCGACGCCGCCAGCACGCTGACCTGGGCCAATGTCGGCGGCGCGATCGGCGGTTTCCTGATCGGCTTCCTGCAGGCGAAGTGGGACATCAAGGGCCCGACCATCGGCGCGCTGCTGCTGGGTTGCGTCGCAGTGGCGTGGTTCGGTGTCGGGCACGGCGACTCGCTGGTGGCGTGGCGCACCTCGACCTTCCTGTCGATGTTCTTCCTGAACGCGGCCATCGTCGGCTTCTACGCCGCGTTCGCGCGCGGCTTCCCGGCCTATGCCCGCGCCACCGGCACGGGCTTCGCGCTGGGCGTGGGCCGCGCCGGCGCGGCCGGTTCGCCCATCGTGGCGGGCGCCCTGTTCGTGGCGCTGGGCAACCACAACCTGCTGCCCGTGTCGCTGATCATGACGATCGGCTCCATCCTGGCCGTGGTCATGCTGTGGGTGCTGCCGCTGCGTGATGCCGACCGCGACCTCGCCGACGAGGAAGCCGCGCGCGAGGCCGCGCGCCAGGGAGCGGCCTGATGGCGCAGATCCGCCGCATCGAACCCGGCGCGCGCATGTCGCAGGCCGTGGTGGCCAATGGCTTCGTGTTCCTGGCCGGGCAGGTGGCGCCCGATCCTTCGGCCGACGTGGCGGGGCAAACCCGCCAGGTGCTGGCCGAGATCGACCGCCTGCTGGCGCTGGCCGGGTCCGGCAAGGAGCGCATCGTCAGCGCCACCATCTACCTGGCCGACGTGGCCAGCTTCGCCGAGATGAACCGGGAGTGGGAGGCCTGGGTCCACCCGGACGGCAAGCCTGCCCGCGCCACGGTCGAAGCGAAGATGGTGGCGCCGGAGTACAAGGTCGAGATACAGGTTACGGCGCTCGCCTGACCGGAGGTTGCTGATGAGATACCGGCACTGCCTGATCCTCGCCCTGACGACGATGCTGGCGGTGCCGGCAATGGCCGCGTCCTCCGCCTGCGACCGCGAGTGCCTGGAACAGGTCGCGCACCAGTACCTCGACGCCTACCGCATGCGCGACACCACCCGCGCGCCGTTCGATGCGCGGGTGCGCTTCTCCGAGAACAACGTGGAGATGCCGTTCCCGGACGGCAGCTGGGACACGGTCACCCTGCAGGTGGGTGAGCCCATGGTGCTGTCGGACCCGAAGAACGGCCAGGTCGGCATCTTCACCAGCATCCTGCAGAACGACACGCCCACCTTCGTGGGCATCCGCCTGGCGGTGCGGCGGGGCAGGATCACCGAGGTGGAGCACATCCTCTCCACCCGTCGCAACCTCAGCTCGCCGCCCACGCCCATCGGCGACATCTGGACCTTCGTGCGCGACCAGGACTTCCCGCAGCCGGTGCCGGAGGGCCGGCGCGCCTCGCGCGAGGCGCTGCTGCGGCACGCCAACGGCTACTTCGATACCCTGCAGTTCAACAATGGCGAGATCCGCGGCACGCGCTTCGCGCCCGGCGCCACGCGCAACGAGAACGGGCTGCTGTTCACCGAGATCGAGCAGGGCTTCAGGAGCGGTCGCTACCGCTTCAACAACCGCGTGCGCGACCGCGAGTGCTTCGTGGTGGACGAGTACCGCAGCGCGGTGATGTGTCGCGGCTACATCGACCACAAGGGCGTGCTGGACCAGTACCGGCTCACCGACGGCACCGTGGCCACCTCGGTGTTCCGCGAGCCGCAGACCTGGTCGTTCTTCGAGGCCTTCAAGGTGAAGGACGATGCCATTACCGCGGTGGAGGCGACCTTCACCGGCGCGCCGTACTACATCCGTTCGCCGTTCGTGAAGAAGCCGGACCCGAAATACGACGCGCTGGCCGGCGACAACGGCGGCTTCTAGCAGCTCTCAGCGGGGGGAAGGGCGCCAGACCGGGAGAACCCGGCTGGCGCAACAAGAAAAAGGGCGATGGCGGTGACGCCATCGCCCTTTGTCCCGGGCCGGCCGGGAGGGAGGACCTGCCGGCACCGGACGCCCCTCAGAACTTCAGGCGCAGGCCCACCCAGATGCCGCGCGGGGGGCCGGAGCCATAGAAGCGCGGATCCTCGAAGTCCTCGAACACCTCGTCCGGCTCGCCCAGCAGGCCGAAGGTCTCGTAGTCAGTGTCGAAGAGGTTCTCGATGCGGGCGAAGCCGGTCAGCGAATCGCTGAAGCGGTACTCACCGTGCAGGTTCACCGTCACGAAGGAACCGGTGCGGCCCAGCACGTTGATCTCATCGCCGCGCAGGTACACGCCCGAGCGGTAGTTGATGTCGGTGCCGAGGCGCAGACGCTCGTTCGGCTGCCAGTCCAGCAGCAGGTTGGCGTTGTGGCGCGAGATGCCCGGGATGGTGTTGCCCCTGGTCACCTGCAGCTTGTCGTCGCCGACGATGAACTCCTCGCCGTCGAAGTCATCCGCGTCGTCGCCGAACAGCGGGTGGTTGGGGCTGTTGACCACGAAGTCGTCGCGGAAGGTGGCATCCACCAGGCCGTAGTCCAGCTTCCAGCTGAACGAGCCGATCTTCTGCGACAGCTCCAGTTCCAGGCCGCGGCGGCGGGTGTCGGCGACGTTGGCGAAGAAGCCCACGTTGGCCTGCGCGCCGCCGGTGGTCTGGAACAGGATGTCGTCGCGGTTGACGGTCTGGTAGGCGCCCAGGTGCCAGTGGATGCCCGAGGCGGCACGGCCGCGCAGGCCCACCTCGATGCTGCGCGCCACCACCTCGTCCAGCGGCGGGTCCGCCAGGAAGGCATTGGGCAGGCTGCAGGGCGCGTCCTCGTCCGCGCAGGCCAGTTCCACGGCGGTGGGCGCGCGGCTGGCCTGCGACAGGGTGGCGTAGGCCACCAGGCCGTTCGTGCCACGCCACACCAGGCCCAGGGCGGGGTTCACGCGGTCGAACTTGTGGCTGCCGTTCAGTTCCGGATCCTGGCCCGACAGGTCATTCAGGCGGATGCGGGTGCTGTCATAGCGGGCCGAGGCCGTCAGCGACAGGTTGCGCGAGAGATCCAGCGTGTCGGCCGCGTACAGGCTCCACGTGGTCACGCGGCTGTTCATGAACGTGCTGTACTCGTCGGCGAAGATGCCGGTGCGGGTGGTGGCGCGTTCCTCGGTGAGCTGCACCACCTCGACGTCCGACTTGAAGCGGCTGCTGCCCCGCTGCCAGGCAGCGCCCAGCGTCAGGTCGTTGCGCCGGCCGTCGCCCAGGTCCAGCACGTGCGCCAGCTGCAGCGAGGCACCGCGGCTGATCTGCTTGCGGGTGCCGATGTTGTTGATGGCGTTGAGCTCCTCGTCGTCGAGCTCGGCCTCGATGGGCTGGCCGAAGCGGTCCAGCACCAGCTCGAAGCTGTCGGCGCCGCTGCACTCCCCGTCCTCGTCCAGGTCGTCGAAGTCCTCCTCGACCAGGTACTCATCGCCGTCGATCTCGCACTCCTCGAAGATGGTGCCGTCGCCGTTGAAGGTGTTGGTACGCAGGCGGCGGTAATAGGCGTTGCCCGACAGGGTCAGGTTGCTGCCGAACGCCTTGCTGCCGTTGAACACCACCTGGGTCATCAGGTTGTCGGTGATGTCGGGATGCGTGAACACGGCCTTGCGGTCCTGCTCCAGCAGCTCGACCGGCGAGGCGCCGTTGCCGCGCAGTTTCGTGTCTGCCTGCGCCAGCGACAGGTCGTAGCGCGCATCATCGGCGCGGTAGCTGATCGCGCCGTAGCCGCGCAGCGCCTCGGACCTGGAGAAGTCGCGCCAGCCGTCTTCCTGGAAGTAGTCGATGTTGCCGTACCAGCCCCAGGTGCCGTTGTTGCCGCCGTGCTGCAGCGAGCCGCCGTAGCGGCCGAAGGAACCGCCCCAGCCCTCCAGGCCGGTCCCCTCCCAGGTGAAGCCGTTCTTCATGTTCACCGACAGGGCGCCGCCCAGGGAGTTCAGGCCGAACACCGGGTTGGTGCCGGCCAGCAGCTGCACGCCCTGGATGGCCGACAGCGGGATCAGGTCCCAGTTCACGGCATCGCCGAAGGCCTCGTTCATGCGCACGCCGTCGGCGTACACGGACAGCCCCTGCGGCAGGCCCAGCAGCGGCGAGGCGGTGTGGCCGCGGAAGTTCACGTCCGGCTGCAGCGGGTTGTTCTGCGCGTGGTTGATGCTCACGCTGCCGAAGCCGCGGTTCAGCAGCTCGGTCAGGTCGAGCGGCTGGAGGGCGTCGATGGTGTCGGCGGTTGCGGTCTGGGCGCGGGCGGGCACGCGGTCGCGCGCGATGCTGCCGCCATAGGGTGCCGTGACCACCACCTCGCCAAGGATCTCGCTTTCGTTGGCCGCCTGGCCGGCCAGGGCCATGCCCGCGCAGGGCAACAGCAGCGCCGCGCGGACGGCGGCACGAATCGTCGAATGCATCAGCAATCCCCCGGGAATCAAGGACAGGTTATGGGACGGGCATTCTCGCGGGGCATTGCTCAGGCAGCCAGTGCATCCCTTCCGCGGTGGGGCGGGAGTTTTTCCCGGCCGGGTTTCTTCGCGCACCGCAGTCCTGCCTATCATCGGCCGATGAAATCTCCCCTGCTGGAACCGCTGCGCCGCGACTCGCTGTGGCGCGATCTCGCCATCGCCCTGGGGGCGGCGCTGCTGGCCGCCGTGCTCGCCGCCCAGGTGGAGCTGCACGAGCGGGTCTTCGACGCCACGCGCCGCTTCGAGCACCTGGAACTGGACGAGTTGCCCAGCGCGCTGCTGGTGTTCGCGCTGTGCATGGTGGTGTTGTACGCGCGCCGCCATGCGCAGTTGCGCCGGGTGCTGGGGGAGAACCGATACCTGGTGCGCCGTCTGCTGGAGGTGCAGGAGGAGGAACGCCGGCGGCTGGCGCGCGAGCTGCATGACGAGCTGGGCCAGACCCTGAACGCCATCAAGCTCGATGCGCTGGCGCTGCCGGGCAACGAGGTGGCGCAGCGCATCGCCGCCAACGCCGACCATGTGTACGCCGCCGCTGGCGACCTGGTGCGCCGCCTGCGGCCCATGGCGCTGGACGAGCTGGGGCTGCGCGCGGCGCTGGAGGCCTGCGTGGACCGCTGGTGCCGCTCCCATCCCGCGCTGAACGTGCAGCTTTCGATGAGCGGCGAACTGGACGACCTGGGTGAGGCGCGTGCGCTGGCGATCTACCGTATCGTGCAGGAGGGGCTCACCAACTGCGTGCGCCATGCCGGCGCGCGCAATTTCTACATCGACCTGACCCGCGATCCGGCGCCGGGCGGTGGCGTGCTGCTGGAGATGCGGGATGATGGCCGCGGACTGCCGCAGGACGGGGCGCGGCCGCGCGGCAGCGGGCTGGCCGGCATGCGCGAGCGCGTGACGCTGCTCGGCGGCCGGTTCGAAGTGTTGTCGCAGCCGGGGCAGGGTGTCACGATCCGCGCCGAGGTTCCCCCCGAGATGGAGCAGAAATGAATTCCGGGCAGATGGTCACCGTGCTGCTGGTCGACGACCACGCCGTGGTGCGCGAGGGTTACCGGCGGCTGCTGGAGAACAGCCCCAGCATCCACGTGGTGGGCGAGGCCGCCGATGCGCAGTCGGCCTACCTGGCCTGGCAGGAGCACCGCCCCGATGTCACGGTGATGGATATTGCGTTGCCCGGCGCCAGCGGCATCGAGGCGCTGCGGCGCATCCGCGCGCGTGACGCGGAGGCGCGGGTGCTGATGTTCAGCATGTACGAGGATCCGGTGTTCGCCTCGCGCGCGCTGCAGGCCGGTGCGCGCGGCTACGTCACCAAGGCGGCCGCGCCGCAGGTGCTGGTCGAGGCCGTGCTGGCCGTGGCCGCGGGCAGGCCCTACATCGTGCCGTCGATCGCGCAGGAGCTGGCGCTGCGCAGCGTCTCGCCCGAGGGCGGCAGCGGCGAGTCGCTGTCGCCGCGCGAGTTCGAGGTGCTGCGCATGCTGGTAGATGGCAAGTCGGTGAACGAGATCGCGCAGAACCTGGGGCTGACGCCCAAGACCGTGGCCAACCACCAGTCCTCGCTCAGGCAGAAGCTGGGCGCAGGTTCGGCCGTGCAGCTGCTGCAGGCGGCGGCGCGGCTGGGACTGGTGCCGAAGGTGCCGGTGGCCTGAGACCACCCGATGGCCGGCCGGACCGGTCGGCTGGCTGGATGAGGCACGCAGGGAGATGCAGGGACCTGCGCGGGGATGCGTGATCCCGGTGAAGGCAAGAAAAAAGGCCAACCGTCGCCGGTTGACCTTCATCCGTATGTAATTGGTGGAGCGGAAGGGGATCGAACCCTCGACCTTCGCATTGCGAACGCGACGCTCTCCCAGCTGAGCTACCGCCCCACACGAGGGCGCGTATTCTAGTGGGCCTCCCGGGGCTTCGCCACCCGCAGATGCAATGAAAAGAGGGGCCCGATGGCCCCTCTTTGCCTGCCCAGGGCAGCCGTCAGATATTCAGTCGCTCAGAACTTCACGTTCAGGCTCAGCCAGTAGCTGCGCGCCTTGTCCTTGTTGTTGTAGTGGTCCAGGTAGCTCACCTCGCCATCGCCCCGGTAGAACCCGTCCTCGTCCAGGTCGACGAAGAAGGTGTCGTAGGTGGTGAAGTCGCGGTCGAGCAGGTTGTTCACGCGCGCGTTCACGGTGAGCCAGCCGGAGGCTTCCCATGAGGCGCCGGCGTGCACCACGGCGTAATTGCGGTAGTGGCGCTGCCCGCCGGTGTCCGGGTCCACGTCGCGGAAGCGCTTCGAGCGCGCCTCGGAGCTGACGAACAGGTTCAGCCGGCTGGCGGCCTGCCAGTTCAGCGTGGCATTGGCCTGGTGCCTGGCCGTATCGCCCAGCGGCAGGCCGGCCTGCGCGCCGCTCTTCTGCTCGCTGTCGGTGAGGGTGTAGTTGGCGCGCAGGCTCAGCGCCGGGGTGATGCGCCAGCGGCCGGCCACTTCCACGCCGCGGATCACCACCTTGTCGATGTTGGTGGCGCGCGTGCTGCTGCCGTAGCCCAGGTCGGCGTACTCGCCGGGACTGGCGCAGGGCAGGGTGGTGGCCGGGCCGCAGGGCTGGTTGGCGATCTTGTCGTCGAAGCGGTTGTGGAACAGCGTGACGTTGAGGCTGTTGCCGCCCGGCCGCTGCCAGTAGACGGCCACCTCGGTGCTGGTGCTGGTCTCGGGCTTGAGGTCCGGATTGCCGTACATGGGGCTGGTGCCCTGGCCGCCGAAGCCGGTGATGCCATCGTAGAGCTGGGTGGTCTTGGGCGTCTTGAAGCCGGTGCTCACCCCGCCCTTGATGGTCCACTGGTCATTGACGGTGAACACGCCGTACAGCCGCGGGCTCAGGTGGCTGCCGAACACCTCGTGGTCGTCGAAGCGCAGGCCGGCCGTGAGGGCCAGCGGGCTCACCACGCGCCAGGTGTCCTCGGCGAACAGGGAGTACATGTTGTGCTCCTGGGCCTGGCCGCTCTGGCCTGACTCCATGCCGAAGATGCCGTCGGTGAGCTTGCCGCGGATCATCTGCGTGCCGAGCATGGCGGTGTGGCTCCCCAGCGCCTGGAAGGGCAGCTCGAGGTGGGCGTCGAAGGTGTACTGCGCGCTCTCCAGCTCGCGCCTGGGGCGCGGCAGGAAGGTGGCCTCGGCCAGCGCCTGGCGCTCCGCCAGCGGCAGGCCGGCATACGGGCCGGTGGCGTCGATCATCTGCAGCAGCTGCTGGCGTTCGGCCACGGTGAAGGGCATGGTGCGGCCGTTGTTGTCGGTGACCACGCGCGCCAGCGACACGAAGCTGCTGCCGAAGTCCCAGCGGCCCTCGTGCGTCAGCGACCAGCCCTTGCGCGCGAACTCCTGCACCGCGCCATAGCCGGCACGCGGGTTGGCGCGGCGCGACCAGATGCCGCCGTTGTTGCTGCAGGCGGTGGCATTGTTGCCGGTGGCGCCGAGGCAGAAGTTGCCGGCCGACCAGATGCTGGCGAGGTTGTCGACGGTGCCCACCGGGTACTCGGGCTCGCCGTTGTCGTTGATTCGGATGGCGTTGTCGTATTTCTGCTTCGAGACATCCAGTTCGAGCGTGACGCGCTGGCGGTCATCCGGCGTCCAGTACAGGCTCACGCCGCCGGAGCGGTTGCGGTTGTCCACGGTCTTGCCGCCACCACCGAAGCCCAGCGGGCGCGTGTGCTGCTCGCCGGCCGGATCGGTCACCGGTTCGTACACGGGGTTGGAGGCCTGGCGGTCGTACAGGCTGGCCCGCACGGCCAGCGACAGCACGCCGGGCAGCAGCGGGCCGTTGGCGAAGAAGTCCAGCGTGGTGTCCTCGCCGTAGGCATCGTTCTCCTCGAACGTGCGGGCCAGCGTGGTGGAGCCATGCCATGCGGAAGGATTGCGCCGGGTGATGATGTTGATCACGCCGCCCATGGCATCCGCGCCGTGCAGCGTGGAAGCCGGGCCGCGGATCACCTCGATGCGCTCGATCGAGTCCAGCGGCGGGATATGGTTGAACTGGTTGCCGCCGAAGTTGTTGGGATAGATGTCGCCGTGGTTGTTCTGGCGGCGTCCGTCGATCATCACCAGCGTGTAGTCCGGGCCCATGCCGCGGATCGAGATGGTGCCCTGGCCGGTCTTGTCACGCGTCTCGCCGA
>CAYVZE010000030.1:0-31391 GCA_964455685.1 uncultured Steroidobacteraceae bacterium
CCGCCGGTGGTGGTGGGCTACCTGCTGCTGATCCTGCTGGGCACGCGCGGTCCGCTGGGCGGCTGGCTGGACCGCACCTTCGATATCCAGCTCACCTTCTCCACCAATGGCGCCGCCGTGGCCACCGCGGTGATGTCCTTCCCGCTGATGGTGCGCGCCATGCGCATCTCGCTGGAGAACGTGGACCGGGGACTGGAGGAAGCCGCCCGGACGCTGGGCGCCTCGGCGTGGCGGCGCTTTGCCACCATCACGCTGCCGCTGATGCTGCCCGGCGTGCTGGCCGGGGCCGTCACCGCCTTTGCCGCCGGGCTGGGCGAATTCGGCGCCGTGATCACCTTCGTGTCGAACATCCCGGGTGAGACGCGCACGCTGCCGCTGGCGCTGTATACGGCGCTGCAGTCGCCCGACGGGGACGCCACCGCGGCACGCCTGGCGGTGCTGTCGCTGTCGCTGGGACTGGCGGGCCTGCTGGCCGCCGAAGGACTGGCGCGGGGACTGCGCCGCTGGCTGGGCCGCTGATGCTCGCTGCCGAAGTCCAGCTCGCCCGAGGCGACTTCCGGCTGGATGCACGCTTCACCGCGCCCACGCCGGGCGTCACGGCGCTGTTCGGCCGCTCCGGATGCGGCAAGACCACCCTGGTGAACGTGCTGGCCGGGCTGCTGCCGGCGCGCGGGCGGATCGTGCTGGACGAGGAGGTCTGGCTCGACTCCTCGGCGGGCGTCGATGTGCCCGCCGAGAAGCGCCGCATCGGCTACGTATTCCAGGACGCGCGGCTGTTCCCGCACTACTCGGTGCGCGGCAACCTGCTCTACGGCGCACCGCGAGGTGCCGGCGCGCAGAGCTTCGACGACGTGGTGTCGCTGCTGGGCCTGGCGCCCCTGCTGTCGCGGCGGCCGGGCTCGCTGTCCGGCGGCGAGCGGCAGCGCGTGGCCCTGGGCCGCGCGCTGCTGTCGCGGCCGCGCCTGCTGCTGCTGGATGAACCGCTGGCCTCGCTGGACGTGTCCCGCCGCGAGGAGGTGCTGCCCTACCTGGAACGCCTGCGCGACGCCTTCGCCATCCCGATGGTGTTCGTCAGCCACCAGTTCGACGAGGTTCTGCGGCTGGCCACGCACCTGGCCGTGCTCGATGCAGGCCATGTGGTGGCCACCGGCAGCATCGGCGCGGTGAGCCTTGCGCCGGCATTGCGCGACATCGTCGGCATCGATGCGGTGGGCGCGGTCATCGAGGGGCGCGTGGAACACGTCGATCCCGCGCAGGGGCTCTCGAGCGTGAGCATCGGCAGGCAGAACCGGCTGTACGTGACCTCCACCCGGCTCACGCCGGGCCAGCGCGTGCGGTTGCAGCTGCTGGCGCGCGACCTGATCCTCGCCGTGGAGGAACCCCGCGGCCTTTCGGTGCGCAACCAGCTGCGCGGCCGCGTGGTCTCGGTGACCCAGGACAATGGCGCCACACTGGTCGAGGTGGACATCGGCGGCGCCACGCTGCTGGCGCGCATCAGCGCGGCGGCCACGCGCGAGCTCGCGATTGCACGGGGACGTGAACTGTGGGCGCTGGTGAAGGCCGTGTCGTTCAGCGCGCACGCCGTTGGCGTCGCGGCCTCAGGAGAAAGCGCCGCCGTCTGAGGCGTCGCGGCCTGGCCGTCAGCCCTGCCCGGCCCGCAATCCCTGCGCGCTGCGCGGCTGCACCAGCAACTTGTCGATGACCAGGCCGTCCATGTCCACCACCTCGATGGACAGGTCGCGCCAGGCCAGCTTCTCGCCCGGCACCGGCAGCCGCCCCAGGTGCCACAGCACGAAGCCCGCCATGGTGTTGTAGTTGTCGCCGCGCGCCAGGTCCTTGCGGCCCAGCGCGCGCTCGGCCTCGTGGATGGGCACGTGGCCGTCGATCAGCCAGCTGCCATCCTCGCGCTGCTGCATCGAGGCCGACTCGCGGCTGCCCATCTCGGGCAGGTCGCCGGCGATGGCCTTGAGGATGTCCGCCGGCGTCACCAGTCCCTCGATGCCGCCGTACTCGTTGGTCACGACGCCGAGGTGCACGTTGGAGCGGCGGAAGGTCTCCAGCAGGCGGAAGATGGAGATGCCCTCGGGCACGTGCAGTGGCGGCTGGGTGTCCTTGTCCACGTCGATGTGGCCACGGCGCAGCGCCTCGCCGAGGTTGGCCAGCGAGATCACGCCGATCAGCTGCTCGAGCTCGCCGCGGCAGAGCAGGAAGCGCGCGTGGCCGCTCTGGCGCGCCTCTTCCCACAGCGTCTCCACCGGCTCGGTGATGTCCAGCCACAGGATGTCGCCACGGGGCACCATGATGGCGGTGATGTTGCGGTCGGCGAGACGCAGCACCGAGTCGATCATCTCGGCCTCGTGCCGGTGCAAGGCGCCGGTCTGCATTCCCTCCACCGCCAGCGCGCGCACGTCCTCGTCGGTGACGCCGGTCTGGCGCTTGGCCACGGCGGGCAGCAGCTTCAGCAGCGCGTCGGTGGAACGCTGCAGCAACCACACCAGCGGCGCGCCCACGCGCGCGAGCACCTGCATCGGAAGCGACACCAGCACGGCCCAGCGGTCGGCGTAGGCCATGGCCAGTCGCTTGGGCACCAGCTCGCCCAGCACGATCGAGAAGTAGGTCATCACCACCACGATGACGCCGTAGGCGAGTTCCTCGGCGTAAGCCGCGAGGCGCGGTTCGAAGTCCGTCAGCCACGCGGACAGGCGCGCGGAATAGGCAGCACCGCTGTACATGCCGGTGAGGATGCCCACCAGCGTGATGCCGACCTGGACCGAGGAAAGCAGGCGCGTGGGATCGTCGAGGAGCTGCAGCGCCGCGCGGGCGCCGCGATGGCCCTCTTCGGCCAGGGCATTCAGGCGGGAGCGGCGCGCCGAAACCAGCGCGATCTCCGCTGAAGCAAACAAACCGTTCAGGACGATCAGGCCGAGGATTACCGCGGCTTGGTCCATCGCCTAGTCATGCGGACTGTCCATGCGTGCTGGCATCATAACCCGCTTTCGGGACGAGCTTGGGACTCCAAGGATCATGAAGCGGGTGCACACCTTCCGGGGCGTGGTGATGGACAGGCCGGTCAAGGCACAGCCGAAACCCGTGCCGGCGGGGCCGGCGAAGATCCGCGTCAGCCGCGAGACCTCCGGGCGCGGCGGCAGGGGCGTCACCGTGATCACCGGCCTGCCCCTGCGGGGAGCCGAGCTGGAGGAGCTGGCGGGCCGCCTGAAGCGCTCCTGCGGTGCAGGGGGCGGCGTGCAGGGCGACCGGATCGAGATCCAGGGGGAGCACCGCGACCGCCTCGTGGCCGAGCTGGCGAAGCTGGGCTACGATGCCAAGCGGGCCGGAGGCTGACGCCCGGTCCACCGGGAGGTGGGCATGAGAACGCGTGGATTCCTCGCCATGGCCGCCGGCCTCGCGCTGGCCGCCACCATGATGTGCGGCTGCGCCGGGCAGCAACGCCTTGCAGCGACCAGCGACCAGACCGTTCTGGAACAGTGCAACAAGCCGCCCACGGGCTCGCGCATCGTCGCCCCGGACCGGAACTGCGCACCGGTGGGCTATCCCGGCAAGAGCTTCACCGCGGAAGACCTGGAAGCTTCCATGGAAGCTTCGGGAACGCTGGACCTGGCCGACGCGTTGCGCCAGCTCGACCCCGGCTTCCAGTAGCCGCGAAACGCGGCCTCAGTGGTGGTGGTGCGAGTGGTCCTGCGCGGGGGCCTCGGGCACCAGCGGCCGCACCTCGAGCATGATGGTGAACTCGGGTTCGCCCTCGAACTTCAGCGTCAGCGGGATCTGCTGGCCCGCCACCAGCGGCGTCTTCAGGTCGTTGAACATCACGTGCACGCCGCCGGCATCCATGCGCAGGGTCTCGCCGGGCTGGAGGGTGAGGCCGGCCAGCGGCCACATGCGCGTGGTGCCCTCGGCGGTCATGCTGGTCCGGTGCAGCATCACCTGGTCGCTGACCGTGGAAACGATCTTCAGCAGCTTGCGCTCCTCTGCGCCGGGGTTGACCAGCGTCAGGTAGGCCGCGGCCACCCTGGCGCCCGGCGGGGTGGCGCGCGCCCAACCCTCGACCGCCTTGACCTGGGCGGCCGCGAACGGCGCCAGGCCCAGTGAAACCACGGCCGCGAGGCCCGCGAAAAGCTGCATTTTCCACGCTTTCTTCATGGCGCCATTCTACCTCGTTTAAGCTTCGCGCCCCATGATCAAGTTCGACGCCGTCACCTTGCGCCGCGGCCCTCGCGTGCTGTTCGCAGACGCGAATTTCAGCATTTTCCGTGGCGAGAAGGTCGGCATCACCGGCGAGAACGGCAGCGGCAAGTCCAGCCTGCTGGCCATGGTGCGCGGCGAGCTGCAGCCCGATGCCGGCCAGGTGGAAATGCCCGGCAACCTGTCGGTGGCGCACGTGGCGCAGGAAGTGGTCGCGGTCGAGCGCCCGGCGATCGAATTCGTGCTCGATGGCGACGAGGAACTGCGCGAGGTGGAAGCCGCCATCGCCACCGCCGAGGCCTCGCCCGACACCGACGGCACCCGGCTCGCCAACCTGTACACGCGCTACGCCGCCATCGGCGGCTACGACGCGCGCTCGCGCGCCGCGCAGCTGATGCATGGCCTGGGATTCTCACCCGGCGATGAACAGCGGCTGGTGCGCGAGTTCTCAGGCGGCTGGCGCGTGCGGTTGAACGTGGCGCGCGCGCTGATGTGCCGCTCCGACCTGCTGCTGCTGGACGAGCCCACCAACCACCTCGACCTCGACGCCATCGTGTGGCTGGAGGGCTGGCTGCGCGAATACCAGGGCACGCTGCTGCTGATCGCGCACGACCGCGAGTTCCTCGACCGCGTGGTGGACCGTATCGTCAACATCGAGCAGCAGCGCGCCACCATCTACACCGGCAACTACACAGCCTTCGAGGTGGCGCGCGCCGCGGCGCTGGCGCAGCAGAGCGCGCTGTACGAGAAGCAGCAGCGCGAGATCGCGCACATGGAAGACTTCGTGCGCCGTTTCCGCGCCAAGGCCAGCAAGGCCCGCCAGGCGCAGAGCCGCCTGAAGGCGCTGGAGCGCATGCAGCGCATCGCGCCGGCGCACGTGGATTCGCCATTCGAGTTCAGCTTCGCCGAGCCCGCGCGCCTGCCGCGACCGCTGCTGGCGGTGAAGGACCAGAAGGCCGGCTACGGCGGGCGCGTGCTGCTGTCGGGCGTGGGACTCACCGTCTATCCCGGCGACCGCATCTCGCTGCTGGGCCGCAATGGCGCGGGCAAATCCACGCTGGTCAAGCTGCTGGCCGGCGAGATTCCCTCGCTCGGCGGCACGCGCGACGAGGCCCGCGACCTGGTCATGGGCTACTTCGCGCAGCACCAGCTCGAGCAGCTCGACGAGGCGGCCTCGCCGCTGCTGCACCTGCAGCGGCTCACGCAGCAGCTCGGCCAGCGCCCGACCGAGCAGGAGCAGCGCAACTACCTCGCCACCTTCGGCTTCCGCGGCGATCGGGTGTTCGAGCCCGTGGGTCCGTTCTCTGGTGGAGAGAAGGCGCGGCTGGCGCTGGCGCTGGTGGCCTGGCGGCGCCCGAACCTGCTGCTGCTCGACGAGCCCACCAACCACCTGGACCTCGAAATGCGCCAGGCCCTGGCCATGGCGCTGCAGGAATATGCGGGCGCGGTGATCATGGTGTCGCATGACCGGCACCTGCTGGCCACGGTGACCGACCGCTTTCTGCTGGTGGCCGACGGACGCGTGCAGGAATTCGACGGCGACCTGGATGATTACGCGGCGTGGCTGGCGCAGGGGGACGGCGCGCGCGCGGGCACCGCCGCGAAGCCCGGGACCGCGCAGAAGCGTGAAACGCCTGCCACGAAGGGAAAGGATTCCACCGCCCCTGCCCCGCCAGCACCCGGCTCGCGCGAGTCCGCGCAGCAGCGGCGCCGTGAAAGCGCCGAGCAGCGCCGCGCGCTGGCGCCGCTGCGTTCACGGCTGGCCCGGCTGGAGAAGCGCCTCGCGGAACTGGCCGCCGAGGCCGCCGAGCTCGACGCGCAGCTGGCTGATCCGGCGCTCTACGCGCCGGGGGCGCGCACTCGCCAGATGGAACTGACCGCGCAGCGCGCGCGGGTGGCGCAGGAGACCGGGCAGGTCGAGGCCGAGTGGCTGGAGTTCAGCGAGGAACTGGAACGCGCCGCCGCGGGCTGAGCGGCGCGAGGCAAGGGGCGATCGGCACGTGCCGGCGCCGGCCGCCGGCGCCTCAGCTCTCCTGGTCGGGAATCAGGTGCCCGGCGCGCTCGCGCTTGGTGCGCAGGTAGCGCTCGTTGTGCTCGTTCGGCGGCGCCAGCAGCGATTCCATCTCTTCCACGTCGATGCCGCGCGCGCGCAGCTCACGCACCTTGTGCGGGCTGTTGGTCAGCAGGCGGATGCGCGTGTAGCCGAGCTGGCGCAACATGGCAGCAGCGATGGCGTAGCTGCGTTCATCGGCGCTGAAACCCAGGTGCCGGTCGGCATCCACGGTGTCGAGGCCGGCATCCTGCAGCCGGTAGGCGCGCAGCTTGTTGGCCAGGCCGATGCCGCGCCCTTCCTGCGCCAGGTACAGCAGCACGCCACCGCCCTCGGCATGCAGGCGCTGCACCGCCGTCTGCAACTGCTCGCCGCAGTCGCAACGCAGGCTGCCCAGCAAATCGCCGGTGAAGCAGGAGGAATGCGCGCGCACCGGCACCACCTTCGAGGCATCCGGCGAGCCCACCACCACCGCCACGTGCTCGCTGGCATCGCGGCGGTCGCGGAACAGCACCAGGTGACTCATCACGCCCTCGCGCAGCGGCACGCGCGCATCGCTGACGCGCACCAGGTCATCCTCGCGCGGCAGCGCGTGGCGCTCCACCTGGTCGGTGCGCACCGGCAGCACGGCAGCCGGCACAGCCTCGGACTGCACGCCACTGACCAGCAGCGCCGGCAGCAGCTGCGCGCTCTTGGCCAGCCGCACCGCCGCCACCCCCAGCTCGTCGGCACAGGTCACATGCGGGACCGTCTCGCCCAGCGCGGCGCGCCAGCCATCGGCTTCCCAATGGCGGCCAAGCTCGTGCAGCTGCTGGGGGCCCAGCCCGCCGGGCAGCTCCAGCAGCAGCACCTCGTCGGATTCGCAGGGCACCCTGAGGGCCGCAGCGCGCGCGCCGGTGATCACCAGCGCGGCGCCCGGCTGCGCCAGTGCATGCGCGATCAGCGCATCGTCCGCCGTCTCCAGCGGCACCACCAGGCGCCACGCGCGGCCGGAGGCGTCCTGCAGGGCAATGGCCCGGCCGCGGCGCAGCTCGGACAGGGCACGGTCCACGGCCACCAGCGCGGCATCGCCGAGGGGCGGCTCAGGAGCACGGGGAACGGGCTGCAGGCGGGATCGGGTCATGGGGTGTGAAGGGTACCGCAACGGCCCTCAACGGCCGATCGTGCGATGCAGGAATTCCACCGCCCGGTCGGTGGCCGGGCCGCTGAAGAAGGGCTGGGCCACATGTCCCGCCCCGTTGATGATCACCAGCTCGGCCACCCGCCCGGCGCGGCGGTACGCCGCTTCCAGCTCCAGCGCCTGGTTCACCGGGATGGTCCGGTCCTGGTCGCCATGCAGGATCAGCGCCGGCGGATCCTCCGCATCCACATGCTCCACCGGGCTGGCCAGCCGCGCGAGCCCGGGGACCTCGTCAGGCATTGCCCCCAGCAGCGATCGCAGCGCCGGGATGCGGATGGCCAATCCCTCGGGCGTGGACTGCGACAGGATGGTGGAAAGGTTCGAGGCGCCCACCCACATGATGAACGCCTGCACGCTGGAGGACTGGTCGAGGTGTTCGCCGATGGTCCCTTCCAGTTCCGGATGGCCATTGGTCACGCCCACCAGCGCCGCGAGGTGCCCGCCCGAGGACGAACCGGTGACGGCGATGCGGTCGGCGCGGTAACCGTAGCGGTCGGCATTGGCGCGCAGGAAACGGATGCCGGCCTTGATGTCGTGCACATTGGCCGGGAAGCGCGCCACGTCACTGGAGCGGAAGTTGGGTGCGGCCACCGCGAAGCCACGCTCGACCAGGAAGTCTGGCACCTCGGACTTGTCTCCCTGGCGCCAGGCGCCGCCGTGCAGGTACACCACCAGCGGCGGGCGGCCCGGACCTGCCGGCAGGTGCAGGTCGAGCAGCAGCGTCTCTCCATCGACCTGTGCATACGGGATGTCGATGAAGGAACGCGCATCGGGCACCGTCTCGTGGGCCGGGGGCTGCGCGGCATGGACCGGCGCGGCAATGAACGTCGCGAGGCCGGCAGACACCGCGCCCAGCCAGACATCGCGGATCCATGCACGGGAACGCTGCTTCATCGGGTCATTCTCCCCCGGCGGCTCGCGCAGCATCAACCGATGCAGGGGATGGGACCGCGCGGGAAGAGCGCGGCAGCCGCAGGTCAGATCGGCCGGCGACGCGGCGGCGGCGCGCCCAGGAAGCTCCAGCGCCGGCCCTCGGCCAGCAGGCCGGTGATCTGCGCCGGCGGCAGCGGGCGCGCCAGGCCGAAGCCCTGCGCCTCGTCGCAGCCGTGCCGGCGCAGGAAGGCCAGCTGCTGCGGATTCTCCACGCCCTCGGCCACCACGCGCAGTTCCAGCGTACGCGCCAGGCCGATGATGGCCGCGACGATGCGCGCATTGTTGGCGTCATCGAGCATGTCGCGGATGAACTCGCGGTCGATCTTCAGCGAGTCCAGCGGGAAGCGCTTGAGATAGTGCAGACTGGAGTAGCCGGTGCCGAAGTCATCCAGCACCAGGCGGATGCCCTGCGCCTTGATGCGTTTGAGCGTTGCGATCGCACCCTCGGCGTCGTGCATCAGCATCGATTCATTCAGCTCGAACTCGAACAGCCGCGGGTCGAGCCCGCTGGCCTCGATGGGACGCGTCAGCGCCACGTCGAGCTTCTCCTGCCGGAACTGGCGTGCCGAGATGTTGATCGACACCGGCGGCAGCTCCAGCCCCGCCTGCTGCCATTGCAGCACCTGCTGGCACACCATCGACACCACGCGCTCGCCCACGGGAATGATCAGGCCCGTGTCCTCGAGCACCGGGATGAACTCGCGCGGCGCCACCAGCTCCTCGCCATTGCGCCAGCGCAGCAGCGCCTCCAGCCCCGCGACGCGGCCGGTGCGCAGGTCGATGCGCGGCTGGTACAGCAGCACGTACTGGTCGCGTTCCAGCGCCTCGCGCAGCGCGTGCTCTAGGTTCAGGCGCGCCAGCGCGCGCTGCTGCATCTCGGGCATGTAGAACTGGCAGCCATTGCGGCCGGACTGCTTTGCCCGGTACATGGCCAGGTCGGCGTTCTTCAGCAGCGTCTCAGGGTCCGAGGCATCGCCCGGGAACAGGCTGATGCCCACGCTGCCTGATACGTACACCGTGTGGCCCTTGATCTGGAAGGGCGTGGCCAGCGCGTCGATGATCTTCTGGCCGACGATGCCCGCATGGTCGGGCTGCGCCAGCGGCGAGAGCACCAGCGCGAACTCATCGCCCGACAGCCGGCCGATGGTATCGCCGGAACGCACCGCTGACTTCAGACGCTGCGCGATCTGCACCAGCAGCTCATCGCCCACGCCATGGCCCAGCGTGTCGTTCACCTGCTTGAAACGGTCGATGTCCACGAACAGCACCGCCACCGGCGTGTGGTCGCGCGAGGCGGCGTCGATGGCATGCGCGAGGCGGTCCAGGTACAGCGAGCGGTTCGGCAGGCCGGTCAGCGCGTCGAACTGCGCCATGTAGGCCAGGCGGTCCTCGGCCGACTTGCGGTCCATGTAGGCGGACACCGTGGCGGCGAGGTTCTGCAGGAACACCGCGGTGCTGGCGGTGGCCTCGCGAGCGCCCATCCATACCGACAGCGTGCCGTAGATGCCGTCGGTGCCGGCGATCTGCACTTCCACGCAGGGCTCGGGGCTGCCGTCGGCGCCCACCGCGCCCTCCAGGCCGTAGCCTGCGACCTGCGTGGGCTCGGTGCCATGCCCGGCGCGCAGCAGCAGGCGGCAGCGCTCCGCGGCCAGCCCGTCGCGCACCACCTGCACCAGGCGCGCGGTGACCGCCTCGTAGGCCGGATGGCCGAGCACGAACTGGCCGAACCGCGCCAGCAGCGCGTACTGGTCCGCCGAGAGGACCTGCATCTGGCCGGTGAAGGAGATGTCGGGGCTGCCCTGGCCAGCCGCAGGACCTGCGGCCCCGGCCGTCTGGCGCTGCGGCCCGACCGAGGGATCGCTGACGGTGTGGACACTGGAGAGATCCAGGACATCGTCCGCCTCCGCGCCCTGCACAGGGCGCGATGAAGCGCGTCCCGTATCGACCACGACGAACGCCCGCGGTGACTTGCCCTTCATCGGATTGCCAGCTGGAGGCTCATGGGGAAAGTTTGCCATCCGGCCGGCTCCTCACCCGTGCAGTAGCTGCCATTGCGCAGATCAATTTGACCTAATTTGCAGGAACTGTGATGCGTTTCGCGTTGCGGAAAGTCAATCCGGACCTTGACAAAAAACTGAGCCCGGAGGCGTGTGGGAGGCCACCCGGGCTCAGGGTGCGGTGGGGATCGAGTTGGCGACAGGAGCCACCGCAGGGACAGGTTGCCGCGGGAGCCGGCGGCACGCGATACACGGGGACGCGCATCGTGGCGCAAGACTGTTCCTACGCCCGCGGAACGCTTGACGCGGCGAGCGTCAAGCGTGAACCCGGCACTTCCGGCCTGGCGGCATCTGGACCACGCTGGAGCCTCGACCAGGAAGGGAGGCAGTGATGAACCGGAGCACAAGGAAGCTGCTGTACCTGGCGCTGCTGGTCCCGGGCTTCGTGCTCGCCAGTGCGACGCCGCAGGGTCCGGCGGTCGCGGTTTCTCGGGCCTGCGCCATCGAAGCCGGCACGCAGCTCGCGCAGGGGTGCTGCAAGATCTGCCGCAAGGGGAAGGCCTGCGGGGACACCTGCATCGCCCGCGACAAGATCTGCCACAAGGGTCCGGGCTGCGCCTGCGATGGATGAGCCGGGATCCGGTCCATCCAGCAGGAAGAGGACGCGGGAGCCTTCCACGAGCGTGAAAGGTCCCGCGTCCGGATCGTGACGCCTCAGTCGGCAATCGCCTGGTAAACCAGCGTCTCGAACTGCGCAGCCATCCCCGGGCCATCCGGTGCGCCCATCTTCTGGATCATGAACACCGCCACGAGTTCCTCGGAGCGATCGACGAAGAAGTGCGTGCCCGCGGCACCCGACCAGCCGAAGGTGCCCGCCGAGGTGAGGTTGCCGGCCCTGGCGGGGTTGTTCACCACGCGCACCCCCAGGCCATAGCCCTCGCCGCCTGCGGTGCCGCCACCGGCCGCGCCGCGGGTAACGCCATCGGGCAGATGGTCCGAGGCCATCAGGTCGATGGTCTTGCGCGACAGCAGGCGCACGCCGTCGAGCTCGCCGGAGTTCACCAGCATCTGTGCGAAGCGGCCGTAGTCGGCGGCGGTCGCCGAGATGCTGAAGCCGCCCAGCACCCGCGTCGCCGCGCCGGGCGCGTCCAGCGCACCACTGGGCACGAGCTCGCCCTTGTCGTTGACGGTGTAGATCACCGCGAACTGGTCCTTCAGCTCATCCGGCCGGCCGAACACCATCTTCTTCAGCCCCAGCGGCTCGATGATGCGCGTGCGCACGAACTGGTCGAACGGCATGCCCGAAAGCACCTCGACCAGGCGCGCCTGCACGTCGTGCGCCACCGAATACACCCAGCGCGTTCCCGGCTCGTAGGCCAGCGGCAGCGTGCCCAGGCGCCGGGTCAGCTCGGCCAGCGTGCCCCCCATCACGTTGGCGTCGCGGTAGGCCGCATCCAGCGCGCGATTGCCGGCGGGCCCGTACAGGAAGCCGGCGGTGTGGCGGAACACATCCTCGATGGTCGGCTGGCGTTGCGGATCGCGCAGGATCATGCGGCCGCCGGGGCCATCGCCCACGTACAGCTTCAGGTCCGCCAGCTCCGGCAGGTAGCGCGCCACCGGTTCGTTCAACTGGAAGCGCCCTTCCTCGTACAGCATCAGCAGGGCCACGCTGGTGATGGGCTTGGTCATCGAGTAGACGTAGAAGTACGTGTCGCTGGACATGGGGCGCCCGGCCTCGATGTCCGCCATGCCGTAGGCATGTTCATGCACCACCTGGCCGCGGCGCGCGATCCAGGTGACGAAACCGGCGATCCTGCCCTCGTCCACCTGGCGCTCGAAGTAGCGGTCGAGACGTTGCAGGCGTTCGGCCGACATGCCGCCCGCCGGCGCGGTGCGAGTGACGGTATTGCTCCGGGCCTCGCAGCCGGCCAGCCCCGCGGCCAGCACTGCGCCCAGGGCCAGCGGAAGCAGGGCGGCCTTCATTGCGGATCGTCCTTTCATGGTTCTCCCCCTCTCCTGTGATGGAAGATCCGGTCACCAGGCCGGATTCTTCCCGCCTGCAGCCATGCCTTCACGCTGCTCGTTGAAGACCTGGTGACGCGCGATCAGCCATTTGCCGTCGACTCGCCTAAGCTCATCCTCGAGATGACCGTAGGCACCCACGTAGGGCCTGCGGTCCGGGCCATCGTTGTTGAACTCGAACCACAGCGAGCGCGCGGTGGCGCGGTCGCCGTCGATCTTCAGCGCGAAGTTGCTGATGAAGTGGCGGCGGCGGAACGGGCGCAGCTCCGGCTGCGCCTCATGCGCGCGCTGGTCGGCCGCGCGCGCGTTACGCAGCTCCTGGATGATGGCATCGCGCCCGTTGACGGTTCCGCCCGCCCAGACCAGCACGCCATCGGGCGCGAACACGGAGCCGTACATCTCCGGATCCTGCCAGTCCAGGGCGAACAGGTAGCGCGCGAAGAGCTCGTCGATTTCCGCACGGTCCTCGGCGTAGCCACGGCCCTGGAAGGTCAGTGCCGCCGCCCAACCCATCGCGGCGCAGGCCACCGCCGCGATGATCCCGATCCATACGCGCTGCATGCGCCCCCCTTTCTTCTTGTCTTCCGGGCACGCACAGCGTAACCCAGCCGGCGACCCGGCGAGCACGCCTGGCGCAGGCAGGGGCTACAATGAAAAGGAATCCTGCCATTGCAGGCCCATCCGCCAACCAGATGGCATCCGAATGCCCCAGGCGTCCGCGGCCCCTGCCTCGCCCCACACCCAGCGCGCTGCGGAACTGGACGCGGCCGGCAACCACGACGAGGCCGTCAATGAACTGGCCCGCGGCGTGCGCGCCGGGGACCTGCCCAGCACGCGCGTCCTGGGCCTGAGGCTGCTCACCGGCACGCATGCCCCCCTGCTGCCGCTGCGCGGCCTGCAGCTGCTCGACGAGGCCGTGCAGAAGGGCGACGCGGAAGCGGCTGCGCGCGCGGCCGGCGTGCTCGCGCTGGGCGTGAACCGGCCACCGGACTGGACCGCCGGACTCACCTGGCTGGCGCGGGCCGCCCTCGCGGGCTGGCAGCCGGCGCAACAGCAGCTGCTGGCGCTGTGCAGCGCTGGCGCGGCCGAGGCGGTGACCCAGGCGGGCGCAACGGACTGGGGGCGCCTGGCCCGGGGCATCGACCTGGCTGCATGGCTGCGGCCTCCCGCCGCCGCCATCCTGCATGCCGATCCGCCGATCGCCGCCATCCCCGGTTTCGTGACTGCCCGTTTCTGCGAGGTGCTGATCCCGCAAGCCCGGGGACGGCTGGAACGCGCCCGCGTCTATGACCCGGTGAGCCGGGAGAACATCCTCGACGCCCACCGCTCCAACACCCAGGCCACCTTCGACGTCAACACGGTCGAGTTCGTCCACGCCCTGCTGCAGGCGCGCATCGCGGCCGCCTGCGGCACCGACCTGCGGCAGCTGGAACCGCTGGCGGTGCTGCATTACGCGCCCGGCGAGCAGATCGCCGACCACTTCGACTTCGTGGACCCGGACCGCACGCCGGACTACGCGGGGGAGCTGCGCCGCAACGGCCAGCGCATCATCACTTTCCTGGTGTACCTGAACGACGATTATGAAGGCGGCGCCACCGAGTTCCCGCGCCTGGGCATCAGCCACCGCGGCCGCACCGGTGACTCATTGCTTTTCGTCAATGCGCTGCCGGACCTCTCGCCGGACAAGCGCACGCTGCACGCCGGCCGCCCGCCGCTGAACGGCGAGAAATGGATCATCTCGCAGTTCATCCGCAGCCACGCCACCAGACCCTGACGCGGCAATCAATCCAGAACGCCACGATCCGTAATTTGTTGCGCAGGCCCGCGCCGCGTGTTGTCATGCCCGGGCGAAACAACAAGGACGTCATGGCGCGACAACCATTTGGCTATTGCCGATGGATGTCGAAGTTGTGATCAGGGCAATTCAGGGGGATCACGATGAGAATCAATCCGGCTCACGGAATGTCTGTGCGCGCCGCCGTCGCGGCGGTTCTGGGTGGAAGCATCATTCACGCGCCGGCGATGGCCGCAGAGCCCGATACGGACGCGGACGGCTCGCAACAGGTACTGTCGGAAATCACGGTGACGGGCTCGCGCATCATCCGCCAGGACTTCGTCTCGTCCAGCCCGGTGGTCACCATGGGCAACGAGATGTTCGAGCAGAGCAGCACGCAGGCAGTGGAATCGATGCTGAACCAGCTGCCGCAGTTCGTGCCATCCCAGTCGATGTTCAGCTCCGCCGACGTGCAGCCGAGCGCGTTCAACAACCCGGGCATCGTGACGCTGAACCTGCGCGGCCTGGGCCCCAACCGCAACCTGGTGCTGATGGACGGCCGGCGCGCCCAGCCCGCCAACGCGCTGCTGGTGGTGGACATCAACTCCATTCCCGCCGCCGCGATCGAGAGCGTCGAGGTCATCAGCGGCGGCGCCTCCGCGACCTACGGCGCCGACGCCATGGGCGGCGTGACCAACTTCAAGATGAAGCGCAACTTCCAGGGCATGAGCCTGAACGCACAGACCATGCTCACCGAGGAAGGCGGCGGCCAGGAAAGCTCCATCAGCGCCCTGATCGGCGGCAACTTCGGCGATGGCCGCGGCAATGCCATGGTGGGCCTGTCCTACACCAGGCGCGAGGCGCTGATGGCGCGCGAGCGCAAGTTCTACGTGGAAGGCTGGCGCGACCCGAACACGCCCGGCGGCGAGGCGCTGCCCTTCAGCCAGATCGACTTCGGAGGAAACCGGCCGCCCGACTCGGCGTTCGAGGCCGTTTTCGGCCCCCGGAATACCTTTGCGAACGAGACCGTGTACGTGAACTTCGACGGCTCGCTGTTCCTGAACTCGGGCAACAACCCCGGCGTCGGCTACACCGGACCGGTCAATGACCAGTTCAAGGTCCTCGGCCCCGGCACCTCCAACCCCGGTGCCGTGGCCGCGAACAACCTGAACCAGGCCATCACCACGCCGCTGGAGCGCTACTCGCTGTTCGCCAGTGCGCACTTCGACATGAACGAGCACGTCACGGCCTTCCTGCAGGCCAACATGTCCTCGATGCGCGTCGATACCGTGCTCACCTTCGCGCCGGCCACCTCCCAGTGGGCGGCGACCATCCCGGTGGACGGCCGCCCGGTGCCGCCCGAGCTGCAGCTGCTGCTGGACGAGCGCCCCGATCCCACCGCGCCCTACACCCTGGCCCGCACGCTGGACTTCGCCGGCCCGCGCTCCACCCGCAACGAGACCGACATGTACCAGGTCACCGCCGGCCTCGAAGGACGGCTGTTCAACAGCGGCTGGCGCTATGAGGCCTACTACACCCATGGCCGCACCTCGCTGCTGACGGAGATGAGCGGCTTCCCGGGCCTGCAGAACTACCGCGCGGTGGTGCAAGCGCCGGACTTCGGCGCGAACCTGAACGCCAGCTCCGGCCCGCCGCTGTTCTTCGAGCTGAAGTGCACCACGGGCCTGCCGATCTTCTCCGCCTTCGAGCCCTCGCAGGACTGCCTGGACTCCATCTCGAGCAACATGAAGCACAACACCGAGATGAAGCAGGACGTGGCCGAGGCCAACATCACCGGCAACCTGCTCCAGCTGCCGGCCGGCGCGGTGGGTGCGGCGTTCGGCGCATCGTGGCGCAAGAACACCTACAAGTGGCGGCCGGATGACCAGCTTGCCAGGCCGTCGACCAACTATCCCATCGGCCTGTTCCCGACCAGCCGCACCGGCGGCCAGACCAAGGTGTCGGAGATCTACGGCGAGCTGCTGATCCCGGTGCTGAAGGACATCCCGGGCTTCCGCCAGTTCAACCTGGAGCTCGGCGCCCGCTGGTCCGACTACAACACCGCCGGCTCGATCTGGACCTACAAGGGGCTGGTGGACTGGACCATCGTCAACAACGTGCGCCTGCGCGGCGGCTACCAGCGCGCCAACCGCGCTCCCAACGTGGCGGAGCTGTTCACCGGCGCCACCACCAGCGTGGTGGGCTTCGCGGGTGCCGACCCCTGCATGTCCAACACCAACAATGTCTGGGGCAACCACCCCGACAACACCACCAACCGCGAGCAGGTCATCCAGCTGTGCAGCGACATCATCAACCGCTCGCGCGGTGACGTGAACCAGTCGCCATGGCACACCGGCCCGGCCTTCCCCAACAACATCGTGGGACCGTTCTCGTTCAACTTCCCGATCGAACTGGCCAACATCACCGGCAACCCGAACCTGCGCAACGAGGAGGGCAAGACCTGGACGGTGGGCCTGGTGCTGAACTCACCCTTCCAGGGCGTGTTCTCCAACGCCACGCTGGCGATCGACTGGTACCAGGTGAAGATCACCGATGCCATCGCGCCCACCAGCGCCTGGAGCGTGTATGCCAAGTGCCTGAACCAGGACGGCAGCAACCCCACCTATGACGTCGACAACGAGTACTGCCGCCTGATCACGCGCGACAACGACGGCTACCGCGCCACGGTGGATACGCCCTACTTCAACCTGGGCGGCATCGAGACGGCCGGCGTGGACGTGCAGCTGAACTGGAGCTTCCCGGCGGGTCCGGGGCGGCTGGGCGTGAACGCGCTGGTCAACTTCCTCGACTACTACCGCGACCAGGTGAGCCCGGATGACCCCTTCGTCGACAGCACCGGGACGCTGGCGGAAGGCGGACAGTTCGACTACCGCACCTTCCTCACGGCCACCTACATGCAGGGCAAGTGGAGCGCCGGCCTGCGCCATCGCTTTCTGCCCAGCGTGAAATCGGCCGCCTACGCCAACGACCCGAACACCCCTGTCCAGGGCGCGAAGAGCTACCACATGCTCGATGCCTTCGGCAGCGTGCGCATCAACGACACGGTCTCGCTGCGAGGCGGCATCGACAATGTGCTCGACCTCTCGCCGCGCATCGTGGGCCGCAACCCCGGCACCACCGAGGCCAGGGGCTCGACGATGCCGCAGTTCTACGACGTGCTGGGACGCCGGTACTTCCTGTCGGTGCAGCTGGACTTCTAGCCCTGGAGGCGGCTGGCGCGGCAACCCCGCGCCAGCCGCGCATCAGGCATCGAAGGCGATGCCGGGAAGGAAAACCGTGGATCGAGGATGGTGCCCAGGGCCGGAATCGAACCAGCGACACGCGGATTTTCAATCCGCTGCTCTACCAACTGAGCTACCTGGGCACAGGCGCCCCCGCAAGGCTTGCGGGAACTGATCAGAAGGGCCGCGTATTAGACCGGGAGGGCCTTCCGCCCGTCAAGCACCGGCCGGCGGTCAGCTGCCGGGGGCCTGGAACTCCCGGGGCTTCTCCGAGCCCGGGCCGAAGAAGAACTTCTCCATCTCCTCCTCCAGGAACTTGCGCGCCTTGGGGTCGATGGGGGTGAGCCGGTACTCGTTGATCAGCATGGTCTGGTGCCGCACCCAGCCCTGCCAGGCCTCCTGGGAGACGTTCTCGAAGATCCGCTGCCCCAGCGCACCGGGATAGGGGACGCGCTCGAGGCCGGGCGCCTCGCGCTTGAGCACCACGCAGTTAACCATCCGGGTCATGGGGGAGGATTCTTCAGCAGTTCGGCTATGGGGGCCGGCACACCGATGCGGGCCGGGTGGGCGGCGTTATACCATACGCTGTCCCCCTCCTCGCCCACGGCGGCCGGGGCCGTCCCTGCAGCCTCCACTCGCGCCCACAGGGGCCGGATCACCAGGTCGAAGTGGGTGAACACGTGTTTCAGCGGCGCGCCTTCCCGCGCCAGGGCATGGGGCGGGAGCTGCGCCAGCAGGGCCTCGCGGGACTCGAACTCGGGCGGCGACCACAGGCCGCCCCAGATGCCACTGGCAGGCCGCCGCTGCAGCCGCACGCGCCCCCGGGCGTCCTCGGCGAACAGCATCCAGGCCTCGCGCTCGCGCCGCTTCAGGGGCCTGCGGGGCGCCGGGAAATCCTGTTCGCGGCCCGCGGCATGGGCGGCACAGCGGCCCGCCAGGGGGCACTGGCCGCAGCGGGGCCGGCGGTGGGTGCACAGCGTGGCCCCCAGGTCCATGATGGCCTGGGTGTAGCGGGCCACCTGCTCGCGCGGGGTCAGCAGCGCGGACAGCCGCCACAGCTCCTTTTCCAGCGCCGGCTCGCCGGTGCGGCCGGGCACGGCGAACAGCCGCGCCAGCACCCGCCGTACATTGCCGTCGAGGATGGGGTGCGGCTGGTCCCGGGACAGCGCCAGGATGGCGCCGGCGGTGGAGCGCCCCACGCCGGGCAGCGCGGCCACGTCCTCGAATCTGCGCGGGAACTCCCCGCCGAACTCCTCGCACACCTTCTCCGCGGCACGCTTGAGGTTCCGGGCGCGCGCGTAGTACCCCAGCCCGGACCAGTGGTGCAGCACGTCATCGAGCGGCGCATCGGCCAGCGCGCGCACATCGGGGAAGCGCCGCATGAATCGCTCGAAATAGGGAATGACGGTGGCCACCTGCGTCTGCTGCAGCATCACCTCGGACACCCACACGCGGTAGGGGGAGCGGTCCACCTGCCACGGCAGGTCATGGCGGCCGTGGCGCGCATGCCAGTGCAGCAGCGCCGGCGCGATCGGCGCGGGGTCGGTCATCGGCGAGGGTTCAGCCCGCGTTCGTGCTGTGCCACTTGATCGCGTACTGCACGAGCTGGGCATTGGTCTCCAGCGCGAGCTTGCGCTTGATGGTGAGGCGGTGCGTCTCGACGGTCTTCACCGACAGCGACAGGTTCTCGGCGATCTCGCGCGTGCCCAGGCCCTGGCCGATCAGGCTGATCACCTGCAGCTCGCGCGCCGACAGGCGCGAGCCGGACTCGCCCTCCTCGGCGTCGCGCTGGGCGAGGTTGGCCTTCAGCGACTCGCTGATGAAGCGCTCGCCGCGCAGCACCGCGCGCAGCGCGGTGATCAGCTGGTCGGTGGCGGCCTGCTTCATGATGTAGCCGGAGGCGCCCTGCGACAGCAGCCGCTCGGCATACACGGCCTCGTCGTGCATCGACAGCACCAGCACGCGGATGTGCGGGAAGTGCGCGTGCACGTCGCGCACCACGTTGAAGCCGTCGCCCTGGTCAAGCGACAGGTCGACCACCAGCGCATCGGGCTTGAGTTCCCGGACCAGGCGCCGCGCCTCCTGCTCGGTCTGCGCCTCGCCCACGACCGTGAGGTCCGGCTGCGCGTTGACCATCAGCTTGATGCCCTGCCGCACGACCGGGTGGTCGTCCACGATCAGGATCCTGCTGACCCCGCCCTGGGAACCGTTGCTCTGCGTCATGCCGCCTTTTCCATCCTTGCGGGGCAGCGGCAGCGCAGCCGCGCACCATGCCCCGGTCTCGATTCAATCGAAAGGAAACCCCGTGCCATCTCGGCCCTGAACCGCATCATGCGCATGCCCATGCCGGCCTGCGCCACGTTCACCGGGTCGAAGCCCACGCCATCGTCCTCCACCTGGAGCTCCAGGTCGGGGCCGGCGACGCGGAAGGTCAGGTGGATCTGGCTGGCACCCGCGTGCCGGGCAGCGTTGGCCACGGCCTCCTGTGCGATATGGAAAATGTTCGTCACGGGATTCGCGTCCACCGCGAGGTCTTCCGGCAGATCCAGGCTGAGCCGCACACGCAAACCATATACTTCGTATACGTTGTTGACCAGTTCCTCGAAGCCCTCCTTGATGCCCTCGGCCGAGGGACGGACGGGCGAGAGGCCCCGCGCCAGCAGCCGGGTGCGGGCGATGGCGCCGTTCAGCAGCGAGACCACCTCGTCGAGCTGCCCGCCCGTCCCCGGGTCGACGGCGCCGACCCGCTCGCGCAGGCCGTGCAGCATCATGGCGATGCCGGAGAGCTGCTGGCCCAGCCCCTCGTGCAGGTCGCCGGCCACGTGCTGCTGCACCCGGGTGGCGATCTGCATCATCTCGCGCTCGACCTGCTTGCGCGCGGAGATGTCGGACATCACGGCCACCACGTGCTGCACGCCCTCGATCTCCAGCGAGGAGAAGCGCCCTTCCAGCGGAAGCATGCTGCCATCGCGGCGCCGGCCCTCCAGGTCGATCACGGCGGAACTGCCGTTCTCGGTGGCCTCGAACACGGTCTGCAGCAGGCCGTCGAAGGACTCGCGGGAACGGAAGCTCAGGACCCGCGCGTGCTGGCCGATCAGCTCGCCGGGCTCGTAGCCGAAGATGTTCTCGAGCACGGGATTGACGAAGTGCAGGGTGCCGTCGCGCGACACCAGCAGCACGCCCTCGTCAATGCGGTCGAGGATCTCCGACTGCAGGCGGATGCGCTCGTTGAACGTCACGTCCATGACGTAGCCGCGCACCAGGCCGCGGCCCGGCCCCTCCAGCCGCTCCCAGCGCGCCCGCGCCAGCACCGACAGCCAGCGCCCGCTGGTGTGGCGCACGCGGTACCTGACCTCGAACTCGACCTCCTCGCCGTCCAGGAAGCTGGCATAGGTCTCGCGCACGCGCTCCGCATCGAGCGGATGCACGGCGTCGGACCAGAAGCGCGGGTTCTCGCGGCAGTACTCCGGATCGAGGCCGGAGAGCTGGCAGAAGCCGTCGGAGAGCAGGATGCGGTTCTCCGGGAGCAGGTGCTCCCAGATGCCGACTTGCGGCAGGCCCGGAATGCTGTCGCTGAGCTCGCGGCTGTACGTCTGGATCAGGAAGATGCCCGTGTCGGGCTTGTCGGAGAAGGAACCGGCCGGGTCGGCCGTGCCGGTTCCTTCGGTGTGCACTGCTTTATCGGTGCGTGCGTTCATTGTTGTTGTTCCCGCCGGACCTCCCCCTTCATCGGCCGGCGACAGGGCGGTGCTTACATCTGCACCGTGAAATCCCCGTCCTTGGAATTGATCTCGAAGCGGCCGTTCTGCACCGCCGACACCCAGCGGGTGGTCTTCAGGAAGCCACCGAAGGCGAACAGGTGCACGCTCTCGAAGCTGGTCTGGCCGCCGGCATTGGCCACCGCCAGCTTGTTGACCACTTCCTCCGGGCCGCTGTCCTTCAGCAGGCCGGCGATCAGGCTGGCCTTGCCGGAGGTCAGCGCGCGGATCGAGGCGCCGGCGCCGCAGATCTTGGCGTAGCGCAGCAGCGTCTTGATGCTGGCGGGGCCGCCAAGGCCCGGGCGGATGGTGTTGGTGATGCCATTGCCGCGCATGATCTTTTCCCACTCGATGATGGGCTCGGCCTCGAAGCACACCTGGGTGGTGAACTTCAGCTCGAAGCCGAACTCCTTCGACAGCTCGACCTTGCGGCGCTCGAACTGGCGCTGCTGCTCGACCGTCATGTGGGCGTGGCCCTCGGGGTGGCCGGCCATGTAGATGGTCTTGATGCCTGCGCGGGTCAGCTCGCCGGTCTCCAGCACGCCGATGGTGGAATCGAACGCGCCTTCCGGCTTGGGCATGTCGCCGGCGATCAGCAGCATGCGGGTTGCACCGGCCTCCTCGGTCAGCTTGCGCGCGATCTCGACCACCTCGTTGCGGTCCTTCACGCGGCGGGCCGGCACGTGCGGCACGGGGTTCAGGCCGGCTTCGCGCACGGCCCTGGCGGCCACCTTCAGGTCATCCCAGGTCTGGTTCGGGAACAGGGCGATGAAGATGTCCGTGTTCTTCGGCACCAGCGTGGCGGCCTCGGCAAGGAACTCCGTGTCCTTGCAGGTCATCTCGATCGAGGCATTGGCGAGAAGCGCGCGGATCTGCTCGCTGGTTGCGGTCGTTACGGACATGAGGAACTTCTCTCCTTCAGGACTTTGCGGAACAGCAGTGACGCTGCGAGCAGCAACCACCACATGGAAATGGAACCGGCGCCGCCGCCGCCGTCGATGGGCGAGCGGGCGGGCGCGCGCACGATCACGGCCACCTGCGCCAGGCGCGTCTCGCGCACCGCGCCTTCCTCGCCGGGCTCGGTGCAGCGGACGCCGTAGGTATAGGTGGCGGCCTCGGGCGTCAGGGTCTGGCTGCCGGACACGGCGGCCTCGCCGGCCCAGCCCGTCGAACCACCCACCTTCGCGCAGGTCCAGCCCGCCGGGCCGTTCCAGCTCACGGTGAAGCTCTCGCCCGCCAGCACCTCGGTGGCGGAAGCGGACACCTGCAGCAGCGGCGGCGCGGCCTCGGGCGCGTCGATCTTGATCAGCGTGCCGGAACCCATCGGACGGCCGTAGCCGTCCATGTAGTCATAGTGGCTGACGGCGTACAGCGTGCCGTGCGCGGGCAGCACGCCGGCATAGGGATTCACGCCATAGGCATTGACGTTGAACGAATGCAGCAGCGTGAAGGTGCCCTCGGGCGAGAGGCGCCACGCCGAGCCCTGGTTCATCGCGCCGCCGTACTCGGTGGTGCCGTACAGGTTGCCGGCATCATCCAGGGTGACCGGCGCCAGCGGGCGGGCACCGCCGAACGAGGCGCCGGTGAAGGCATGCAGCACCACCAGCTCGCCGTCGCGGGAGACGCGGAACACCGTGCCGTAGCCGTGCTCGCCGCCCTGGTAGGCCGTGCCGTAGAAATAGCCGTCGGGACCCAGCGTCAGCCCGGCGCGCGGGTCCGAGCCGGTTTCGTTGATGGCCACGCCGTTGCGGAACTGGCCGAGGCCGGGGAAGGAGTAGATGACCTGGTGCTGGCCCGAGGTGGACAGCCGGTAGATGGTGCCGCGGTTGCTGGCACCGCCCTTCATGGTGGTGCCGTACAGGTAGCCGTCCAGGCCGTCGACCAGGTCGCCTTCCGGGTTCTCGCCATCGCTGCCGTTGAACTCGTGCAGCACGGTAAAACCGGTGCCGTCCTTGGCAATGCGATAGATGGTGCCGCGGCGCTCACGGCCGCCGTAGAGCGTGGTGCCGTAGAGGTAGCCGTCCGGTCCCTCGGTCACGCCGGTGTAGGGACGATCCGGATCCGAGCGGCTGCCGCCGAACTCGTGCAGCAGGGCGAACTCGCCCGACAGGGTGACGCGGAACAGCGTGCCCAGGCCCTCCTCGCCGCCGAAGAAGGCGGTGCCGTAGAGGTGCCCGTCGCTGGCCTGGATCAGGCGCGCCCAGCTGCTGATGCCATCGCTGCCGTCGCTGGCAAGCACGTACACCGAGGAGAGGTTGCCCTCCGGCGTCAGGCGCGCGATGGAGCCGGTGCCCTTGCCGCCGCCGGTGGATGCCATGTAGATGTTGCCGTCGGCAGCGAGCAGCAGCGACCCGCGCACGTTGCGCGGCGGCACCTGGTTCTCTTCATTGCCGTTGGAGGCAAAGGAGAACACCGGGATCGCATTGCTGATCGCCTGCTGCTCCTGGGCTGCAGCCGGCCGCAGGCCGGCCCCGAGGGCCAGCGCGAGCGGGATCAGCGCGGCGGTGCGCCGCAAATGGGCAAGAAACTGCATGGATTCACCACCCCAAGGGTAGCGGCGGATTACAGCACAGGCCCGCCGCCCGCGGGAAGCTTGCCCGGCTATTCGTAGCGCAGCGCATCGATGGGGGTCAGGTTGGCGGCCTTGCTGGCCGGCAGGATGCCGAAAACCATGCCGATCAGCATCGAGAACAGGCAGGCCCCGGCCACCGCCCACCAGGGCACTGCGGGAGGCGGGAAATTGGGGATCAGGGCCGCGACCGTGTAGGCCAGCGCGAAGCCCAGCACCATGCCGATCAGGCCGCCGATCACGGCCAGGACCATTGCCTCGATCAGGAACTGCAGCAGGATGAACCGCCGCGGCGCGCCCAGCGCCTTGGCGATGCCGATCTCGCGCGTCCGCTCGGTGACCGACACCAGCATGATGTTCATGATGCCGATGCCGCCCACCAGCAGCGAGATGCCGACGATGCCGGCCACGACCGCAGTGATGGTGCTGGTGATGGTGTTGAAGGTCTGGATGAAGGTGTCGGCGGACTCCACGCGGAAGTCATCCGGCTGCCCCGGCTGCAGGCCGTGCGCGCGGCGGATCACGGCGATCACCTGCTGCTTCACGTTGTCGACCATGTCCGGGTCGTCGACGGTGAAGGTGATGGAGATGTCCGGCCGCGCCACCGCGGTGCCGAAGGCCAGCGCCGTCTGGTAGGGCATCACCAGGAAGGAATCCTGGTTGAAGCCCAGCACCTCGCCGCGCGGCTCCATCACGCCCACCACCTTGAACCACTCGGTCCCGATCTGCACGAACTCGCCCTCGGGGCGCTCGGGCAGCTCCAGGTCCTTGCGCACCTGCTCGCCCAGCACCACCACGCGGCGCCGGCTGGCATCGTCGCTGGGCGTGAGGAAGCGGCCGCTGCGCGGGTAGAGCTGCTGCACGTCCATCAGCGACGCGGTGGTGCCAATGAACTGCCCGCTGGCGGAACTGCCGCGGTAAGTCGCCTGCCCCACCGGCAGGGGCACCATGGGCGTGATGCTGGAGATGCCCTCGACGCGCAGCTTCAGCTCCTCCACGTCGTTGGCATCGAGGCGGTTGATCTGGCCGCGCAGGCGATCCTCCTGCGGCGTGAACGAGCGGATGGTCAGCGTGGTGGAGCCCAGGCCCTCGAACTGGTCGGAGATCGAGCTCGACATGCCCTGCACCAGCGCGATCACGCAGATCACCGAGGCCACGCCGATGATCACGCCCAGCATGGTGAGGAAGCTGCGCAGCCGGTGCGCACGGATGGCCGACAGCGCCGAGCGCAGGCACTCCTGCAGCGCATACAGCATGCGGCTGGCGGCGCCCGGGTCCTCGATCACTTCATCGATCATTGCCGCACGTCCTCGACGATGCGACCGTCGTGCAACCGCACCTGCCTGAGGCAGTTGGCCGCCACGCCGGGGTCGTGGGTGACGATGACCACGGTCTGGCCCTCGGCATGGAGCTGCCTGAACAGCTCGATGATCTCGCGCGCGGTGCGGCTGTCGAGGTTGCCGGTGGGCTCGTCCGCCAGCAGCAGTTCCGGACGACCGACCAGCGCGCGCGCCACCGCCACGCGCTGGCGCTGGCCGCCGGACATCTCGTTGGGACGGTGGTTGATGCGCTCGGCCAGGCCCACGCGCTCCAGCGCAGCGCGTGCATGCGCCCGCCGCTTTGCGGGCGAGATGCCGCGATAGATCAGCGGCTGAGCCACGTTGTCCAGCGCGGTCATGCGCGGCATCAGGTAGAAGTTCTGGAACACGAAGCCGATCTTGCGGTTGCGCACCGAGGCAAGCTGCTCCTCGTCGAGGCCGGCCACCTCCTCGTCATCGAGGCGGTAGCGGCCGGTGCTCGGCGTGTCGAGGCAGCCGAGGATGTTCATCAGCGTGGACTTGCCCGAACCGGAAGGGCCGGTGAGCGCGACGAACTCGTTGCGCCCGATGGCCAGGTTGACGTCGGACAGCGCCGGGTAGGCGGTACCGCCCAGCTGGTAGACCTTCGAGACGCCGGAGAGCTCGATCACGGCCCGCTGCTGGCAGGTGCGGAAGGCCCGGCCACGGCGGGCATCTCCTCGACGCGGTCGCCGTCGCGCAGGAAGCGCAGCACGCGCGCCGGCCCGGTGGCGATGCGCTCGCCGGCGGCCACGCCGCGCGTCACCGCGATGAAGGCATCGTCGGCAATGCCCACCTCGATGCGGCGCTGCGCCGCCTTGCCATCCTGCACCACGAACACGCTGGCGCGCGCTGGCTCGTCGCGGGTCTCGCCTTCCTCGTACTTCACCGCCTGCACCGGCACGGCGGTCACCGGCCGCGCGTCGCTGGCGCGCGTGGCGATCTCGGCGCGGCAGCTCATGCCGGTGTGGAAACGCAGCTCGGGCGTGGCCTCCAGGCGGATCTTCACCGGATAGCTCTTGCCCTGCCCCTGCACGGTGCGCGGCGAGACCGCCACGGTCTCGACCACGCCCTCCCAGGATTCGTCAGGGAACGCGGCCGGCACGATGCGCGCGAGCTGCCCGGGAACCACGCGCGCCACGTCGGTCTCGTTGACGTTCACCTCGGCGTACATGTTGGAGGTATCGGCAATGGTGAGCAGGTCCGAGCCGGCGATGCTGGTGGCGCTGGGCACGGCGGTCTCGCCGGGCTTGATCACCAGTTGCGTGACGCGGCCGTCGATGGGCGCGCGCAGCACGGTCTTGGCCAGCTGCTCGCGCGCCTGCGCCAGCTGCGCCTGGGTCTGCGAGGCCACTTCCATGGAACTCTCGAGCTCCACCTTCGCCTGGTCGCGCTGCGAGCGCACCTCGTCATAGGTGTTGGCGTCGATGACGCCGGACTCGCGCAGCTGCTGGAAACGCCGCCACTTGGTCTCGATGGTCTCGGCGGCCACGCGCGCGCGCTCGATGGCCAGGCGCGACTGCCGGAGGCCGGCCTCCAGCGCATCCACCTGCGCCTGCAGCGTGGCCGGGTCGAGGCGCAGCAGCACGTCGCCCTGCTTCACCGTGTCGCCTTCCTTGACGTAGAGCGCGGACACCCGCCCCATCACCTCGGTGCGGATGCTGATCTCGGTCTGGTAGGTGAGCGCGCCGGAGGCCAGGATGGTGGGCGTAATCACCCGCTCCTCCACCGTCGCCACCTCCACGCGCTTCACCTCGCCGCCACGCCGCTGCGCGACCACCAGCAGCACGATGGCTGCGACGACCCCGACCAGGGCCAGGACCTTGCCGGTTCGGCTCATGGATTACCTCAGCGAGAAGAATGCCCAGGCGCCGTAGGTCAGGACGAACGGCAGGACGGCGAAGACGGTGCTGAACAGCCAGCTGCGGCGTGACCACACGTGCACGCCGACCACGGCCAGGTACAGGGAGAGCAACTGCACGATGTTCAGCGAGGTGAACAGCGAGTAGCCGGGATCGCCGGACTGCCGGTGCACCACCAGCGCGTTCAGCGACAGCGGCTGCAGGTCCGCCTGGCTGATCTGGCTGGAGGAGGCCGTGAGCAGCACCACCGCCGAGGCCAGGAAGGCAAGCAGCGTGGGCACGGTGGTCCACGCCGACAGGGACAGCCAGTGGCGGTAGCTGCGCTGCACGTTGGTGACCTTGCCGGCCACCCAGTAGTACAGCCCGGACAGCAGGACGATCAGCGCCATCGCCAGCACGGTGCCGACGCCGCTCTGCACCACGGCCGCGCCGCGCGAGGATGCGGCATTGCGCGCCATGCGCTCGATCTCCGCCGAGGTCATGTTCCGCGTCAGCGGGTTGTTGCGCAGCTGCAGGTCGGCCAGCCACTCGAGGTCGACCACGGCCGTGTACCAGCAATTGAGGGCGGCCGCAGCCAGCGCGACCAGCAGCAAGGGCCACCAGAAGGTGGGCCGCTGGTCGAGCGCCTGGAAGGCCTTGCGCGGCTCGAAGGCCAGCGCCTGCAGGATGGCGAAGTTGTTCATGGCAGCCGGATCCCCGTTCCTGTGCGGCAACTAGTCGTCGGGCGGGATAGTCGCCCGCCTGCAATGATTCTTACAGCCGGGACGCGTATTGTAAGGAACCCGCCCGGCCGGGGACTGAAGTCCGCCACATGGAAGACCCGGACCGCGAACGACGCTTCCTGGCCCTGCTGAACGCCAACCTGCCGGCCCTGGGCCGCCTGGCGGGCAGCTACGTGCGCAGCGCCGCCGAACGCGAGGACCTGCTGCAGGACATCGCGCTGGCCCTGTGGCAGGCGCTGCCGCGCTTCCGCGGCGAGTGCTCCGAGCGCACCTTCCTGTTCCGCATCGCCCATAACCACTGCATCGACCACATCACCCGCCGCCGGCCCATGGCCTCGCTGCAGGACATGGAGATCGATCCCGTGGACGGCAGCGCCTCGATCGAGACCCGGCTGAACGAGCAGCAGGACTCGGCCCGGCTGATGGAGGCCGTGCGCCGGCTGCCGCTGATCCAGCGCCAGGTCGTGGTGCTGGCGCTGGAGGACATGGACTACGCGGAAATCGCCCAGGTGCTGGGCATCACCGAGAACAACGTGGGCGTGCGCCTGAACCGGGCGCGCGCGACGCTGCGTAAACTGATGGGAGACTCCCCATGAACGCCCAACCCGACCTCGGAGCGCTCAAGCGCCAGTGGCAGTCGGCCGCCCCGCCGCTGCCGGACATCGCCACCCTGCGCGAGCGGGTCAGTGCCGACACCAGGGCGCACTGGCGGACGCTGTTCCTGGTGCTGGCCATGACAGTGCTGGTGCTGGCCGGATCGCTCGCCTATGCGCTGCGCAGCCCCCACGAGGGCGCCTGGCTGAGCTTCGGCTTCTCGGTGCTGTTCGCCACGCTGGTGTGGTCGGTGGCCCTGTGGATGTCGCGCGGCACCTGGCGGCCCCGCGACGACACCATCGCCGCGGCGCTCGACCTGTCGATCCGCCGCTGCCGCTCCATGATCCTGGCGGCGCCAGTGGGCATCGCGCTGTACCTGCTCGGCCTGGTCGGCTCGCTGGCATGGAAGGACCGGCTGTTCGGCGTGGACTGGTCCAGCATGCTGGGAACGCCGGCGATGATCGTGGCGGGCTGGATCGGTGCACCGCTGTATGCCGCCGGCATGCTGTGGAACGCCCGCCGGCAGAAGGCGCGGCTGAAGGTGCTGGTGGAACTGCGCCGCCAGCTCAGCGAAGGCTGACAGGCGCAGCCCGGGACGCTACGCTCGGGGCGTGATGCCCATTCCATGGAAGCAACTGCTGACGTTCACGCCGCAGATCATCGACCTCTCGCGCGAGCTGCTCAAGCGCGCGCGCAGCAAGCCCGATGATCCGCAGCTGGTGCGCGCCGCCGATCCCGGCGACCTGGCGGCGCGCGTCACCGCACTGGAGGAGAACGAGCGCCGCCAGGCCGAACTGGTGGAGCGCATGGCCACGCAGCAGGCCGAGCTCTCGCGCGCCGTGGTGACGCTGCATCGCCGCCAGCGCTGGCTGATCATCATCGTGGCAGCGCTGCTCATCGTGCTGGCGTGGCGGCTGCTGGTGGCGCCCGCCGCAGGCGGCGGCTGAGCCGGGTGCCGGCCCGCTCGCGCCGTTTCCTCAGGAGAGCCTGTCCAGCTCGTCGAGCAGGCCCTTCTTGGCCAGCTCGGAGGCGTAGATGTCGGGTGTGATCGCCTGGGTGGCCATCCGCCGCCCTTCCGGCACCGGCTCCTTCGAGAAGGAGTTCAGCATCAGCGTCACGCGCTCGCGCACCGCCGGCTCGAACTCCGGGTGCGTGAGGATGTAGAGGTCGTTGCGCCGGATGCCCTCGAGCACCAGCCGGCCCGCTTCCATCGCATCCATGGCCACGGCCATGATGTCGATGGGCGGCGCGCCGGGCTTCAGCGGCGGCGGCTTCACCTCGCCGCGCGTGCCATGGCTGGCCGGGCGGTTGCGCTCCACGTCGAAGATGCTGGATTTCACCAGTCCCGGGCAGAACACCGATACGCCAATGTTGCGCCCCTCCATCTCGGTGCGCAGCGACTCCATCATGCCCACCACCGCGAACTTGGCCGTGGCGTAGACGCCCAGCGTGCCGGCCACGATGCCGGCCGAGGAGGAGGTGGAGACGATGTGCCCGCCCTGCCCGTGCGCCAGCATCCGCGGCAGGAAGGTACGCACGCCGTTGAACACGCCGTTGATGTTCACGTCCATGGCCCAGTCCCAGTCCTGCCAGCTCACATTGGACAGGAGCGCGGGCAGGCCGATGCCGGCGTTGTTGACCAGCAGGTGCACCGGGCCGAACAGCCGCTCGGCCTCATCCGCTGCCCTCGGCATGGCCTCGCGGTCGGTGGTGTCGAGGTGGATGGCGTGCACGCCCGGATTGTCCTTCGGGAAGGAGGCCAGCGCGGCATCGCGGTGGGCCTCGTTCTTGTAGGTAAACACCACCTTCATGCCTGCCGCAGACAGCGTGCGCGCGATGCCCAGGCCGATGCCGCTGGAGCCGCCGGTGACGAAGGCGGTCTTGCCCGCGACCTGCGCGAGCGGTGTCTGGACTGGCGGAACTGCGCGCATGGCTCCCCTCCCCCCCTGGAATCTTGTTCGAAATAGCGCTGGATGCATCGATTCTGCAGCGGCTTATGCGCCCGCAGCAACAACAAATGGGGTTGTGCCGGGACCGCCGGATCGCGGATGCTGCGCGGCCCTATGGAAGAAGCGCGCTCAGAATATCTGCCCGAGGAAATCGAGCGCGAGCATGCCGAGCTTGGTCTGCCGCCCGTCGAGGAAGAGGTCTCGACGCCCCGCAAGTCCCCGCTGCTGCAGGTGATCACCTGCGTGGTGATGGCGATGCTGGTGACGCTGGCCGGCTACCTGCTGTACATGCTGTTCACCGGGCAGTACGAGCGCAGCGCCACCCAGATCCTCATCGACACGGTGCAGGACCGGGCCTTCTGGTCGGCCTTCGGCGTGGGCCTGCTGGCGCAGATGATCGACGGTGCGCTGGGCATGGCCTATGGCGTCACCGCCAGCAGCTTCCTGCTCGCCACCGGCGCCTCGCCGCTGACCGCCAGCGGCGCCACGCACCTGGCGGAGGTGTTCACCACCGGCATCTCCGGCGTGTCGCACCTGCACATGGGCAACGTCAACAAGAAGCTGTTCTTCAGCCTGGTGATTCCCGGGGTGATCGGCGGGCTGCTGGGCACCTACGTGCTGGGCAACATCGACGGCAGCATCCTGAAGCCCTGGATCAGCGCCTACCTGCTGCTGATGGGCCTGTACGTGCTGGTGAAGGCGTTCCGCAAGATCGTGCTGGTGAAGACCGACGTGCGGCCCTCGCGGGTGGCGCCGCTGGCCCTGTTCGGCAGCTTCATGGATGCCACCGGCGGCGGCGGCTGGGGCCCCATCGTGACCACCTCGCTGGTGGGCGCCGGCCACGACCCCCGCACCACCATCGGCTCGGTGAACTTCGCCGAGTTCTTCCTGACCGTGGCCGTGTCGGCGGCGTTCTTTTCCATCCTGGACGCCAGCATCTGGCTGACCGTATCCGGGCTGGTGCTGGGCGGCATGTTCGCGGCCCCGTTCGCCGCCTACGTCACCCGCCACGTGAAGGCGCGCTACCTGATGGTGCTGGTGGGCCTGCTGATCAGCGGCATCAGCGCCTGGACCCTGTACAGGTCGCTGGCGGGTTAATATCCTTTGGCGGTGCGGGCCGGTCCCGGCCTGCGGCCTCATGCCCTGTGCGGGTGTAGTTCAATGGTAGAACTGCAGCTTCCCAAGCTGCTAACGTGGGTTCG
>CAYVZE010000031.1:0-29226 GCA_964455685.1 uncultured Steroidobacteraceae bacterium
CCGCGCTTCGAGGCGCAGCAGATCCGCGCGCTGGGCAAGGTGATCGCCAACGGCCACTTCTACAAGGGCGCCAAGCCCGTGTACTGGTGCCTGGACTGCCGCTCGGCGCTGGCCGAGGCCGAGGTGGAGTACGAGGACCACGAGTCCCATGCCATCGACGTGGCCTTCCCGGTGGTGGATGCGGCCGACCTTGCCCGTCGCATCGGCGCTGCGGCCGACGCCGTGCAGGAGGCCGAGGTCGTCATCTGGACCACCACGCCGTGGACGCTGCCGGCCAACGAGGCGGTGGCGCTGAACGCCACGCTGCCCTGTGTGCTGGTGGAGTTCGAGGCTGCCGGTCGCCGGCACCGCGCCGTGCTGGCCGAGGGACTGCTGGCCAGTTGCCTGTCGCGCTATGGCGTGGAGGAGGGCGGTGCGCGCCAGCTGGCGCGCTTCGACGGTGCCGCGCTGGAACACCTGAAGCTGCAGCATCCCTTCAATGACCGGCAGGTGCCGGTGATCCTCGGCGACCATGTGACGCTCGAGGCCGGCACCGGCGCCGTGCACACTGCGCCGGCGCACGGCATGGAGGACTACATCGCCGGCCTGCGCTACAAGCTGCCGGTGGTGAACCCGGTGCAAGGGGACGGCCGCTTCCGTCCCGAGGTGCCGCTGGTGGGTGGGCTGAAGCTCCATGAGGGCGCACTGCGCATCATCGAGGCCCTCTCCAGCTCCGGCCGTCTGCTGCGCCAGGCGAAGCTCAGGCACAGCTACCCGCACTGCTGGCGCCACCACTCCCCGGTGATCTACCTGGCGACCCCGCAATGGTTCATCTCCATGGACCAGAAGGGCCTGCGCGAGAACGCGCTGCGCGACATCCACAAGGTGCAGTGGACGCCCTCCTGGGGCGGCCAGCGCATCCACGACATGATTGCCAACCGTCCCGACTGGTGCCTGTCGCGCCAGCGCACCTGGGGCGTGCCCATCGCGCTGTTCGTGCACCAGGAGAGCGGCGAGCCGCATCCGCGCACGCCTGAGCTGCTGGAGCAGGTGGCCGCGCGGGTGGAGAAGGATGGCATCGACGCCTGGTTCGAACTCGATCCGGCCGAGCTGCTGGGCGAGGAAGCCCCGCAGTACCGCAAGGTCACCGACGTGATGGACGTGTGGGCCGACTCCGGCCTGTCGTTCGAGTGCGTGCAGCGCACGCACGAGGAGTTCTCCGCGCCGGTGGACCTGTACCTGGAGGGCTCGGACCAGCACCGCGGCTGGTTCCACAGCTCGCTGCTGATGTCCGAGGCCCTCTACCAGCGGGCACCGTACAAGGGCGTGCTCACCCACGGCTTCACCGTGGATGAGAAGGGCCGCAAGATGTCCAAGTCGCTGGGCAACGTGATCGCGCCGGACAAGGTGATGAACTCGCTGGGCGCGGACGTGCTGCGCCTGTGGGTGGCGGCCACCGACTACTCCGCCGAGATGAGCATCTCGGACGAGATCCTCAAGCGCATGGCCGACTCCTACCGCCGCCTGCGCAACACGGTGCGCTACCTGCTGGGCAACCTGGACGGCTTCGACCCGGCGCGCGATGCCGTGCCGGTGGAACAGCTGCTGGACCTCGACGGCTGGGCGCTGCGCCGCGCGCGCGACCTGCAGCAGGAGGTCATCGAGGCCTACCGCGGCTACCAGTTCCACCTGATCTACCAGAAGGTGCACAACTTCTGCGTCAATGACCTCGGCGCGCTGTACCTGGACGTGCTGAAGGACCGCATGTACACCACGCCGGCCACCGGCCTGGCGCGGCGTTCGGCGCAGACGGCCATGCACCACATCGCCCAGGCCATGGTGCGCTGGCTGGCGCCCATCCTGTCGTTCACCGCCGAGGAGATCTGGCAGGTGCTGCCGGGCCGCGATGCGGCGGCGAAGTCGGTGTTCCTGACCACCTGGCATGAGTTCCCGGCGCTGCCGGACGCGCGGGTGGACTGGGATGCGCTGCTGCAGCTGCGCGCGGCCATCCAGCGCGAGCTGGAGAAGCTGCGCGAGGCCGATGTCATCGGTGCGCCGCTGGAGGCCGAAGTCGACGTGTACGCGCTGCCCGAGCTGGCGCGGCGCTACGGCGGCGTGGGCGAGGAGCTGCGCTTCCTGACCATCACCTCCGCCGCCCGCGTGCATGCCGTCGAGGCGGCCCCCGAGGGTGCGGTGGCCGCCGAGGCGGGCGGTGCGCCGCTGTCCGGCGTGTGGCTGCGCGTTGCCGCCAGTCCACATGCCAAGTGCGTGCGCTGCTGGCACCGCGTGCCCGACGTGGGCAGCCATGCGGAGCATCCCGAGCTCTGCGGGCGCTGCGTGGGCAACATTTCCGGCCAGCCCGAGGTGCGGCGCCATGTCTGATTCGTCACTGCCCCTGCGGCGTTCCGGCCTCGTCTGGTGGCCGCTGGGGGCCGTGACACTGGTGCTGGACCAGCTCACCAAGGCCGTCATCGAGCATTCGATGATGCTGCACGAGTCGATCTACGTGCTGCCGGTGCTGGACATCGTCCATGCGCGCAACACCGGCGCTGCCTTCAGCTTCCTCGCCGATGCCGGCGGCTGGCAGCGCTGGGCGTTCACTGCGTTCGCGCTGGTGGTGACGGCGGTGATCCTGTGGACGCTGCGGCGCACCGGTGTGCAGGGACAGAGGTTGCAGACCGCCGGCCTGATGCTGATCGCCAGCGGCGCGGTGGGCAATGCCATCGACCGCATCCGCCACGGTTTCGTGGTGGATTTCGTCGCCGCCCATTGGGGCGATGCCTATTTCCCGGCCTTCAACGTGGCCGACAGCTGCATCACCGTCGGCGCCGGCTGCATCCTGCTGGATGCGCTGCGCCAGTGGCGGCGCGAGCGGCAGGTGGCCGGCAAGAGGGTGCCATGAGCGAAGGCATGCAGATCCTGCTGGCCAGCCCGCGCGGCTTCTGCGCCGGGGTGGATCGCGCCATCGACATCGTCGAGCGCGCGCTGGAGCTGTTCGGCGCGCCCATCTACGTGCGCCACGAGGTGGTGCACAACCGCCATGTGGTCGAGCGGCTGCGTGGCCTGGGTGCGGTGTTCGTGGAGGAGCTGGACGAGGTCCCCGATGGCGCCACGGTGATCTTCTCCGCGCATGGCGTGTCCAGCGCAGTGGAGAACGAGGCGCGGCGGCGCGGGCTGAACGTGTTCGACGCCACCTGCCCGCTGGTCACCAAGGTGCACCTGGAGGTCTCCCGCCATGCGCGCGACGCGCGCGACGTGGTGCTGATCGGCCACGCCGGCCACCCGGAAGTGGAAGGCACCATGGGCCGCTTCGACACCTCCTTCGGCGGCGCCATCCACCTGGTGGAGGACATCGAGGACGCCGAGTCGCTCGAAGTGGCGCGGCCGCAGACCCTGGCCTTCGTCACCCAGACCACGTTGTCGGTGGATGACACCCAGGCCATCGTCGAGGCGCTGCGCCGGCGCTTCCCGCAGCTGCAGGCGCCGCGGGTGGAGGACATCTGCTATGCCACGCAGAACCGGCAGGACGCGGTGAAGAAGCTGCTGACGCAATGCGACGTGCTGGTCGTCGTCGGGTCGAAGAGCAGCTCGAACTCCAACCGGCTGCGCGAGCTGGCGGACAGGGCGGGGATTGCCGGCTACCTGGTCGACGGGCCGGACGACCTGCGGCGCGAGTGGTTCGACGGCCGTCGCGCGGTGGGCGTCACCGCCGGGGCGTCGGCGCCGGAGCTGCTGGTGCAGCAGGTGGTGCAGCGGCTGCGCGAGTGGGGGGGCAGCGAGCCGCAGGAGCTGGTGGGGCGCGAGGAGAAGGTGGTGTTCAGCTTGCCGAAGGCGCTCAGGGCGGCGAAGGCGGGCTGACCGGATTGCCGCCCGGCAGTGGGCGGCTCTCATCGCCAGCATTCATCGGTGGTGTCCCGGCCCTGCGCATCCTGCGAGGATCGGCGCCCGGTCTCGTCAATGGCAAAGCGCGCGCAGGCGAAGTCGCGCGCCTGTCGCCCGCCTGCGCGAACAACGGCTTCGGCCCTGTAGCCCTGTCCTTCGTTGCGCAGGGTGACCGACAGTTCGTAGGCGCCCGAACCCGTCACCGCGGCGCGTCCCAGTCCACCGGCATCGGGCGCCTCCGCAATGCGGTCCGTGTAGGCGAAGGCGTGCAGGTAGTGGCGTTCCTCCGCATGCTGCAGTTCCAGCAGCGCCAGCCGCGCTTCGGTACGCTGCGCCCGGTGCACCACGGCTCCGTAGCCCGGCCAGGCAATGGCGCAGAGCAGGGCGAGTACGGCCAGCGCCACCAGCAGTTCGACCAGCGTGAAGCCGGAACCTGGCTGACGTGCATGCGTCATTCGGCATCCGTCCTGCGCCACCAGGTACGGCGCGGACGGGTATCCACGTCGCAGGCTGGAACAGGCTCTTCGTCCAGCGTGCAGGTCGCGGCGGGTGCTGCGTCCGCCATGTCGAGTCGCAGCCGTTCGCCGGCTGCCACGGGCCGCGGCAGCGGCAAGCTCCATTGGTCCTCCCGGGTGACGAATGGTTGCCCCTGCCGGAGGTCGACGCTCGCAATCCGGGCAAAGACCTCGCAGGCGCCATCCCGCGGCATTGCTTCGGCGATGACCAGCACTGCGCGGTGCGACACCGTGAGCGTGGGGGTGAGTACATGCCCCCTGCCCAGTTCGATGAACCACCCGGGTGCGTCGATGGGCATCGCGCCCGCGACTTCGACGGCCTGGTGGGTGGCTGGCACCCTGTGCAGGTCCTCCTCGCGAAGCGGCGGCCAGTCTCCACCCTCCTTGCCCATCCAGGCGCCGGGGGCGGCATGGTCCTTCAGCACATACAGACGGTTGCTGGCCGCCGGATTGCCGGGAGCGGCGGTGCCAATGGCGATGTTCAACCATGGCTGCATGCCCGGTGGCTGGGCGAGGGAGATGTCGGGCGGTGCAAGGAATCCCCGGCCCTCTGCATTACGGAAGTCGGCGAAAACGCCGCCGCTGAGCCACCGCCCGGCCTCTGCGCCGTGGTTGATGTCGAAGCGCCACAGCCGGGCAGCCATGTCGCCGGCATAGATGCGGTCATGCAGGCCGTCGCCATCGAGGTCGATGGCGGCCAGGCTGCTGGTGAAGGGGGCGTCCATGTCACTGAACCGCTGGATGGCCGAGCGGGTGCCGGCTGACCAGAGCAGTTGTCCTGATTCCCCGTCCACCAGTGACAGGGAAGTTTCCAGGCCTCCTTCGAGCCGCGCGGACCGGGCGGGCCCGTTGCCGATGCGCACCAGCATGGACACGGAGCCCTGCGGCAGGCACGACACGGGCCCTGCGGCGGCGGAAGGCGGAGCCAGGGCGCTGCAGGCCGTTCCCATTGCCAGCAGCAGGGCAAGGGCGCGGCCGTTCATGTCGGCCCCGTCGATCGTACTGCGCCTTCCGCCGCCGCGGCACCAGCCGGCATCACGCGCACAACACCCTGCACATGGGTCATGCGGATGCCGCGTGCCACGTGTCCGGTGCTTTCGATCTCGAAGTGATGTGCCTCGAATGCATCACTGCTGAATCCAGCGGGCAGGCGGCTGGTTCCCAGGTGTCGCACCGTGACGCTGATGGATCCGGGAGAGGTAGGCAATGGCTGCAGCGCATAGGTCGTTGCCGATGCCTCATGCATGGAGCCGATGCGCTCCATGGCATCCCTCACGCCGATGGTGGCCAGTGCGTCCGCGCGCTGGTGAAGCACGCGGCTGCCCGCCAGCTGCTCACCGAACAGCGCGTCGTGCAGGGCGCCGGCGCTGAGCAGGGCGATCACAGCCAGCAGCCCCAGCATCATTGCCGTGGCAAAGCCGCCTGGACGGCCAGGATGTGCCCGCGCCCCCTTGAGTACCGGGCCATCGTGCCTGGTATCAGCTGGCCGCATCACCATCAAGCCGCCGCGTTGCGCAACCGGATCTGTCGCGCGACTTCCAGCGTGCGCGGCGCTCCACCCGGCAAGGCGGTCCCGTCTGCACGCACGCGCAGGCGGATGCGCACCGCCTCCGGTGCGGCTTCGCCGGGCAGCAGTTCGACCTGCAAGTCCTCGACACCCGGCATTACCTCCGTATCGATGAATGCCGGTGTGCCGGCAATGCTGGTCAGGGATTTCACGCGCAGCGCCGGCAGCGCGGGATCGCCATCGGAAGCCTGTGACACGTACCAGGCGCGTACGATCAGTTCGCGCAGTTCCGCGCCGCTGGCTGCGCCAGCGGCCGTCCACGGGGCATCGCCTTGCCAGTGCAGCGAGCCTTGCCCTGGCCGGGTGGCGGAGTTCAGCCATTGCGCGCGCCCGGGTTCGGGAAAGGAGGCAAGGCGGGAGGAGAGCCTGCGCAGCACCAGCACCTGCGTGCCTGCGACGGTACCTCCGCGCGGTTCGCAGTCCAGCTGCCAGGCCTGGGAGGCCTGCAGCGGCAGGTCGATCCGGGCCACCAGATCCTTGCCGCAGCGGCCTGCAGCTTCTGGAATGGCATCTTCCGGCAGGCGCAGGGGCCGGCCGCTCGCGCCGAAATAGCCCGCCATCTGGATCTCCGGTTCCAGCGTGGCGAAGACGTACTGCACCTGCTCATGGAGCTGCTGGACAGCGCCCGCCTCGCGCCGCGACTGCGCTGCCTTCGAGAAGGCGGACAATCCGCCGGCCGTGGCGGTGGAGAGCAGGGCGACAGCCACGATCAGTTCCGTCAGCGAAACGCCGCGGCAATGCCGGTGGCGGACTTTCCGCCGAAGGTGCGCCTCCCTGGTGCTTGCAGTTCCGGTAACCATTGCCGGTGACCTTACGCAGAAGGTCGCGCCGGCCGGGCGCGGCTTTATGGTGGGGTCGCACCGATTTCCCGGGACAATTGAGGATCCAGCATGACAGGCAGCTGGAGCCGTCCAGCATCCCGTCCTGGTGGCGCCCGCCATCCCAGCTCCAGCAAGAGGACGCCTTGCATCGCGCCCGCACTTTCTTCCGGGCGCACCAGGGCCACCCTCTGATGCGGCGAGATGCCCGCGGCGGGCAGCACGGCCGGCATCCGCCCGCGCGATTCCTCCAGCACCGCTTCCAGTTGTCCGGGCGAGGCCACGTGTTGCAGCTGGTCGGCGAGATCCGCCGCGAAATCCACCGCCCGGGTCAGCAGCAGGGAGTCCTGCGTGGAGCGCAGGGCCTGGACCAGCGTGGCGCAGGCGCCGCCCAGGGCCAGTGCCAGCAGCAGCAAGGCCACCAGCACGTCCAGCATCGCGAAGCCGCCTGGGCGGCGCCGGCGCATGGGAGCTACGTCAGTGGGCATGCGGGATTTATGTCGCAGGAAAACTGTGACGTGTGCACGGATTCCTGCCGCTTGTCGGCCGGAATGGGCCATTCGTCGGGACGCGTGGCTGGCCTGCCTGCCGCTGACCAAGATACGCACATGGAAAACCGCATCCGGAACGAGGGACGCCTCACAATGGGTTTGCGCATGAACAGGCCCGGCCGGCAGGCCGGCTTCTCGCTGGTGGAGCTGATGATCGCAGTCGCGATCATGGCCATCCTGGCCTCGCTGACGATCCCCGGCTACCGGGACCATGTCCGCCGCGGCGCAGTGGAGGAGGGGCTCGCCCAGCTCAGCAGCGGGCGCGTCGCGCTGGAGCAGTGGTTCCTCGACCGCCGGACCTACACCGGCGCCCCCTGTCCCACCGGCACGGCACGCTTCACCATCGACTGCAACCTGGGTGATTCCACCTACACGCTGACTGCGACCGGCAACGGCAACGTGGAAGGCTTCGTCTACACGCTGAACGAGGCCGGCCAGCGCCGCACCACCGCCAGCCCCTGGGGAACCGGCAACTGCTGGGTGATGCGCAAGGGGGAGACGTGCTGAGCGCCGGCAGCCGGATGCGCAGCAGGGCGCGCGGCTTCACCATCGTCGAGCTGATGGTGACCCTGATGGTGGTCGCCATCCTGGCAGGCATTGCCATGCCCACGATGCGCAGCGTGATGATCAATGCCCGCATCAAGGGTGCGGCGCAGTCGATCCAGAACGGCCTGGCGCTGGCGCGCGCCGAAGCCGTGCGCCTGAACATGCAGGTCGAGTTCGTGCTGCAGGGCAACGGCTGGGTGATCCGCGAGGCCATCACCGGCAATGTGCTGCAGGAAGGCAGCGGGCGCGATGGCGCCGCCGGCCTGCTGCTGAAGGTGACCCCGACAGGCTCGGACCGCGTCACCTTCAATGCCTTCGGCCAGACCACATCGGCGAACCCGTCCAATGGTTCGCTGCCCTTCACGGAGCTGGATCTGGAAGCCCCCAATCCCCCCGGCAGCGGTCGCTACCGGCCCCTGCGCATCGAGATCTTTACCGGCGGCGTGGCGCGTACCTGCGATCCCGCTGCGGATGACACGGAGTATCGGGCATGTCGCCGCGGATGAAGAAAGTGAGGAATCCCCTCGCCAGGCAACGGGGCTCGATGATGGTCGAGGTCCTGGTGTCGGTGCTGCTGCTTTCGGTGTCCGTGCTCGGGCTGGTGCGGGTGCTGGCCAATTCGATGCAGGACTCGGGGGAGCTCGAGTACCGCTCCATCGCGGCGGCGGTGGCCGACGAGAGCATTGCGCGCATCTGGGTGGCCGACCGTTCCAATATGGCTGAGCTGGAGGTCGAGGACGACCCGGTGCTCCAGCTGCCGGACGGCAAGCGCACCGTCGAGGTGATCGACGACAACATCGTCGAGGTCACCGTGCGCTGGCAGGCGCCCGGTGCGACCGCCGCCTCGCATGTGGTACGCGCCACGATCGCGGAGAACAGCCCATGACCCGCCGCAATCCCCAGGGGGGCTTCTCCCTCATCGAGCTGATGATCGCGATCCTGCTCGCGTCGATCACGGCCGTAGTGGTGCTCACCGTGCTGTCGAACTACCAGAACCGCTCTGCCGCGCTGGTGGGTCGGAATGACGCGCAGATCAGCGCCGCAGTGGGCCTGTATGCGCTGGAGCGCGAAATCCGCATGGCCGGTGCCGGCCTGAACCTGCCCAGCGGCCCGCTGTGCGCTTCCGGGATCAACATCGCCTACGGCGGCGACACCATCTCCGATGGTGGCCCGCTGCTGCCGATCCGCATCATCGACGGCGGCTCGGGGCCGGACAGCATCGAGATCATCCGCAGCGATTCGGAGTTCGGTGCCGCGCCGACCCGGATCGTCTCGGCCATGGCCTCGGCATCGGCCGAACTCAGCGTCGACTCCCGCGCCGGCCTGGAGGTGGGCGACCTGGTGGTCGTCGGCGGCCCGGAAGGCAACAAGCTTTGCACTTTGATGGGCATCACCGGCATCACGGCCAATGGCGCCGGCTGGCTGCTTTCCCACAACGCGGGCACGAGCGCTGCCGGCCGCTACAATCCCGCGGACTATACGGCGGCCTTCAGTCCCTCGGTGGCTTACGACGTGCGCGACGTGGTCGTGAACATGGGCCGCTACGGCATCCGCCGCTACGGGGTGCTGTGCACCGACGGCATGCTGCCCGGCGCCAACAACAACTGCGACCTGGCCTGGTTCAACCCGCTGGTGGACGACAGCCCGGGCCTGGTCAATGCCACCAGCGTCGCGTCCCAGATCATCGACCTGCAGGCGCAATACGGCATTTCCGACGCCGGCAACAGCATCGTCACCGACTGGGTCGACGCCACCGGTTCGGACTGGGCCAACCCCTCGCTCATCAACCAGACGCGCATCAAGGCTGTGCGCATCTCGATCGTGGCGCGCGCCGAGCGTGATGCCCGCGAGGTGGCTCCCGCGGCCCTGCTGCTGTGGGACGACGAGGGCGAGGACAATGACGCCTTCCGCGTCCTGAGCGAGGAGGAGCGGCGGTTCCGTTACCAGGTACTGACGGTGGTTATCCCGCTCATCAACACGATCTGGTCAGGCGTATGAAGAAGCAACACGGCATTTCACTGATCGTCGTCCTCATCGCCCTGGTGATCATCACCTTTGCGGCGGCGGCCATGCTGCGCTCGACCGATACGAGCACGCTGGTTGCCGGCAACCTGACTTTCAAGAAGGCGGCACTGGTGTCCGGTGACGCCGGCACCGAGGCGGCGATTGAGTGGCTGAACCTCCATGCCGCCGGCGCCGCTCTGCATTCCGACCGGCCGGACGACGGGTACTACGCCACATCGGCGGACGGCTGTGACCTGACCGGCTCGGCCACGCCGGACGATCCCGCCGACGACGTGCAGTGGGGGAATACCGATCCTGGGGCGGATTGCCACATGAAGGCGTTTACGCCCGAGTCGCAGCCCGAGGGTGTCACGCCCGGCTACACCGTTTCCTACGTGATCAACCGCATGTGCAACGCCGCCGGCGATCCTTCGGCGGCGGTGTCGGCAGCCGGCACCACCATGATCTGCTCGCGTTCGGACGTGGCCAACGTCGCGGCCAGCACGCAGGTGGGTCCGACCTATTCCCGCCGTCCGTTCACGGGCGGCGCGCAGACGTATTACCGCATCACGACGCGCATTGAAGGCCCGCGCAACACTGTGCGCTACGTGCAGGCCTTCGTGGTGCTTTGAGGCAAGGAGAGATCCCGTGAATCAGCCCAGTCGCTTGCTCCGGATCCTGGTGTGGTTCATCACCTCGGTGTTCGTCGCCCAGACGACCCAGGCGGCCCCCATCGTGCTCGCGGATGCGCCGATCACCACCGGCCTGTCGGTGCGCATTGCGCCCAACGTGCTGTTCATCCTGGACGACTCGACTAGTATGAGCTGGGAGTACATGCCGGATGACGTCAACGACAACCGGAACCGCAACTGCTATCGCAACTTCGGCTACAACACCATCTATTACAATCCGAACGTAACCTACACCCCGCCCGTTGATGCGGATGGGAATTCGTTTCCCAACGCGTCGTTCACGGCCGCCTGGAACAACGGTTTCAGGCAGGCTGATGGTGTCACCGATCTGTCCAGGCTGGACGCGAATGTCACTACGACGACAACGCCCGGCGGGCCCGTGACGCTTGGGAATGATCCCTTCCGGACGACCAACGGTAGCCGCGATGTGCGGGTGACGCATACCAACCACGGCCTGAGTGTGGGGGATAACGTCAGGTTCACCCGGTCGAACAGCACCAACATCAGCTTCAACAACATAACCATCCGGCTGGGAACGACCTGGTACGCGGTGCGTCAGGTTGTCGACGCCAACACCTACGTCATCCGGCTGCCCAATAACATCAGTAGCAATGCCAACCGGAACGGCAACGGCGGCGGTGCCAATGTGCTGGTGTACTGGGAGCGCATCACCCAGACGACGACCTACATTCCGACGTACTACTACACCCGGTACACGGCCAATCCGGACAATCCGCCTTCCACCTGCCAGAGCGACAACGCTTACCAGCGCATCTACCCGGCGGATGGTACGGAAGCTGAGAAGCAGAATTTTGCGAACTGGTACAGCTACTACCGCAGCCGCATGCTGATGATGAAGACGGCTGTCGGCAAGGCCTTCAGTAACGTCTCGGATGAGTTCCGCGTCGGGTTCACGGTCATCAGTGACAAGGAGACCAATGACCAGACCTTCCTGGGCGTGCAGCGCTTCGACGAGGATCACAGGCGCGCCTGGTACAACATGCTCTACAGCATCCGTTTCACCAGCGGGACGCGCTATACGCCGCTGCGCGGTGCCCTGTCGAAAGCAGGTCGTTACTTTGCAGGCCGCCTTGGCGGTGAGTACGCCGCCGGCGGGAACAAGGATCCCGTCCAGTATTCCTGCCAGCAGAACTTCGCGATCCTGACTTCGGACGGTTACTGGAACCTGAACGATGAGTACCCGACACGGGACAGCAGCACTCCCGGTTCGGCCTCCCAGAACTACGGTCCGTTCCGCATGGATAACGTGACGCGAGTGGGCAATGAGGACCGCGATGATGGTCCTCCGTATGCCGATACCTACTCGAACACGCTGGCCGACGTTGCTGCCTACTACTACAAGACCGACCTGAGGCCCACGCCAGGCAATGGTGGTCCCACTGATAGTGGCGAGAAGATCAACGTCGCCGAGAACAACGTTCCCGAGGTCAATGGCGATGGCATGCGCCACCAGCGCATGCGCACCTTCACGCTGGGCCTGGGTGTGGACGGCGATCGCCGCTATCCGGACGACTACCCGCGCATCGTGCAGGGCACGCTGCTTTGGCCCGATCCCATCAACAACGCCGAGGAAGCCCGCATCGACGACCTCTGGCACGCCGCCGTCAACGGCCGCGGCCAGTACATGAGCGCGAAGAACGCCTCGGCGGTGGAGGAACAGCTCAACGACGCGCTGCGGTCGATCAAGTACGAGCCGGGTTCGGCGGCCGCGGCGGCCACCAGTACCCTGCAGCCGGTGGAGGACGACAATACGGCCTTCATCGCCCAGTACACCACAGGCCACTGGACCGGTGACCTGGTTGCGCGCGAGATCGACGTGACCAGCGGCGTGATCAATACCGTCGACAGGATCTGGTCGGCCAAGGACAAGCTCGAGCTGAAGGTCGATGCGAACAGCGATACGCGCTGGATCTTCACCTACAACCCGTCCGACAACGTGAACGGGCGGAAGGAGTTTGTCTCGGGCAACCTCATCAACGAGATCAATGCCGGTCATTTCAGCGCGAGCGGATTGTCGCAGTGGACCACGCTGTCGCCACAGCAGCGCAATGCGGCCACGGCCGACGCGATGATCAGGTTCCTGCGCGGCCAGACCGGCAATGAGTTCACGGGCAATGTGCCTGCGGGGGACAACGAGGTGTTCCGCAACCGCGCGGCCACCCTGGGCGACATCGGCAGCGCCGCGCCGGTGTTCGTGCGCCGCCCGCCAATGGCCTACGTGGATGCGGGCTATGCCCAGTTCATCTCCGACCAGGCCAACCGCGTGCCGACGGTGTACGTGGGTGCCAACGACGGCATGCTGCATGCCTTCGATGCGTCCACCGGTGCGACCGGAGGCAACGAGCGCTGGGCGTACGTCCCGAGCATGGTGATCCCCAACCTGAAGTTCCTGGCGGACGCAGAGTACTCCACCCACCACCGCTACTACGTGGATGGCCCGATCGTGGTCGGCGATGCCTACGACGGCTCGCGCTGGGCGACGCTGCTGGTGGGCGGCCTGGGCCACGGCGGCAAGGGTTACTACGCCCTGGACGTCACCAATCCCACGCAGCCGAAGGTGCTGTGGGAGTTCTCGGTGGCCAACGATCCGGACATCGGCTACTCCTACGGCAATCCCATCATCACCAAGCGCGACAGCGACGGCAAATGGGTGGTGGTGTTCGCCTCGGGCTACAACAACGGCAGCGATGGGGGTGACGGTCGCGGCCGGCTGTACGTGGTCGACGCGTTCACGGGCGGCAAGCTGTCGGAGATCATCACCCACGAGACGTTGAACGACGAGAGCCTGACGGGCATCGCCCGCATCTCGAACTACGTCGAGGACGGCATGCGCAACAACCTCACGCGCTACGTCTACGGCGGCGACCTGTACGGCATGCTCTGGCGCTTCGACATCAACGTGGAGTGCGATGAGTGCACCACGGGCCGCATTGCGCTGGCCCGGACCCATGCCACGCCGGGTGCCCAGCCGATCACCGTGCAGCCCGAGATGGCGAGGGTGAAGGACGGTCCCTGGCGCGTGATCTACTTCGGCACCGGCCGGGCGCTGGGCCCGAACGACCTGACCGACTCGGATCCGTCCAATGGCACCGCGCAGGCCGTTTACGCGGTGAAGGATACGGACGGCTACATCGGCGTGCTGTCGTCGGAGAACTCCGGCATGGTTTCCCAGACCCTGCGCGAGGCCAATGCGGCGGAAATCGCGGCGGGGGATACCTCGCGCAAGATCGACCCGCTCGTGCCGGTGAACTGGAGCATCAACAATGGCTGGTACATCACGGTGCCGCTGGGCGAGCGGTTCACGGTCGATCCGGGCCTGCAGCTGGGCACGCTGGTGATCGCGGCCAACATCCATGAGAGCGGCTACTGCGAGCCTACCGGCTCGAGCGTGCTCTACCAGCTGGATTACCGCTCCGGCCAGGTGCTGAAGACCAATGAGTACGCGGCGCAGATCGTGGGTATCACGCAGTTGCAGACCCGCGGCGGTTCCGGGCCGGTGGTCATCGACCCGGTGTTCGCGGACGGTTCCACCGGCAACACGCCGCAGGCCGGCGTGGTGGGTGGCACTGGCAGCGCCGTGCGGGTGAGCTGGCGCGAAATCGAATAGCGGCAGTTCCGCCTTGGAAGAGGGCGGCCGCTCCCGGCAGGGACCGGCCGTTTTCCTATGGGGGGATTTCGGCTCGGGGCCGGCCCGTCTGGCTGACCACTACCCGGTGAACCGCGTCGGGCCAGCCAGGATGGCGGAACTCGAAGGTCACCGTGGCGGCCGCCCCGGGCCGGGGGTGGAAGGAGGCATATCCGCGCGTGCCCTCCAGCTCGATGCCGGCAGGCAGCACCCAGCGGCGCAGGACGGGTTCGTTTTCCTCCCGACGGGCGTCTGAACCGCCGGGTTGATTGGCGAACAGCATCCATTCGCTGCCTGCGAAGTCGCAGCGGGTGCCATCGGCAGTGGGGCAGACCGTGACGGCCTGGCCGCGGGCCAGGGCCAGCCGGCGGGCGAGGTGCAGGGCGGCCATGGTCTGGCTGGTGGCGGAGCGCAGGGCGGCTGCTGCGCGCTGGCGGCCGAATCCCGGCGCGGCGGCGGCCAGCAACACGGCGGTGATGACCAGGGCGACCAGCAGTTCGGCCAGGGTGAACCCCCGATGGTTGCCCCGGATGTCCATGCAGGGCCAAGCCTGCATCCGGACCGGGGGGCGCGGGGCTGGCCATTTCGGGCGGGTTCGGCCTGTTTCCGGGAAGACCGGTCTGGCCTCCGCCGCAACCATCCCCTAAAATGCGCGCCCCCGGCGCCGGAATAGCTCAGCTGGTAGAGCAATCGCTTCGTAAGCGATGGGTCGTAGGTTCGAATCCTATTTCCGGCACCATCCCTTCCTTCCCCTGGCTTTCCCGGCCATTGCTAGCCTGCGGACTCCCCGGCAGGGGTGCCCCCTCATAACCATCCATGGATGGCACTAATAGCCCATAGCGGTAGTGCCTGTTGACCGGAGCGGTTGCTACGGTCGCCCCCCGTCGGAGCCGGTTCCTCGGTTCCGGCACGGAACGCAGACCAGAAGGGATTCAGGGGGGTAAAGATGAGCATTTCCATGCGGACAGGCGCATCGCGCCTGCGGTCGGCTGCCTTGTTGCGCCGCTCACCTGTGGCGGCGGCGGTGGCGCTGGCGATGTGCGCCGCGCCGCTTCCCGCGGCGGAGACGGAAGGTGCCCTGGAGCTGGAAGAAGTGACCGTGACCGGCACCCGCATCCGCGCGGTGACCGGCATGGACACGCCCACGCCGGTGACGGCGGTGGCGGTGGACGAGATCGTGGCGATGTCGCCGGTTTCCGTCACCGAGGCACTGGTGCAGCTGCCGCAGTTCGCGGCCAGCGCGACGGCAGAGAATTTCGGCGGGCCGGCCAACAACTTCTTCAGTTCACCCGGCGGCGGCAGCCTGAACCTGCGTGGCGTGGGCAGCAGCCGCACGCTGACGCTGCTGGACGGTCGCCGCATGCCGCCAGCGAGCATCTTCGGCGGTCCGGACATCAACACCTTCCCGGACCAGATGCTGCGCAGGATCGAGACCGTCACCGGCGGCGCCAGCGCGGCCTATGGTACGGACGCGGTCTCCGGCGTGGTGAACTACATCCTCGATACGGACTTCCAGGGTATCCGCGCCAGCGCCCAGTTCGGCCAGAGCGACCGTGGCGATGGCGCCAACCAGCGCTATTCGTTCTCGCTGGGCCACGCGCTGACGGAGAAGCTGCACCTGCTGTTCTCCGCCGGCTACATGAAGCAGGACGCGATCAACAGCGCGGACGGCCGCGACTGGTACCAGTCCTGCGGCCTGATCCGCAGCAGTGCTGCGGGCGCCGGCAGCTCACCCGACAACCCGGCGCTGGTCCCGGCCTGCAACCTGCGCGACGTGCGTTCCTCGGTGGACGGCGTGATGTCGGTCGAGGGCCTCGGGCGGATCACCTTCGATGCCGCTGGCAACCCGGTGCCGTTCTCGCCGGGGGTGGTCCAGGCCGGCACCTGGCAGGCAGGCGGCAGCGGTGAGGACCTGGGCGAGGTCCTGAACGTGCTGCTGCCGGGGCAGAACCGCAAGAACGCATTTGCCTACCTGGACTACGACGTTTCCGACAGCCTGAACGTCTACGCGCAGGGCATGTACAGCAAGCAGCTGCTCTCGCGTGCCTATCTTTCGGGCAACTACGGCGGCGTGCCGCTGCCGCTGCATCTCTTCACCATCTATGCCGACAACGCCTTCCTGCCCGACAGCCTGCGTGAGTACATGCAGGACAATGGCATCGCATCGGCGACCCTCGGGCGGCAGCTCAGCCCCTACGATGGCGTGCTCGGCGGCTACAGGAACCACACGAAGACCAGCGCCGGCACGCTGGGCTTCAAGAGTACCGTGGGTCGTGGCTGGTCGCTGGATGGCTACGTGCAGTTCGGCAAGACGGAGCTGGACGCCGAGCAGTCCGGCGGCTCGCGCCAGGACCGCATCTTCCTGGCAGTGGATGCCGTGCGCGACGAGAACGGCGTGATCCGCTGCCGCATCGACGTGGTCAGTCCCGGGCTGGTGGACAACTGCCAGCCGCTGAACCTGTTCGGGCGGGGCAATGGCTCGGCGGCGGCCTTCGACTGGGTCACCGGCTTCGATCCCAACGTGCCGGTCACGGTGAATCCCTACGTGGCCAGCGATGGTGCGATCGCGGACTGGAGCTATTCCTACGTGGGCGATGAGGCCAAGCACCGCCTGGTGACGCTGAAGCAGACCGTGGCCGAACTGTCCGCCAGCGGTGAGCTGGTGCAGGGCTGGGCGGGCCCCATCGTGGCGGCCGTGGGCGCGCACTACCGCAAGGAGAGCCTGGGCCAGCGGGTGCAGGCCTCGCAGGGCAACCCGGCGGCCAACCCGGCCTGGTATCCGGTGTTCTGCAACGACCCGGGTTTCGGCCCGCAGTGCCCGGCCGGGGCGCTGGCGGTACAGGTCAACTCGGGCTATCGCCCGCCGGGGACCATCGGCGTGCGCGGCGTGCCTGCCGGCGTGGCCAACAACCTGGTGGAGATCCAGTTCTCCAACGTGCCATTCATCCAGGGCGAGTATGACGTCAAGGAGCTGTTCGCCGAGACGGTGGTGCCGCTGGTCAGCGGCGCCGCGTGGATGCGCTCGCTGAACTTCCAGGGCGCGATCCGCTGGGCCGACTACGAGGGATCGGGAACCATCTGGTCGTGGAAGGGCGGCCTCGACGGCCAGGTGACCGACCAGCTGCGCCTGCGCGGAACCTACTCGCGCGACACGCGTGCCGGCAACATGGCCGAGCGCTTCGACCGCACCGGTGGCGCGGCCAATGCCGTCGACCGCAAGCAGCCCGGCCCCGGCGAACCCCCCATCCCGGATCCAGCCAACTACGGCTTCACTATCGTCAGCGGCGGCAATCCCAACATCAAGCCCGAAACCGGTGACACCATCACCGTGGGCCTGGTCTACCGGCCGGCGTGGATGAACGGATTGAGCATGTCGGTGGACTGGCTGAAGGTGAGCCTGAAGGACGCGATCGAGGCACTGGGCGTGCAGGACATCATCGACCTGTGCTACCAGCAGGATGACCAGGACCAGTGCTCGCGCATCACCCGCGAGGTGGGAGCCGACGGCATCGATCGCATCATCTTCGTCAACAGCGCGCGCCAGAACCTGGGCAAGTCGACCTACGAGGGCATCGACTTCGAGCTGGCCTGGGCGCGGCGGGTGACCCTGCTGGGCGGGGACGAGCGGCTGTCGGCGCGCCTGTTCGGCACCTACCTGATCGAGTCCTCCACCACCAACTACGCGGGCGTGAAGACCGAGACCACCGGCCAGGTGGTCAGCCAGAACCCGCGCAGGCGGGCCAACCTGAACCTGGGCTACAACCGCAACGGCTTCGGCTGGACGCTGATCGGCCGCTACCACGGGGGCGGCCGCAACAGCATCGCGCTGAACCGCGAGGATGCCAACGGCACGGTGGCCACCTGGAACGTGGCCGACAACCACACCGGGTCGTCGGTGTACTGGGACACGCGCCTGTTCTGGCGTTTCAACATGGGCGGTGGCGAGGTGGAGGTGTTCGGCAACGTGCAGAACCTCTTCGACCGTGATCCGCCGTGGATCAGCACGCTGGAAGGCGTGGGGCAGACTGCAGGTGGCTTCGACCTGATCGGCCGTCGCTACGTGGCGGGCATCAACCTGAGGTTCTGAAGGCGCATGCGCCCCTGGCCAGGCCCCCAGGCCAGGATTGCCCGGTCCGGACTGACGGTCCGGACCGGGCTTCTTTCCAGTTGAATGGAATCGACCTCCTCCGGGAACAGAGGAGGGGGGAAGGCCTTACTTGGCCTTCAGGGTCTTCAGGTACTCGATCACGTCGGCGCGTTCCTTGGCGTCCGGAACGGGCATCACCATCATGGTGCCGGGTACCTTGGCCATGGGATTGGCCAGGAACTCATCCAGCGTCTTCTCGTCCCAGGTCACGCCGTGCTTCTTCAGTGCCTCGGTGTAGGTGGGGAAGCTGGCCACGCTGGCGGCCTTGCGGCCCACGACGCCGGCCAGGGTCGGACCGGTCGGCGGGCCGCCCGGTTCGGTGGTGGTGGAGTGACAGGTACCGCAGGCGTACTTGTCGAACACGGCCTTGCCGGCAGTGGCATCGGCGGCGAACGCACTCGGGGCGGCCATCACGGCAGCCAGGGCCAGCAGGCGGGCGGAACGGGTCACGGACATCAGCGTCATTCTCCAGAAACAGGGCCGGAAGGCCGGGTTTGACGGGGCCATTCTAACAAAGCGCGCCCTGAACCCTTCCTGAAGAAACCTGCCGGGCGAAGCCGGGAAAAACGCCCGCAAAGGCCCCGCGCGCGTTGGCGCGCGGGGTGTTTTCGCAAGCCGCAGGAGCGGAGGGCCTCAGATCGGATAGTGGCGGGGCTGCGTGGCGATGCTGATCCAGCGCAGGTCGGTGAACTCGGCCACGCCGGCCTTGCCGCCGAAACGGCCCAGGCCCGAGGCCTTGGTGCCGCCGAAGGGCATCTGCGCCTCGTCCTGCACGGTGGGGCTGTTGATGTGGCAGATGCCCGAGTCGATGCGCTGCGCCACGGAAAGCGCCGCGCCGATGTCGCGGCTGAACACGGCCGCCGACAGGCCGTACTCGCAATCGTTGGCCAGCTCCACCGCATGGTCGATGTCACGGGCGCGCAGGATGCCGACGATGGGACCGAAGGACTCCTCGCCGTAGATGCGCATGTCCTTCTGCACGCCGTCGACCACGGTGGGCTCGAAGAAGGCGCCGCCGCTGCCCTTGCCGCCGGCGAGCACGCGCGCGCCCTTGGCGGTGGCGTCGGCGATCAGCTCCTTCACATGATCCACGGTGCGCGCGTCGACGCAGGCGCCGATGGGGAAGTTGCCGCTGGCCGGGTCGCCCACCTTCAGGCTCTTGGCCTTCTCGACGAAGCGGCGGATGAACTCCTCGGCGATCTTCTCCACCACGATGATGCGTTCGGTGGACATGCAGATCTGGCCCTGGTGCATGAAGGCGCCGAAGGCGGCCGCCGCCACGGCCTCGTCGAGGTCGGCATCCTCCAGGATGACCAGCGGCGCCTTGCCGCCCAGCTCGAGCAGGCAGGGCTTGAGGTACTTGCCCGACAGCTCGCCGATGATGCGGCCGACGCGGCTGGAGCCGGTGAAGTTGACGCGCTTGACCACCGGGTTGGCGATCAGCGCCTCGACCACGGCCGGGGCGTCGGCGGCGGAGTGGGTGATGAAGTTCACCGCGCCGGCCGGCAGGCCCGCCTCGAGGAAGGCGTCGATGATCAGCCGGTGCACGGCGGGGGAGAGCTCCGAGGCCTTCATCACCGTGGTGTTGCCGCAGGCCAGTGGCATGGCGATGGCGCGCACACCGAGGATGACCGGTGCGTTCCAGGGCGCCATGCCCACGCACACGCCGGCCGGCTGGCGCACGGCCAGGGCGAGGGTGCCGGGCTGGTCCGAGGGCACGGTCTCGCCGGTGACCTGCGTGGTCATGGCCGCGGCTTCCTCCAGCAGCGTGGCGGCGAAGGCCGTGTTGAAGTGGCCCCAGCCGCCGATGGCGCCGGTTTCCTCGGTGCACAGGCGGGCGAAGTCGTTGGCGCGGGCGCGCAGGTTCTGCGCGGCGGCCATCAGCACCTTGCGGCGGGCGTTGGGTCCCTGCGAGGACCATTCGGGGAAGGCGCGCGCGGCCGCCTCGCACGCGGCGCGCACGTCATCGACGGAGGCGGCCGCGGCGCGCGTCACCACCTCGCCCGTGACCGGGCTCCTGCGTTCGAAGGTCGCGCCGCCCTTCGCGGCCACGTTCTTGCCACCGATGGAAAGCTGCACTTCATTCATTGCGGGTCCCCTTCCCGGTATTGTTGGTTGGTGTGCGTATGGAAGGCTGCCGAGAATAGCATCTAAACTGCGGGCCCGATGACCGCTCCAGCCACCCCGCAAGAAGCCGCCGGCGGGCCGGCGCCGCCGTGGTGGCTGCCGGCGCTGGCGGCATTGCCGCTTCCCGTCCTGTATGCGCTGTGCCGCCTGCTGGCCGCCCTGGCGCGCTGGCTGCCCGGATCGCGCTGGCGGGTGACGCTGGCGAACCTGCGCGCGGTATTCCCCGACATGCCAGAAGGCGAACTGCGGGCGCTGGCCGTCGCCAACTTCCGCCATTTCGCCGATCTTGCCGCCGAACTGCTGGCGGGCTTCTCGCTGCCGCGCGAGGAGCTGCTGCAACGCGTGCAGCTGCATGGCTTCGAGCTGCTGCGCGCGAAGCTGGCGGAGGGCCGGCCGGTGCTGCTGCTGGGCGCGCACCATTCCAACTGGGACTGGGGCATGTACGCCGTGGCCGCCTCGCTGGAGTATCCCTTCGACGCCGCCTACAAGCCGCTGAAGTCCGCCCCGGCGCACCGCGCGATGGTGGCGCTGCGCAGCCGGTGGGGAGTCAACCTGGTGCCGGCCAAGCAGCTGCTGTCGGACATCCTGCAGCGGCGCAACGAGGTGCGCGTGATCGCGATGCTCGCCGACCAGGCGCCGCGCACCAGCGAGCGGCAGCACTGGCTCACCTTCCTCGGCCGGGACACGGCCTTCTACCTGGGGCCGGAACAGATGGCGCGGGCCACGCGCTATGCGGCGGTGTACGTGTCGATGCGGCGGCTGGCAAGGGGGCGCTATGAAGCCCGCTGCCACCAGCTGGCCGATGCGCACGAGCCGCTGGCGCCCGGCGAGTTCACCGCGCGCTATGCCGCGCTGGTGGAGCGCGACATCCGCGCCAATCCCGTGGAGTGGACCTGGGGCCACCGCCGCTGGAAGCAGCAGCGGCCCGCCTGATCAGCCGCCTTCGCCGAGCCGCTGCGACAGGTGCGCGGCCAGCTGGCGCGGAGTGGGGTGGTCGAACAGTTCGGTGAGATCCACCAGGTTCGGGTAATCACGGTCCACCTGCTCGTGGATCTCGATCAACTTCAGCGAGCTGGCGCCGATCTCGAACAGGTTGTCGTCCGGGCCGATCCTGCGCGGCGCCAGCACGGTGTTGCAGATGTTCAGCAGCCGCGCCTCGATGGAATCGCTGGCCGTGCTCTCGCCCGGCATCAGCCCGCCGGCGTGGCGCGCCACCTCGGCCAGCTCGGCCGCGAACTCGCCGTCGATGAGCTGCTGCTCGAGCAGGTGGCGCTGGATCTTGCCGCTGGTGGTCTTGGGGATGCGTTTCACCGGCACCACCTGCGCCACCTCCAGGCCCGCCTGCTCGTTGATGGCCTTCGACACCGCCGCGGCGACGGGCGCGAACTCGCGCGGCTCGCCGCGATGGAGCACGAACACGGTGAGCTGGTCGGTCTCGGCGCCGGGCGGGCGCACGCCGGCCACCACCACCTTGCCGAGCTCGAGGCCGGCTGTGCGGATGACGATGTTCTCCAGGTCGTGCGGGTAGTAGTTCTGGCCGTTGACGAAGATGATCTCCTTGGCGCGGCCGGTGATGTACAGCTCACCGTCCTCGACCAGGCCCAGGTCGCCCGTGCGCAGCCAGCCGTCGGCCGTGAAGCTGGCCGCGTTGAGCTCCGGCTCCTCGTAGTAGCCGCCGGTGACGTTGTTGCCGCGGATCTGGATGTGGCCCACGACGCGCTCGGGCAGCAGGGCATCGTCATTGCCGGCAATGCGCACCTCGCAGCCGGGGATGGCGCGGCCCACGGACAGGAAGGCCACGGCATCGCGGCCGGGCGGGGTGAGCGGCCGGGCGGTATCGCCCACGCCGAGCTGGTGGCGGTCCAGCCACAGTGCCCGCCATTCGCGCCCGGGCGGCGGGAAGCTCACGGCCAGCGAGGCCTCGGCCAGGCCGTACACCGGGTACATGGCGTGGCGACGCAGGCCCAGGCCCTCCAGGCGCGCCATGAACTCCTCGCACAGCTCCAGCGAGATGGGCTCGGCGCCATTGAAGATCAGGCGCACCGAAGAGAGGTCCAGGTTGCCGGGCGAGCGCTCGCCCAGCACCTTCAGGTAATGCCGGTAGCCGAAGTTGGGTGAGCACAGGATGGTGGCGCGCACCTCGGAGGCCAGCGACAGCCACAGCAGCGGGCGCCGCACGAACAGCTCCGTGGGCATCAGGTGGATCTCCACGCGGTGGTGGAACATCACCAGGTGGAAGCCGATCAGACCCATGTCGTGCGTGAGCGGCATCCACGAAAGGCTGACGTCGTTCTCGTTGAAGCCGGCCACTTCGGTCACGGCCTTGCCGTGCGCGACCAGGTTGGCATGCGTGAGCACCACGCCCTTGGGATCGCTGGTGGAGCCGGAGGAGAACTGGATGAAGGCGACGTCCTCCGGGCGACTGGCGTGCTCGATGCCGGCCGGGGCGGACAGGTCCGCGTCCTCGGCCAGCAGTGCGCGCGGGCGCAGCGCCTGGAACACGGCGGCTTCCTCGCCGCCGGTGGCGGCGGCGAACTGGCCGATGCGCTCCAGTGTCTTGCGGTCGGTGAAGATGAACGGCGCCTTGAGCTTGCGTGCGATGCGCAGCACCTTGTGGCGATGCTCGTCGCTGATGCCCACGGCCACCGGCACCGGCACGATGCCGCCGAGTACGGCGCCCCAGAAGGCGTCGATGAACTGCTCGTTGTTGTTCAGCAGCAGGATCAGCTTGTCGCCGGGCCTGGCGCCCAGCCGCTGCAGGTGGTGCAGCATCGACAGCGCGCGCGTGCGCAGCTCGCCGTAGGTGACGCGGCGGGAGACGCCCTCGCCGGCATGGTAGGTGATGCCGCGGTCGGCGCCGGCATTGGCCGCCATCAGCTCGTTCAGCGTGGTGATGGTCATCGGATTCTTACCTGGCAGTGAGCTTCATGATGAAGGGCCGCGTGGCGCGCAGGTTGATTGCCGCCTCCAGTTCCACCGGGCCGTCGTCGATGCGCCGCAGGCTGAAGCGGCGCGCGAAGCGGTTCAGGTGCACCAGCATCTCGTAGATGGCCAGCGTTTCGCCGATGCAGTGGTGGGCACCGGCCGAGAAGGGCAGGTAGGTCAGGCGCGGGCGGGCGTCCTCCTCCTCGGGCGCGAAGCGCTCGGGGAGGAACTTCTCCGGGTCCTTCCAGAAATCGGGGTGGCGATGCACGAAGTAGGGGCTGAAGAACACGTCGGTGCCCGGCGGTACGGTGTAGCCGGACAGCACGTCCTCCTGGATGGTGCGGCGGGAAACTACCCACACCGGCGGGTACAGCCGCATGGCCTCGCGGATCACCATGTTGGAGTAGGGAAGGGCCTCCATGGCCTGCAGCGAGGGCACTTCGACCTCCGGGCTGGCGTCGATCTCGGCATGCAGCCTGGCCTCGACGTCCGGGTGCTCGCCCAGCAGGTACCAGGTCCAGTTCAGCGCACTGGCGGTGGTCTCGTGGCCGGCCACGATCAGCGTGGTCAGCTCGTCGATGATCTCCCTGTCGCTCATGCCCTCGCCGGTTTCCTTGTCGCGGGCATTGAGCAGCAGCGAGACGTAGTCGGGCGAGTCGCCGGCCGGGCCGGCGCCGGATTCGCGTCGCCGCGCCACGCAGCGGCCGATCAGGGTGGTGAGCTTGCGGAACCGGTAGGCGAACTTCAGGTCCCGCGCCGGCTCCTCGGTGAAGATCGAGAACGGGTTCTCCCCGGCTTGCTGTTCCATCCACAGCAGGTCATCGCCGAACAGCACGCGCAGCACGATCTCCAGCGTCAGCCGGCTCATGTCGTCGGTGACGTTGACCGGTTCGCCGGCGGCGCACTTCGCCTGCCACTCGGCCAGCAGGTTGTCGTTGGCCGAGGCGATCACGCGGTCGAACTGCGCCAGGATGCGGCGGTGGAAGGTGGGCTGCATCATGCGCCGCTGGCGCTTCCAGAACTCTCCCTCGCTCACTATGATGCCGTTGCCCAGCAGGATCTTGATGCGATCGAAACCCACACCCTTGGTGTAGTTGCGGTGGTTCTGGATCAGGATGCGGCGCACGGCGTCCGGGTGGTTGAACACCCAGGTGTGCGAGCGCCGGCCCGGCGCATACACCCGGTAGGCGTCGCCGAGCTGTGCATAGATGGTGCGCATCCGATCGAGCGAGTCGGCCGTGGAGCCGATGTCGAAGCGCTGGTCGGATTCGGGGGGAAGGGTCTGCAACGAGCTCATGAAGCGCGAAATTCTACCCGATCAGCGCCAGTCCAAGCGCCGGCTGACGCCGCTGCGGCGGCTGGCCTACGTAGTTTCCGCACCGCTGGTGCTGGGCCTGCTGCGCCTGTGGTGGGCGAGCTGCCGCGTGGTGCGCGTGGTCGGCCAGGAGCACCTGGACGCGGCGCTGGCGGCGCACGGCTCGCTGCTTCCCTGCTACTGGCACCAGCATGAGCTGTTCTGCGGCCGCTACCTGCTGCAGCAGCGCGAGCGGGGGCTGGTGCCCGGCTTCCTCATCAGCCCGTCGGTGGACGGCGAGGTGCCGGCGAAGATCGCGACGCGGCTGGGCGCGCGCGTGATCCGCGGTTCCTCCACCCGCACCGGCGCGCGTGCGCTGCGCGACTACTACCAGCTGCTGGTGAAGGAGGGCGTCTCGCCGGTGATCACGCCCGACGGGCCCACCGGCCCGCGCTACCGCTTCAAGCCCGGCGGATTGCTGCTGGCGCAACTGTCCGGGCGCCCGCTGCTGCCCATGGCCTTCGCCGCCTCGCGCGCCTGGCGCTTTGGCTGGGACCGCTTCGTGCTGCCCTGGCCATTCAGCCGCATCGCCATCGCGGTGGGCGAGCCGGTGATGGTGGGTCGCGAGGTGAAGCTGGCAGACGATGAAACCAGTGCGCAGTGGCAGCGGCGGATGGAAGAGGCGCTGCATGCGCAGTACCTGCGCGCGCGCGAGGCGCTGCAATGAGCAGGCGGGATTCCTGCTCGCGCGACGTCCTGCTGCTGCTGGGCTGCGGACTGCTGCTGTTTACCGCGGGGCTGGGGCTGCGTGATCCCTGGCCGGCGGACGAGCCGCTGCATGCGCTGATCGCGCGCGAGATGCTGGGCACCGGCAACTGGCTGGTGCCGATGGTGGGTGGCGACTACTTCCAGGACAAGCCGCCGCTGCTGTTCTGGCTGCAGGCCGGCTTCTACTGGTTGACCGGCTCGGAGCGCATCGGGTTTCTGCTGCCCTCGCTGCTGGCTGGACTGGGCACGCTGCTGCTGGTGTACGACCTGGGGCGGCGGCTGTGGAGCCGCGAGGCCGGCCTGGCCGCGGCACTGGTGCTGCTGTTCACGGTGCAGTTCACCCTGCAGGCGCGGCGCGCGCAGCTCGACGCGCTGCTGGTGTTCTTCACCACGCTGTCGCTGTATTGCCTGCTGCGCCAGCTGCTGCTCGGCGGCGGCTGGCGCTGGGCCATCGGCGCGGGCGTGGCTGCCGGCCTGGGCGTGCTGACCAAGGTGGTGGGTTTCTTCTCGTACATGGTGCTGGCGCCGTGGCTGCTGGCCCTGTGGCGCGGCTGGCCGGGGGTGCGCTGGCACAGGCCCGCGTGGATGTGGCTGGCCAGTGGCGCGGCCTGCCTCGCCGTGGTGGCCGCCTGGCTGCTGCCGCTGTGGCTCAGGGCGCGCACCGACCCGCAGCTTGCCGCCTACCTGCACGAGTTGCTGGTCACGCACACGGTGGGGCGGTACGTGGACCCCTGGCACCACTTCAAGCCGGCCTGGTACTACCTGCAGGTGATCGCCACGCTGTGGCTGCCGCTGTCGCTGCTGCTGTTCTGGCTGGTACCGCGCTGGGCCGGGGCGTTGAAGGCGCGCGATGCGCGCGTGCTGCTGCCGCTGGGCTTCGTGGTGCTGTACGTGGCGTTCTTCACCCTGACCCGCGGCAAGCGCGACATCTACATCCTTTCAGCGCTGCCCATGCTGGCACTGGCGGCGGGGCCGTGGCTGCCAGGCCTGGCCGGCCGCAAGGGGGTGCAACGTGCCCTGGCGGCGCTGGTGCTGCTGCTCGCCGTTGCCTGCCTGGGCGCCGCCGCCTGGTTCGCCTGGGCGAGGCCGGAGAAGGGGGCAGCCCTGCTGGCCGGAAGCGGCGTCGCCAGCCTGGCGCCGCTGGTGGTGCTGGGCGCCTGCGCGGTGGTGCTGCTGGCCGTCCTGCGTCCCTGGCGGGCGCACCTTGCGCTGGCCGGCACGCTGGCTGCGGGATGGCTGGTGGCGGGCTGGTGGGTGTTCCCGCAGATGGACGGCGACCGCTCGGCGCGCGACTTCATCGGCAGGGTCCAGGCCATGGCCGACCCGGGCCGCGAGCTGGGGCTGCTGGCCTACCACGAGCACTTCCTCTGGCACCTGGCGCGGCCCACGACCAATTTCGGGCACCGGCGCTTCCGGGAGGGCATGGCCGAGGCCTACGACGCCGCGGCGTGGCTGGCACAGGGGCGCGACAGGCAGCTGCTGGTCAACCAGTCGATGCTGGAACCCTGCTTCGCGGGCGCGGAAAGCGTGCGCGAGGTCGGTGAATCCAGCCGCGGCCTCTGGTACCTGGTGACCGGGGCTCCGGCTCCGGACTGCATTGCGCGGGGCGATGCCGGCCGCGCCATCCGCTACAGCCCGCCTGCCAGGCGCTGAAGGGCGGGGCCGGCGCTCGGGGGAACACGGGTTCTGGTCTCGGGGGAGTGGACGGATTTCTCAGTCCGGGCAATATGTTGTATGTCGGTGCTCAGGGCCTGTGACAGAATCGGCAACAGGTCTGGCAAACGTCCTCCAGAGGGTTTTCGCGCGCGGACTGACCGCTCGCCAGGGAGAAGATTCGCACAGTGTCCTCAGTCGGCAAGCTCACCCCGCTCGAAGCCGGCGCCCTGACGGACGTCTTCGACAACCCTTCCTGGCTGGCGCGGGACAGCGCGGTACTGGGGCTGGACCTTGGATGCACCAAGGCGGTCGTCGACCTGCTGAGCCTCACCCGTGAGCGCGCCGAGGAAGTGGTCACGGCAGCGCTGGAGGCGTTGCGCATGGCCTCCGGCTCGGACTGCGTCGCGCTGCTGCGCCTGGACGGGGAGGGCAGCCGCATCGCGGATTCCACCATCGCCCGCCATCCCGACGCCGAAGTGGACCTTTCGCCGCTGTCGGGGGTGGAGCTGGCGGAGTTTCCCTACCTGTCCTCCCGCCTGGAGCACCTGCGGATCACCGAGTACCGCAATACCGCCGAGTCGGCGGCCACCGGCCGCGAGGAAGCCGCCCGCCTGGCCGGGATCGGCCTGTGCTCGGCGGCGGTGATGTCGCTGCGGATGCAGGGCAGGCCCTCGGCGCTGCTGCTGCTGGGTCGCTGCATCGTCATCGAGCCGCTGGATTACAACGTCCGCCTGCTGATGAAGCTGGTCGGTTCCAGCATCGCCTCGGGCCTGGAGCGGGTGACGCTGCAGGCGCGCGTGGTGGAGCTGGGCGAGCGCGCCGAACTGCTGGATGCGGCCTCCAACGAGGGGCTGTGGGACTACGATTTCGATTCCCGCCACCTGTACGTCTCCGATCGCTGGAAGGCGATGATGGGCTACTCGCACCTGAAGCCCGAGGAGAGCGTGGACTGGCGCGGCATGGTGCACCCGGACGACCTCTCGCGCGTGCAGGACGCCATGGTGCGGCACGCGTCCGGCCAGACGCCGATCTTCGAGAGCGTGCACCGCATGCGCCACTGCAGCGGCGAGTACCGCTGGGTGATCAGCCGCGCCAAGGGGCGCTTCGATGCCGAGGGCCGGCTGCAGCGGCTGATCGGCGTCGAGCTCGACATCACCGAGCGCAAGGTCTACGAGGAGGCGCTGTTCCGCGAGAAGGAAAGCGCCCAGATCGTCCTGCAGGCCATCGGCGATGGCGTGATCAGCACCGACGCCGACTCGGTGATCGACTACATCAACCCTGTGGCCGAGAAGCTCACCGGCTGGCGCCTCGAGGACGCCATGGGCAGGAACGTGGACGAGGTGTTCCGCGCCTTCCACGAGGAGACCTGCGAGCCGCTGGAGAACCCGCTCACCGCCTGCATCCGCCGCATGCGCCCGGCCAAGTCCGGCCGCCCGGTGCTGATGATCCGCCGCGACGGCAACGAGCTTTACGTCGACTCCACCGCGGCGCCGATCCGCGATGGCCACGGCAAGGTGGTGGGCGCGGTGCTGGTGTTCCACGACGTGAGCGAGCGGCGCGAGCTGAACCGCAAGCTTTCCTACCATGCCAGCCACGACACGCTGACCGGGCTGGTCAACCGCCGCGAGTTCGAGAGCCGCATCGGCCGCTGCCTGCAGAGCGCGCGGGCCGGCGAGGGCGCCTCGGCGCTGCTGCACATCGACCTCGACCAGTTCAAGATGATCAACGACTCCTGCGGCCACAGCGCGGGAGACACGCTGCTTGGCCAGATCGGCGCGCTGCTGAAGTCCAAGATCCGCTGGCGTGACACGCTCTCGCGCCTTGGCGGCGACGAGTACGGCGTGCTGATCGAGGGCGTTCCGCTGGATGATGCGCTGCGCACCGCGGAGGTGCTGCGTGATGCGGTGAAGAACTTCCGCTTCGAGTGGGACGAGCGCGTCTTCAAGCTTTCCTGCAGCGTGGGCGTGGTGCCGATCACCTCGGACAACGAGGACGTGGCCTCGATCCTGTCGGCCGCCGAGGGCGCCTGCAGCGCCGCCAAGGAGCAGGGCAGGAACCGCGTCTACAGCTTCGCCGAGAACGACATCGAGCTGATGCGCCGCCGCCGCG
>CAYVZE010000032.1:0-29000 GCA_964455685.1 uncultured Steroidobacteraceae bacterium
CTTGCGGCGCGTCTCGATGTGCACCGCCTCGGAATGGCCGAAGAACACCGGCACGCGCACCGCGGTGGGATTGACCTGGATGGTGGGGTCCTCGAGGATCTTGCGGGTCTCCCACACCATCTTCATCTCTTCCTTGGTGTAGCCGTTGTCCATGAACTTGTCGATCTGCGGCACCACGTTGAAGGCGATGCGCTTGGCGATCACCTTCGCTTCCGCCGGGCGGCCGTTGAGCAGCTCGCCGCTCTGCTTCGCCAGTTCATCCACGGCTTCCTTGCCCGCGCCGGACACCGACTGGTAGGTAGCGACGTTGATGCGCGTGATGCCCGCCGCTTCGTGGATGGGCTTGAGCGCCACCACCATCTGGATGGTGGAACAGTTGGGATTGGCAATGATGCCGTGCTTGCGGTAGCCGGCGATGGCGTGCGGGTTGACCTCGGGCACCACCAGCGGGATGTCGTCCTGGTAGCGGAACTGCGAGGTGTTGTCGATCACCACGCAACCGGCCTGGCCGGCGATGGGTGCGTACTTCGCCGACACATCCGCGCCGGCGGAGAACAGGCCGATGTCGGCCTGCGAGAAGTCGAAGGTCTCCACGTCGAGCACGGGCCAGGTCCTGCCCTTCAGCGTCACCGTCTTGCCCAGCGAGCGGTGGCTCGCCAGCGGAAACAGCTCGCTGACCGGGAAATCGCGTTCCTCGAGAACGCTGATCATGGTGTCGCCCACGAGGCCGGTGGCCCCCAGGACGGCAACTCGGTAACCCTTGCTCATCATGTTCCTCGTAAAGATTCAGTGATTCCGTGCGGCCGAAGCCCGCCGCGGCAGGACCGTGGAGGGATCAGATCACGGGCGTGGATGATCGCACATCCGCGTTCTGCGCCCGGTGACGCAGGTAGTGATCCATCAACACCAGCGCCAGCATGGCCTCGGCGATGGGCGTGGCCCGCAGCCCCACGCAGGGGTCGTGGCGGCCAGTGGTGACCACGTCCACGGGGTTGCCGGCCAGGTCGATGGTCCTGCCCGGCACCTGGATGCTGGAAGTGGGCTTGAGCGCGATGTGGGCGATGATGTCCTGGCCGCTGGAGATGCCGCCCAGGATGCCGCCGGCGTGGTTGGAGGCAAAGCCCTGCGGGGTCAGCTCGTCGCGGTGCTGGCTGCCGCGCTGCGACGCAACAGCGACGCCGTCACCGATCTCCACCGACTTCACCGCATTGATGCTCATCAGCGCGTGGGCGATCTCGGCGTCGAGGCGGTCGAACACCGGCTCGCCCAGCCCCGCCGGCACGCCGCGCGCCACCACGGTGAGCTTCGCGCCCACCGAGTCGCCCTCGCCGCGCAGCTTCCAGATGTAATCCTCGAGTTCCTGGATGCGCGCGGGATCGGGGCAGAAGAAGGGATTGTCGTAGGCGGCATCGGGATCGACCACGTCGAGGCTGATCTCTCCGATCTGCGTCACGTAACCGTGGATGCGTACGCCCAGGCGAGTGGCCAGGTACTTGCGCGCGATGGCGCCCGCGGCCACCCGCATCACCGTCTCGCGCGCCGAGGAGCGCCCGCCCCCGCGGTAGTCGCGCAGGCCGTACTTCTGCTGGTAGGTGTAGTCGGCGTGGCCGGGACGGAAGCGGTCCTTGATCTTCTCGTAGTCGCGCGAGCGCTGGTCGGTGTTCTCGATCAGCAGGCCGATGGGCGTGCCCGTGGTCACGCCCTCGAACACGCCGGAGAGGATCCGGACCTGGTCGGGTTCCTTCCGCTGGCTGGTGAAGTGCGAGGTGCCGGTGCGGCGACGTTCGATGTCGGCCATCAGGTCGGCCTCGGTGAGCGGCAGGCCCGGCGGGCAGCCGTCGACGATGGCGCCCAGCGCAGGGCCGTGGCTCTCGCCGAAAGTGGTGACCACGAAGGACTTGCCGAAACTGTTACCCGACACTGCCGGACCTCAACGCCGCCTTGAGCTGCGCGGCGGTGAGCAGGAACACCCCGCCGCCGCCGCGTTCGAAAGACAACCACACGAAGGGCAGTCGCGGGAACGCACGGCGCACGCGCGTCTCGGTATTGCCCACTTCAACGACCAGCACGCCCTCGTCGGTGAGGTGGCGGGCCGATTCGGAAAGCAGCACGCGCACCGCATTCATGCCGTCCCGCCCCGAGCGCAGCGCCCCTTCGGGCTCGTGCGCGTATTCGGGTGGCAGGCCGCTGAACTCTGCCGTGCCCACGTAGGGCGGGTTGCTGACGATGATATCGTAGCGGCGCCCGGCCAGCTTCCCGAAGAAATCCGACTGCACCAGCCGCACGCGGCGCGTCAGGCCCAGCGCCTCGCGGTTGATGCGGGCCACGGCCAGCGCATCCGCATCCACGTCCACCGCGTCCACCCTCGCCTTGGGGAAGTACACGGCGCAGGCCAGCGCGATGCAGCCGGAACCGGTGCCCAGGTCAGCAATCCGCCGCACCGACGCGGGATCCACCCAGGGCGCAAACTGCCGCTCCACCAGCTCGGCGATGGGCGAGCGCGGGATCAGCACCCGCTCGTCGACGTAGAACGGCAGCCCGGCCCACCAGCAGCGGCGGGTGAGGTACACGGCCGGCACGCGCTCGCCGATGCGGCGCTTGAGCAGCGCCTCGAAGCGCTGCTGCGCGCGCGGTGCGACCTTGCGCGCAAGGTCGCGCTCCTCCAGCGGACGCTTGAGCCCCAACGCATGCGCCAGCAGCGCAGCCGCGTCGTCGACGGGATGCTCGGTGCCGTGCCCGTAAGTGAGCCGCGCGCGCGCCAGGCGCCTGGTGGCGCGGCGGAGCAGCGTCGCGGCATCGGGCGCATCGCCCGATGCGGTGGTGCGGGTATGGGATAATCGGTTCATGTCGAAGGCGCGCACCGCACTTTATCTGATTCCACTGCTGATCGCGGCCGCGGCGGCAGGCTACATGGTTTCGCGGCAGCTTGCGCGCGATGTGCCCGTACCCGTGCCCGCGCTCGCCGCCGGCACGGCGCTGCCGCAGGCGCGCGCCCTGCCCGCCTTCGGCCTCACCGACCACACCGGCGCGCCCTTCGACAACGCGCGCCTCGCCGGCGCGCCATCGCTGCTGTTCTTCGGCTTCACGCACTGCCCGGACGTATGCCCCACCACGCTGGCGCTGATGGCGCAACTGGTGCGCGAGCCCGCGCTGGCGAAGCTCAGGCCGGTGTTCGTCACCGTGGACCCCGAGCGCGACGACGCCGGCTCGCTGTCGCAGTACCTCAGCGCCTTCGGCGAGCGCATCACCGGCCTGCGCGGCGAGGAAGAGGCGCTGCAGCCGCTGCTGGCCGGACTGGGCGTGGCCCATGCGAAGGTGCCGCTGCCCGGCGGCGGCTACACCGTGGACCACTCCGCGGCGCTGTTCTACCTCAACGAGCGTGGCCACTGGACGGCCGCCTTCACCCCGCCCTTCGACTACGCGAATCTGCGCGACGATCTCGCGGCGCTCATCGCCAGCGGCTACTGATGCTCCAGAACCTCAACATCCTGCTGCAGTACGTGCTGCCGCACCATGCCATCTCGCGCTTCGTGGGCTGGATCACGCGCATCCGCTGGCGGCCGTTCCGCAAGGCCTTCACGTCGGTCTTCGTGGCGATCTACAAGCCGGACCTCTCGGACGCGGTCGAGCCCGACCCGCATGCCTACGAGCATTTCAACGCCTTCTTCACGCGCGCGCTGAAGCCGGGCGCACGGCCGCTGGCCGGCGACGCAGGCACGCTGGTGAGCCCGGTGGACGGCACCATGAGCCAGTCGGGCAGCATCGAACGCAACCAGATCCTGCAGGCCAAGGGCTGGAACTACACCCTGGAAGCGCTGCTGGCCGGCGCCGCACAGGAGTGGGCGCCGCGCTTCACGCACGGCCGCTTCGCCACCATCTACCTCGCGCCCTACAACTACCATCGCATCCACATGCCGGCCGACGGCACGCTGCGCGCCGCATGGTACGTGCCCGGCAGGCTGTTCTCGGTCAGCGCGCTGGCGGCGCGCAAGGTGCACGACCTGTTCGCGCGCAACGAGCGCGTGGTGCTGCTGTTCGAGGGCAGCCACGGACCGTTCGCGGTCATCCTGGTGGGCGCGCTGAACGTGGGCAGCATGGCCACGGTATGGCACGGCGACGTCACGCCGCGTCGCCCGCGCGTGGCCAGCCTGCTGCCGCTGCCACCGCCGCAGCAGTGCTTCCTGGCGCGCGGGGAGGAACTGGGCCGCTTCAACATGGGCTCCACGGTGATCCTGCTGTTCGGGCCGGGCGTGGCCGAACTCGAGCGCATCGACAGCGGCGCGACCCTGCGGCTGGGACAGCGCCTGGGCCGGCTGGGCACGGCACGCCCGTGAGCGACTGGCGCCCTACCGCCCCGCTCGACACGCTGCGACGGCGCGCGGCGCTGCTGGCCAGGGCGCGGGAGTTCTTCGCCGCGCGCGGCGTGCTCGAGGTGGAGACGCCGGTGGCGCTTTCTCACACGGTCACCGACGTGCAGATCGCCTCGGTGGCGGTCGACGACGGCAGCAGCAGGCGCTGGCTGCAGACCTCGCCGGAATACCCGATGAAGCGCCTGCTGGCCGCGGGCTCGGGCGACATCTACCAGATCTGCCATGTGTTCCGCGCCGGCGAGTCCGGCCGGCTGCACAACCCGGAATTCACGCTGGTGGAGTGGTACCGGCTGGGCTTCGGGCTGGAGGACATCATGCGCGAGACCGCGGCGCTGGCGGCCGCGCTGCTGGAAGCCGGCGGCAGCAGCGCCCCGCCCTTCGAGGCGCTGGGCTATGCCGAGGCCTTCCTGCGCGAGCTGGGCTGCGACCCGCTGACTGCGCCGCAGGCGGAGCTGGCGCAGCTCGCGGCGGCCCACGGGCTGTCCGGGCGCAGCATCGAGGACGCCACGCGCGATGACCTGCTCGACTTCCTTGTGGCCGTGGTGGTGGGCCCGCGCCTGGGCCGCGGCCGCCTGACCTGCCTGCACCACTACCCGGCCTCGCAGGCGGCGCTGGCCCGGCTCGACGCGGACGACCCGCGCACTGCACTGCGCTTCGAGCTCTATGCCGAGGGCATCGAGCTGGCCAATGGCTACGTGGAACTGGGCTCGGCCGATGAACAGCGCCGGCGCTTCGAGGCCGATCTGGCCGAGCGTCGGCGGCGCGGCCTGCCCGGCCCTCCCATCGACGTGCGGCTGCTGGCCGCGCTCCAGGCCGGCCTGCCCGGCTGCGCCGGCGTGGCCATGGGTTTCGACCGCGTGGCGATGCTGGCGCTGGGCGCCTCGCGCATCGAGGAGGTGCTGGCCTTTCCCTGGGATCGGGCCTGAGGGCGGTCAGCGCGCGGCGCGGCTGTTGCCGCCGCCGCCACCGCGCTTGCGGCCGCGCACGTCGTGGTTGGAGAAGTACTGCGGCAGCGAGCGCCGCTCGGCCGGCAGGCCGCTGGCGTTCTCCAGCAGTTCCACCTCGCGCATCACCTCGCGGTGCACGCGCTTCCAGTCCTGGCGCGGGATGGGCTTCTTCGGCAGGCCGTTGAGCACGCGCTGCAGGGCGCCGCCGTAGTAGGTGGTGCGGTCGCCACCGGAGCAACCGAAGCTGGTGCGGTCGGCGCGCGCCGCCGTGAGCACGGTGATGCGCTCGACGTTCACCAGCGTCTCGCCCGGCGAGGGTGCCTCCTGCGGTTCCAGCAGGAAGCCGCCGGAGTGGCAGCCCTGCAGGATCACGATCTTGCGCACGTGTTCCGGGAAGGCCGACAGCGCCGAGGCCAGCGTGGCCGGCGTGAGCAGTTCCTCCTCGGCCCGGGCGCCATTGCGCCGGTGCAGGTTCACGTAGCGGTCGAGGAAGGAGATCCATCCCCAGGTACCGTCCGGGCGCCGCATGGCTTCCATCTCGATGCGGTAGGTGCCCAGCCAGGCAAAGGCCTGGGAGGCCGGGTCATCCCGGGCCTCGGCCAGCGCGGCCGGCAGCCAGGCCTGCTGCGGATCGATGTTCCGCTGCACCGGCTCGGGCCACTCCAGTGCCGGGTAGCTGCCGTGCGAGGTCAGGTACAGGTAGAAGAACTCGTCCGGGTAATCCTGCGCGAGCTCGCGGATGGCCGCCAGCACCGTGCCGGGGAAGGCCAGGTGGCAGGCCTTCAGCTCCTCCTCCAGCGCCAGGAACTGCTCCACGTCCACGCGGTGCGAGGGATCGGGTGCCGCGAAGAAGCACTCGATCTGCTCCGGTGAATAGCCGCGCTGCAGCCAGTAGCGCTTCTGGTCCACGACCTCCTGGGCGAAATTGGCGATGTCGCGCGAGCCCGCCACCAGGAAGATGCGGGCCTGGCGCGAGACGGGGGTCCAGGAAGGTTCGATCCACCGGCCGATGGGCTGGCCTGGCGCGGGGGCGGGATCTGCCGCGCGGGCGATGCCTGCCAGCAGTGCCAGCAGCATCGCCCCTGCGACGGCCCCCCGGATCATGTCAGGGTGGCTACTTCGCCCGGGAGATGTACTCGCCGGTGCGGGTATCGACCTTCAGCACCTCGCCCTCGTTGATGAACAAGGGCACGCGGATCACGGCGCCGGTCTCGAGCTTGGCGGGCTTCTGGCCGCCGGTGGCGGTGTCGCCGCGCACGCCGGGGTCGGTCTCGACCACCTTCAGCTCGATGTGGGCCGGCGGGGTCACCACCAGCGGTACGTTGTTCCACAGCGTCACGATGCAGGTGATGCCTTCCTTGAGCCACTGGGCGTTGTCGCCCACCGACTCCTTGCTGGCGGCGTACTGCTCGAAGCTCTCCGGGACCATGAAGTGGAAGAAGTCACCGTCCGAGTACAGGTACTGCATGTCGGTGTCGACCACGTCGGCAGCCTCCACCGACTCACCGCTCTTGAAGGTGCGCTCGATGGTGCGGCCGGTCTTCAGGTTCCGGACCTTGACGCGGTTGAAGGCCTGGCCCTTGCCCGGCTTGACCATTTCGTTCTCGACGATGACGTAGGGGTCGTTGTCGAGGAGGATCTTCAAACCGGACTTGAATTCGTTGGTGCTGTAGCTGGCCATGGCGCTCTCTGGTTAAATGCCCACCGCAATGAACGGCGGGCGGCGAATGATAGCGGCAGAACCCGACACCCGCCAAACGCGGGCGGTGCCCGACTGGCAGCGCGAGCTGGCCGAGGCGGTCCGGGACCCGTTGGAACTGCTCTCGCTGCTGGGCCTCTCGCCCCCCGACCTCGGCCCCGGCATCACCGCCGGATCGCTGCTGCAAGCCACCCGCGGCTTCGCGCTGCGCGTGCCGCGCAGCTTCGTGGCCCGCATGCGCCCGGGCGATCCCGCCGACCCGCTGCTGCGCCAGGTGCTCGCCCTGCCGGAGGAACTCCTCGAGGTGGAGGGTTTCGGCCCTGACCCGCTGGAGGAAGCCGCCGCGCGCGAGGCGCCCGGGCTGCTGCGCAAGTACGCCGGCCGCGCGCTGCTGGTCAGCACCGGCGCCTGCGCCGTGCACTGCCGCTACTGCTTCCGCCGCCACTACGACTATTCCAGCGACCTGGACGACGGCCAGCCGCGCTGGAGTGCCGCGCTGGCACAGCTGGCGGCCGATCCCTCCATCGAGGAAGTGATCCTCTCCGGCGGCGACCCGCTGTCGCTGGGCAATGCGCGCCTGGGCGCGCTGCTGGACCGGCTGGCGCAGCTGCCGCGGCTCGCGCGCCTGCGCATCCACACGCGCACGCCCGTCGTGCTGCCCTCGCGCGTGGAGGAGGGGCTGCTGGCGCTGCTTGCCCCCTGGCGCGAGCGGCTGGCCATCGTCGTCCACGCCAACCACCCGGCCGAGATCGACGCCGGCGTCGCCCGCGCGCTGCGCGCACTGGGTGCCTCCAGCACTGCGCTGCTGAACCAGTCAGTGCTGCTGAAGGGCGTCAACGACGATGCCGCCGTGCTGGCGGCGCTGTCGCGCGCGCTGTTCGGGGCCGGCGTGCTGCCCTACTACCTGCACCAGCTGGACCGCGTAGCCGGCGCCGCCCATTTCGCCGTCGACGACGCCACGGCGCTGCACCTGCACAACCGGCTGCTGGCGACGCTGCCCGGCTACCTGGTGCCGCGGCTGGTGCGTGAGCTGGCCGGCGAGGCCAGCAAGACGCCGCTGCACCCCTGACTTCCCCGGCGACATGCCCGTCTGTGGGCGGGTTCACACCCCCCCGCGGGCGGGCGCGGCACTATTGGCGGCAACCCGCGAGGTGTCCCTTGTCCGAGACTGTCGCCGCCGTTCCCCTCATTGTCGTCAGCACCAGCCGCGACCCCGTCGAGGCCGTCAACGCGCTGCTGCGCCGCCAAGGCATCGCCGCCCACTGCAGCTGGGTGCCCGCCGTGAAGGACCTGCCCGACCAGCTCGAGTCCATCCCCGCGCGGCTGCTGCTGTGCGTGCCGGGGGACAGCATCGAGGTGGGCGACGTCGCCACGGCCGCCCGCGCCTGCGGCTGCAAGGTGCCGCTGGTGGCCATCCGCCTGTCCCTGAGCGAGGAGGTGATGGCCCAGGACCTCATCGCCGGCGCACACGACAGCATCAACCTCTCCCAGCCGGAGCGCGCGCACCGCGTGCTCTCGCGCGAACTTGAAACCTCGCGGCTGCAGAAGGCCTGCGAGGAAGCCGAGCTGGCGGTGCGCAAGTCGCGCCAGCAGCTCGACTCGGTGCTCACGCGCACCAACGACGCCATCCTGGTGGTGCAGGAGGGCATCCTGGTCGACGCCAACCAGGCCTGGCTGGAGCTGGTGGGCGTGCCAGCCGCCGCCATCGGCGAGCCGGTGATGGACGCGTTCCACCAGGACAGCCACGTGGCGCTGAAGGGCGCGATCAGCGCCTGCCTGAAGGGCCAGTGGAAGGACCACCCGCTGAAGGTCACCGCGCGCTCGGGCGCCGACGGCGCCGGCCGCTTGGCCATGGAACTGCTGCTGGCGCCGGGAGAGCACGACGGCGAGCCCTGCGTGCGCATGATGGTGCCGGCGCGCAAGGTCGCGCCGGTGGCGCAGGACGACGCCAGCGAGGCGGCTCCGGGGGAAACGATGCCGGCGGCAGCCCCGGCGGCCGCGCCTGGTGCGGCGGCGGCAGCCGCGGCCGAGCCCCCCGCCCCTGCCGCCCCCCGGGCCACGCCCGCAGGCCCGGCACCCGCCGACCTGCCGCGGCTCACGCCGGTGGCCACGAGCAATCCCGCGGCGGACACGACGCCCAGGGTGCCCCCCGGCACCGTGCCCACGCTGTCGGCCGCGCCGGCGCCCGAGGTCGACGCCGCCACCCGCGAGCGCGACGCCATCTGGGGGCGCAACATCCAGCACGCCCTGGCCGAGGGCCGCTTCCGCCTGGTGCAGCAGCCCATCACCAACCTCGCCGGCGGCGCGCCGATGTACGACCTGCTGATCCGCATGCTCGACCGCTCGCGCAAGGAGATCCTTCCCGGGGAGTTCCTGCCGACCGCCGAGCGCAACAACCTGATGGGCCCCATCGACCGCTGGGTGATGGGCGCCGCCGCGCGTTTCGCCGCCGAGGCCAGGCCCGGCTGCCTGTTCGTGCGCCTGTCGCAGCAGAGTGCGCTGGACGCCGCCCTCACCCGCTGGCTGACGGCGCAGGTGCAATCCGCGGGCATCGACCCGCAGCAGATCTGCCTGTGCATCACCGAGGCGGTGGCGCACGAGCACCTGGACACGGTGCATGAGCAGGCGCGCGCCATCCGCGCGCTGGGGCTGCGCTTCGCGCTGGAGCGCTTCGGCATCGGCCCCGACCCGCTGGCGCTGCTGGAGGCGGTGCCCATGGACTTCGTGAAGATCGACGGCGCGCTGATCCAGGGCGTGAAGGACGACTCGCTGGTGCAGTCGAAGGTGGCGGCGCTGGTGGAGGCCGCGCACGAGCGTCACGTGGAGACCATCGCCACCAACGTGGAAGACGCCAATACCATGGCCGTGCTGTGGCAGCTCGGCGTGCAGCACATGGCGGGCTTCCTGATCCAGAAGCCCGAGGAGATCGTGATGGCGTGAGCGGCGATCAGCCGCCCGCCACTTCCAGCCGGTCCACCTTGCGGTAATTGCGCGACAGCACGGCGCCGCGCTGCGCCCGCTCGCCGAGGTAGGGCTCGAGATCCTTCCACGACAGCGTCATCGAGCGCTCGCCGCACCACACCACCAGCTTCTGGCCCTCGAGCAGGGCCGCCACCGCCACCAGGGTTTCCTCGCGGTTCTCGGCCTTCTTCGTCGGGATGCCGAACAGCTTGTTGCCCTTGCCACGCGCCATCTCCGGCAGCTCCGACGACGGGAACACCAGCAGCCGGCCCTCGCTGTTGACCGCGGCGATGTAGGCCCCGGGCGCGGGCACCGGCACGGGCGCCAGCACGCGCGCGTTGGCGGTCAGGTTCAGCACCGCCTTGCCGGCGCGAAGGCGGGTGTGCAGGTCCTCGAGCCTGGCGATGAAGCCGTAGCCCGCATCGCTGGCCAGCAGCCAGCGGTCCTGCGGGTCACCGATGGCCACGCCGGCGAAGCGCGCGCCATCGGGCGGGTCGAGGCGGCCGGACAGCGGCTCGCCCTGCCCGCGCGCCGAGGGCAGCGTATGCGCAGGCAGGCTGTAGGAGCGGCCGGTGCTGTCGAGGAACACGGCCTGCTGCGTGCTGCGGCCGCGCGCTGCGGCCAGGAAGGCATCGCCGGTCTTGTACGACAGCGCGCGCGGGTCGATCTCGTGGCCCTTGGCCGCGCGCACGAAGCCGCCGGTGGACAGGATCACCGTCACCGGCTCATTGGCCACCAGCTCGGTCTCCTCGATGGCCTGGGCGGCCTCGCGCTCGATCAGCTTCGAGCGGCGCGCATCACCGTACTCCTCGGCGTCGGCGGCCAGCTCGTCGCGCACCAGCTTGTTGAGCTTCGCCTTGCTCTTGAGGATGGCCTCGAGGTTGCCGCGCTCTTCCTCGAGCTTCTTCTGCTCCTCGCGGATCTTCATCTCCTCGAGCCTGGCCAGGTGGCGCAGCTTGGTCTCGAGGATCATCTCCGCCTGCTCCTCGCTGAGCTTGAAGCGGGCCATCAGCTTCGGCTTGGGCTCATCCTCGGTGCGGATGATGCGGATCACCTCGTCGAGGTTGAGGTAGACGATCAGCAGGCCATCGAGCAGGTGCAGCCGGCGGGAGACCTTCCCCAGCCGGTGCTCGAGGCGGCGGCGCACCGTGCCGACGCGGAACTCCAGCCACTGCGTCAGCAGCGCCTTCAGTCCCATCACCTTCGGGCGACCGTCGAGGTCGATGACGTTCAGGTTGACGCGGTAGCTGCGCTCCAGGTCCGTGGTGGCGAACAGGTGCGCCATCAGCTGCTGCAGGTCGACGCGGTTGGAGCGCGGCACGATCACCACGCGCACCGGGTTCTCGTGGTCGGACTCGTCGCGGATGTCCTCCACCAGCGGCAGCTTCTTGTCGCGCACCTGCTGCGCGATCTGCTCCTGGATCTTGCTGCTGGAGACCTGCCAGGGCAGCGCGGTGATCACCACGTTGCCGGTGTCCTCGTCCACCTCCCAGGTGGCGCGGGCACGGAAGGAGCCGGTGCCCTTCTCGTAGAACTCCAGGATCTCCGCCCGCGGCGAGATGATCTCCGCGCCGGTGGGAAGGTCCGGGCCCTTCACGTGCTTCATCAGCGCCCTGGTGGTGGCCTCGGGCTCATCCAGCAGGTGGATGCAGGCGCTGGCCACCTCGCGCAGGTTGTGGGGCGGGATGTCGGTGGCCATGCCCACCGCGATGCCCTGCGCGCCGTTCAGCAGCACATTGGGCAGGCGCGCCGGCAGGATCCTGGGCTCCTCCAGCGTGCCGTCGAAGTTGGGGCCGAAGTCCACCGTGCCGTGGTCGATCTCCGACAGCAGCACCTCGGCGTAACGGGTCAGACGCGACTCGGTGTAACGCATCGCGGCGAAGGACTTGGGATCGTCCAGCGAGCCCCAGTTGCCCTGCCCGTCGATGATGGGATAGCGGTAGGAGAACGGCTGCGCCATGTGCACCATGGCCTCGTAGCAGGCCGAGTCGCCGTGCGGATGGAACTTGCCGATCACGTCGCCGACGGTGCGCGCCGACTTCTTGTGCTTGCTGGCGGCCGACAGGCCCAGCTCGCTCATCGAGTAGATGATGCGCCGCTGCACCGGCTTCAGGCCGTCGCCCAGCACCGGCAGCGCGCGGTCGAGGATCACGTACATCGAGTAGTCGAGGTACGCCTTCTCGGTGAAGGTGCGCAGCGGCTGGCGCTCGATGCCTTCGAAATTCAGTTCCTGGTGCTTCATTCGGGAATTCTGGGATCTTGCGAGCTGAAGGGGCGCGGGGAGGCTATGCCGCGGAGCGCGGGCCGTCAACGACGGCCTGCCTCCGGACCACCGGGTGCCGTGAAGACATGAGGTTCAAGGTCCGTCGTGCCCAGCAGTTGCGCCAGCGACACGCCGTCGCTGATGCGCCGGAACATGCCAGGCGCCCGCCACCTCGCCAGCCCGTCGACATTGGGCGCGCCGCGGCCTGCCACGTGGTCCGGGATGGACAGCGTGCGCGTATCCATTGAGATGCGGGTGAACGGCGTGCGGTTGCGCACGCCCACGTGCGCATGCTGGGCGGAGAAGGCGATGACCTCCCCCACCTCGATCACCACCGGCTGGCCGGCGGATGCATCGAAGGTTTCCAGCGGCCGCGGCGTCATCTGCCCGGCCTTCATCGTGCCGGGCGCCTCGCGCAGCCGGCGCATCACCTCCGCCAGGTCGAAATCCGCGCTGTCGTTGGCGATGGGTTGGGCGAACTTCTCCGGGAAGAAGGCAAAGGTTCGGCTGGCATCGATGGGATACACAGGGGCCCACCAGTTCACCTGCGCGTAAAGGTTGGTGCCCCAGGTGTCGCGGTGGAATCCCACCGTGGAGGTGCTGCGCGACCAGGCGCGCTCGCGGCCAGGCGGATCCGGCGGCTGGAAGCGCAGGATGATGCGGTCGCGTGCCGTCTGCGCCGGATCCAGGCCCGCGTGCTCGAACACGGCCTGCCACAGGCGCTGCGCCTGGCGGGACTTCGCGAACTCGCGCTGCGCGGCCAGGAAGACCTCGGCCAGCGCCTGCTCGTCATGGTGCCGGTGGCTCTCCACTGGCGGATGCGGCGCCAGGAAGCGCTCGAGGAAGTCCTGCGCGAAGGCGGCCAGTTGCTGCATGCCCCGCACGCCGCGCAGGCGGATGATCCCGCCGCGGTACAGGCGGTCGTGGAATTCCCGCCCGGTGAAGTCCTGGCCGTACTCGGTGTACATGCTCCCCGCCGGGCCGGCGCAGGCGGGCGGCTACACCACCACGTCCGCCAGGTCGCCCTTCTGCTCCAGCCACTCGCGCCGGTCGGCGGCGCGCTTCTTGGCCAGCAGCATGTCCATGATGCGGTCGGCGTCGTCGCCGTCCTCCACGGTGAGCTGCACCAGCCGGCGCGTGGCCGGGTCCATGGTGGTCTCGCGCAGCTGCATGGGCGACATCTCGCCCAGGCCCTTGAAGCGGGTCACCACGGGCTTCGCCTTGCCGGAGAACTGCGCGATCAGTGCGTCGCGCTCGGCGTCATCCAGCGCATAGCCCACCTGCTTGCCGGCGTCGATGCGATACAGCGGCGGCATGGCCACGAACACGTGGCCGTTCTGCACCAGCGGACGGAAGTGCTTGAGGAACAGCGCGCAAAGGAGCGTGGCGATGTGCTGGCCGTCGGAGTCGGCGTCGGCCAGGATGCAGATCTTGCCGTAGCGCAGGTACGACAGATCCTTCGAGCCCGGCTCCACGCCGATGGCGATGCTGATGTTGTGCACTTCCTCGGAAGAAGCCACCTGGCCGTGCTCCAGCTCCCAGGTGTTGAGGATCTTGCCGCGCAGCGGCATCACCGCCTGGAAATTGCGGTCACGCGCCTGCCGCGCCGAGCCGCCTGCGGAATCGCCCTCCACCAGGAACAGCTCCGAGCGGGCCGGGTCCTGGATGGTGCAGTCGGCCAGCTTGCCGGGCAGCGCCGGGCCGGAGATGACGCGCTTGCGCGTCACGCGCTGCGCGGCCTTCATGCGTTCCTGCGCGTTCTCGATGGCGTACTGCGCGATGCGCTCGCCGGCATCCGGGTGCTGGTTCAGCCACAGCAGCGTGCTGTCCCTGGCATAGCCTTCGACCAGCGCCGCGGCCTCGCGCGAAGCCAGGCGCTCCTTGGTCTGGCCGGCGAACTGCGGGTCCTTGATGCGGATGGACAGCACGAAGGACACGCCCTGCCAGATGTCCTCGGGCGCGAGCTTCACGCCGCGCGGCAGCAGGTTCCTGAACTCGGCGAACTCGCGCACCGCCGCGCACACGCCGGCGCGCAGGCCGTTGACATGCGTGCCGCCGCCGGGCGTGGGAATGAGGTTGACGTAGCTTTCGGCGATGAAGGCCGGCAGCTCCGGCGCCCAGGCCACAGCCCACTCCACCGCATCGCGCTCGCTGCCGTGCTTGCCGACCAGCGGCTCCTTCGGGAGGCTGTCGGCCTTGCCGATCATCTCCTTCAGGTACTCGGCCAGCGCGCCGGTGTAGAACCACTCCTCCTTCTCGCCGGTGGCCTCCACCTCGAAGCGCACGCGCAGGCCCGGGCACAGCACCGCCTTGGCCTTGAGCGTGTGCCTGAGCTCGGCGATGGCGAAGCGGTCGGAATCGAAGAACTTCGGGTCCGGCCAGAAGCGCACCGTGGTGCCGGTATTGCGCTGGCCCACCGTGCCGACTTCTTCCAGCTTCGAGACGACCTTGCCGTCCTTGAAGCCGATGTTGTACTCCTTGCCGCCGCGCTTGACCCAGCACTCCAGCCGCTTCGACAGCGCGTTCACCACCGACACGCCCACGCCATGCAGGCCGCCGGAGAACTTGTAGTTGCTGTCGTTGAACTTGCCGCCCGCGTGCAGGCGCGTGAGGATCAGCTCCACGCCCGAGACTTTTTCCTTCGGGTGGATGTCCACCGGCATGCCGCGGCCGTTGTCGGCCACCTGCAGCGAGCCGTCCTTGAACACCGTGACCTCGATCAGGTCGCAGTGCCCCGCCAGCGCCTCGTCGACGCTGTTGTCGATCACTTCGTGGGCGAGGTGGTTGGGCCGGCTGGTGTCGGTGTACATCCCGGGGCGGCGACGCACCGGGTCGAGGCCGGAGAGGACCTCGATGTCGGAGGCACTGTAACTCATCGGCGCGATTCTAGCGCGTGGTCTAGAATTGCGCGCCATGAGCGCAGGTGGCGAAAACGACAGGTCCGGCGCGCCGGATTTCGAGCAATCACTGGCGGAACTGGAAGCGCTGGTCGCAAGGCTGGAACGCGGCGAGCTGCCGCTGGCCGAGTCCCTCGCCCTGTTCGAGCAGGGCGTCGCGCTCACACGCCGCTGCCACATGCACCTGGCCGACGCGCGCCAGCGCGTGGAGATCCTGCTGAAGGATGGCGCGCGCCCCTTCGATCCCGACAGCACCGGCGATGACTGAAAGCGCACTGGCGGCCCGCCTCGAGGGCTGGAGGCAGCGGGTGGAGCAAAAGCTCGCCGCGCGCCTGGCGCTGCCCGACCCGGGCACGCCGCGCCTGGGCGAGGCCATGCGCTACAGCACGCTGGGCGGCGGCAAGCGCCTGCGCCCGGCGCTGGTCTACTCCACCGGCACGGCCCTCGGCGCCGCGCCCGAGGTGCTCGACGACGCCGCGGTGGCGGTGGAGCTGATCCACGTCTACAGCCTGGTGCACGACGACCTGCCGGCCATGGACGACGACGACCTGCGCCGCGGCCGCCCCACCTGCCATCGCGCCTACGACGAGGGCACGGCGGTGCTGGTGGGCGATGCGCTGCAGGCACTGGCCTTCGAGGTGCTGGCCGGCGACGCGGGCAGCCGCCTGCCGGCGGCGGCGCGGTTGCAGCAAATCCAGGTGCTGGCGCAGGGCATCGGCACCGCCGGCATGGCCGGCGGCCAGGCCATCGACCTGGAGGCCGTGGGCCGCACGCTCGACGCCGCGCAGATCGAGGGCATGCACCGGCGCAAGACCGGCGCGCTGATCCGCGCCAGCGTGCTGCTGGGTGCCATCGGCGCCGGCGTGGACGCAGGGCCCGAGTACCAGGCGCTGGCCCGCTACGGCGCCGAGCTCGGGCTGGCCTTCCAGATCCAGGACGACGTGCTGGACGTGGAGGGCGAGACTGCTGCGCTGGGCAAGACCACCGGCGCCGATGCCGCGCGCGGCAAGCCCACCTACCCCAGCCTGTTCGGCGTGGCCAGGGCCGCGGAGATGGCGCGCGCGCACCGCGATGCGGCCATCGCCGCGCTGGGGCCTCTGGCTGGCCGGGCGCCCGAGCTGGTGGCGCTGGCTCACGCCGTGGTCGAGCGCCGCAACTGAGCCCGGGATCCCGCGTGGCGCCGGCCTCCTGCCTCCCGCGCAAGCTTGCGCGCCTGTCCTGCAGAGCCTTCCCCGGCCTGCGTGTAAACTTGCGCCCATGACGGACCAGGGCCGGCCCAGCGCGAGTTTTCCCCTGCTCGACCGGATCGGGTCCCCGGCCGATCTCAGGGCGCTCGCCCCTGCCGACCTGCCGCAGCTGGCAGCCGAACTGCGGCAGTTCCTGATCCAGACAGTGGCCACCCGCGGCGGGCATTTCGCCGCCGGCCTGGGCACGGTGGAACTGACCATCGCGCTGCACTACGTCTACGACACGCCCCGCGACCGCATCGTCTGGGACGTGGGCCACCAGGCCTATCCGCACAAGGTGCTCACCGGCCGCCGCGAGCAGCTGGTCACCATCAAGCAGCGCGGCGGGCTGGCGCCCTTCCCCAACCGCAGCGAGAGCGAGTACGACACCTTCGGCACCGGCCACTCCAGCACCTCGGTGAGCGCGGCGCTGGGCATGGCCATCGCGGCCGCCGCCAAGGGCGAGGACCGGCGCGCGGTGGCGGTGATCGGCGATGGCGCGATGAGCGGCGGCATGGCCTTCGAGGCGCTGAACCATGCCGGCGCCCTGCCCGCCGACCTGCTGGTGGTCCTCAACGACAACGAGATGTCGATCTCCGAGGGCGTGGGCGCGCTGTCGCGCTACTTCGGCCGTGTGATCGCCGGGCGCTTCTATTCCACGCTGCGCGAGGGCGGCAAGAAGGTCCTGAAGCCCATGCCGACCATCCGTGAACTGGCGCGCCGCTCCGAGGAGCACATGAAGGGCATGGTGCTTCCCGGCACCATGTTCGAGGAGATGGGCTTCAACTACATCGGGCCCATCGACGGCCACGACATCAAGGCGCTGGTGGCCGCGCTGAAGAACATCCGCAACCTGAAGGGCCCGCGCTTCCTGCACGTGGTGACCAGGAAGGGCAAGGGCTACGCGCCGGCCGAGGCCGATCCCATCCTCTGGCACGGCCCGGGTCCCTTCGACCCGGTCACCGGCACGATCTACAAGGAAAAGGCGGGACCGCCTTCCTATTCGCGCATCTTCGGCGACTGGCTGTGCGACATGGCCAAGGCCGACCCGCGCATCATCGGCATCACGCCGGCCATGCGCGAGGGCTCGGGCCTGGTGGAGTTCTCCAGGCGCTTCCCCGACCGCTACTTCGACGTGGCCATCGCCGAGCAGCACGCAGTGACGCTGGCGGCAGGACTGGCGACCGAAGGCATGAAGCCGGTGGTAGCCATCTACTCCACCTTCCTGCAGCGCGGCTACGACCAGCTGATCCACGACGTGGCGCTGCAGAACCTGCCGGTGGTGTTCGCGCTGGACCGCGCCGGCCTGGTCGGCGGCGACGGCGCCACGCACCAGGGCAGCTTCGACATCAGCTTCCTGCGCTGCATCCCCAACATGGTGGTGATGACGCCCTCGGACGAGAACGAGTGCCGGCAGATGCTGTACACCGCCAGCCAGCTCGACGGCCCGGCGGCGGTGCGCTACCCGCGCGGTTCCGGCACCGGCGTGAAGGTGTCGAAGCAGATGACGGCGCTGCCGGTGGGCCGCTCGGTGACCCGCCGCGAGGGCAGGAGCGGCCTGGCCATCCTGAACTTCGGCCCGCTGCTGCCGGCGGCGCTGGCCGCCGCCGAGGAACTGGACGCCACCGTGCTCGACATGCGCTTCGTGAAGCCGCTGGACCGCGAGGCGGTGCTGCGTACGGCCGAACGCTGCCGCGCGCTGGTCACCGTGGAAGAGAACGTGGTCGCCGGTGGCGCCGGTTCGGCCGTGGCCGAAGTGCTGGCGGAGGCACAGCTGTCCCTGCCCCTGCTGCTGATCGGCATCCCGGACCGCTTCATCGAGCACGGTTCACGCGAGGACTGCCTGGAGATGGCGGGGCTGGATTCCGCCAGCATCCGCCGGCGCATCGCGCAGTGGTGGAGCGGGCTCAGCGCCACGCCGCTGGCGGCGCAGGGCGGCGCGCTCGGCGCCTGATCAGCCGGCGCCGGCCGCAACCTGCCGGCGCGGGTTGCACCCGCCTCGGGCACTCCCGCCGCATCCGGCCGCAAGGATCAACGCTTGCGCGATGTGCCCGTGGGCTGCGTGGCCGCGTGGCTGTCGCGGGAGCGGCCCGGCGCGACCCTGGCCAGCGTACTGGCCGGCAGGCCGAGCCTGCGGGCATTGAGTACCTGCACCTCGGCCGTGTCCTCGGCCTTCTGCAGGCGCTCGATCAGCGAGCGCAGGAACACACGGTTGAAGCGCAGCTGGCAGGCCGCCGAGGCCTGCTCCAGCAGCGTGGCGCCCACCTTCAGCAGCGTGACGCTGGTGGTGGCGCGCACCGTGGCCGCGCGCCGCGCGCCGGGCACGTAGCTGGACTCGCCGAAGCAGTCGCCGGTGCCGAGCCGTCCCAGCGCCACGCCATTGCGCTCCACCACGCAGTTGCCGGCCACCAGGATGTAGAACCGGTCGTCCATGTCGCCCTCGCGGACGATCTCCTCGTCCGCGCTGCAGTTCTGCCAGGTGCTGGCCTTGAGCACCTCGGCGATCTCGCCGGGCGAGAACTCATGGAAGAACTTCAGCTTGCGCAGCATGGCCAGTTGCTCGTTCTGGTCCATGTGCGGCGTGCGCGCGCGCAGCTTCTGGTGCACGCGCGTCAGCGCGGCGGCCAGGTCCTGGCCGCTCCTGAAGCGCTTCCCGGGATCCTTCTGCAGCGCCGTGGCGACCACGTGCTCCAGGTCCTCGGGCACCTCGGGGCGCAACGTGTGGATCGGCGGCGGCGTGGCGTAGATGATCTGGTGCATCAGCTTGGCCAGGTTGCCCGCCTTGAACGGCCGCGTGCCGGTCAGCAGCTCGTACATCACCGCGCCCAGCGAATAGATATCGGAGCGGTTGGTCAGCGGCTGGCCCTGCGCCTGCTCCGGCGACATGTAGCTGGGGCTGCCGGCGATGCCTTCCAGCCGCGAGATCTCCGAGTCCGACACCAGCGCGATGCCGAAGTCGATGATTCGCACGTCGCCATCCTGCGTGTACATGATGTTCGACGGCTTGATGTCGCGGTGGATCACGCCGCGCGAGTGCGCGTAGTGCAGCGCCTTGGCGCACTTGAAGATGATCTCCACCACCTGGTCGACGGGCAGCAGGTCGTCCTGCTTGCAGAACGCCGCCAGCGTGCGCGCGCCGTGCACGTACTCGGTGACCACGTAGCACTGGCCGTTCTCCTCGCCGGCGTCGTAGATGGGCATCAGCTGCGGGTGCTGCAGCATGCCCACCATGTGCGCCTCCGACAGGAACATCTTGCGCGCCGCGCGCGCCTTGTCCTGGTCGCCGCCGAAATCGTCGTAGTAGAGCTTGATGGCCACGTCGCGCCCGTAGTACGGGTCGTGCGACAGGTAGACGGTACCGGTGCTGCCCTCTCCCACCTCGCGCACGATCTCGTACTTGCCGATGCGCTGCGGGACCTTGCGGGATTCGCGGTTCTTAGCTGTGCTGGCCATGACCACCTGGTTGGTTGAGGCCACAGAATAAGTCCGCGCCCGCACCCGGGCTGTGACGTGTGTCAGGTCTTGCCGGTGGTCAGGCGAAGTGGTCGAAGCCGCCGGCGTCGATGTCCAGCGGCGCGCCCTTGCCCGTCAGTTCGATGCCAGCGCCATCGGTCAGTTCGCCAATGCAGGTGACGGGGCATTTGACATTATCCAGCAGCGCTTCGAGCGCCGCGGCACGCGAAGGCGGCACGGTGAAGCACAGCTCGCAGTCCTCGCCGCCGGTGAGCGCGATGCGCCGCGCGCCTTCGGCGCCGGCCAGCGCGACCAGCGCCGGCGACACCGGCACGCGGCCCGCATCCAGCCTGAGGCCGCAGCCGGAGAAGCGCGCCATGCGCGCCGCGTCGCCTGCCAGTCCGTCGGAGACATCGACGCAGGCCGAGGCAATGCCGCGCAGCGCGCGCCCCAGCTCCACGCGTGGCGTGGGGAAGTGGAAGCGATCCCACAGCCACTGGCGGTGCGCCTCATCGAGCTCATCGCCGGCCGCTGCGTCGAGCACCAGCTTCAGTCCGCCGGCGGCATCCCCCGGCGTACCGCTGACATACACCAGATCGCCCGCCCGGCCACCGGCGCGCGTCAGCGCCTGGCCCGGCTCGATGCTGCCCAGCGCCTGCACCGCCACGGCCAGCGGGCCGGCGGTGGTGTCACCCCCCACCAGCGCCACGCCATGGCGCTCGGCCAGCGCGAACAGGCCGCGCGCGAAGCGTTCGAGGAAGATCTCGTCGGAAGACGGCAATGTCAGCGACAGCAGGAACCACGCCGGCTCGGCGCCCATGGCGGCCAGGTCCGACAGGTTCACTGCCAGCGCGCGATGGCCGATGGACTCCGGGGGCGAGCCGGGCACGAAGTGGCGTCCCTCGACCAGCGTGTCCAGCGCGGCCACCAGATGGCGGCCGGGCGGCAGCGCCAGCACCGCCGAATCATCGCCGATGCCCAGCGGCACGTCGCCACGGGCTGCCCGCCGCGCCTCCGCCGGGCGGCGGAAATAGCGCTCGATCAGCTCGAACTCGCCGAGGGACATCAGTGCTCGTGCGGCCGCAACTCGCGCGCGGCCTTGTCCATCACCGCATTGACGAACTTGTGCCCGTCGGTGGCGCCGAAGCGCCGCGCCAGCCCCACCGCCTCGGTGATGGCCACGCGGAAGGGAATCTCCGGGTGCTCGCGCAGCTCGGTGAGCCCGATCCACAGCGCCGCATGTTCCACCGGGTCGAGCTCGGCCGGCGGACGATCGAGCCACCGGGCCAGCTGCGCATCCAGTTCCTCGCGCTGCTCGGCCACGTTGCGCACCAGCGAAGTGAAGTGCTCGCGGTCGGTACGCGGCGCTTCCTCGGCAAGGTCGAACTCGAGCACCAGGTCCTGCCACGGGCAGGGATTGAGCTGCCAGCGGTAGAGGGATTGCAGGGCCAGCTTGCGGGCAAGCGCACGGGCGCCATTGCCGCGACGGCGATCAGCGGTGTCGCTCATGGCGATTCGATCCGGCGCAGGACCTGCACCATCTCCAGCGCGGCTTCCATCGCTTCGCCGCCCTTGTCCATGCGATCCGGATCGGCACGCTCCAGCGCCTGCTCCACGTCCTCGGTGGTCAGCACGCCGAAGATCACCGGCACGCCGGTGTCGCGTGCCGCGTCGGCGATGCCGCGCGCCGCCTCGCCGGCGACGAAATCGAAGTGCGCGGTGTCGCCGCGGATCACGCAGCCCAGCGCCACCACCGCATCATGGCGGCCAGCCTGCGCCAGCTTGCGCGCCACCAGCGGCAGCTCGAAGGCGCCCGGCGCGCGCACCAGGGTGAGCGATTCCGCCGCCCCGCCCTGCTTCTCGAACACGGCCACCGCGCCCTCGATCATGCGGTCGACGATGTCGGCATTGAACCGCGCCGCGACGATGGCAATGCGCACGCCGGCGGCAGACTGGCCGCCGGCACCTTCGCGCGCTGCCCGCTGCGGCACGCCATCGATGATCCGGTAACGCGCCATGTCAGTCGACGTACTCGACCACTTCGAGGTCGAAACCGGCCACGCCCAGCAGCTGCTTGGGCGCCGACAGCACGCGGATGCGGCCCAGGCCGAGGTCCTTCAGGATCTGCGCGCCGATGCCGTAGGTGCGCAGCACCGACTGCTCGCGCTGGTTGGCGGTGGGCTCGCGCCGCGCCATTCCCTGCACCGCGTCGGCCAGCGCGCGCGGCGTCTCCGGCTCGCGCAGCACCACCAGCGCACCGCAGGGTTCCTCGGAAATGCGCTTCAAGGCCTCGCGCAGCGTCCACGCGCGCTGGTCCGAGCGCACGCCCAGCAGGTCGCGCAGCGTGTCGGCCACGTGCACGCGCACCAGCGGCAGCGCGCCGGGGGCGGACAGGTCGCCGCGGGTAAGCACCAGGTGCAGGTCGCGATGCACATGGTCCTCGTAGCACAGCAGCTCGAAGGGACCGAACTCGGTGTCGACGCGGCGCTGCGCGATGCGCTCCACCGTGCGCTCGGTGCGCAGCCGGTAGCGGATCAGGTCGCGGATGGTGCCCATGCGCAGGCCGTGGCGGCGGGCGAACTCCTCCAGCTGCGGGCGGCGCGCCATGGTGCCGTCGTCATTCATGATCTCGACGATCACTGCCGCCGGCGTCAGCCCCGCCAGCCGCGCCAGGTCGCAGCCGGCCTCGGTATGGCCGGCGCGCGTGAGCACGCCGCCGGGCTGCGCCATCAGCGGGAAGATGTGGCCGGGCTGCACCAGGTCCTCCGGCTTCGCGTCCTCGGCCACCGCGGTGCGCACGGTGTGCGCACGGTCGTAGGCGGAGATGCCGGTGGTGATGCCCTCGGCGGCCTCGATGGACAGGGTGAAGTTGGTGCGTCCCAGCCGGTCGGTGTCGCTGACCATCAGCGGCAGGCGCAGCTGCGCGCAGCGCTCGCGGGTCAGCGTCAGGCAGATCAGGCCGCGCCCGTAGCGGGCCATGAAGTTGATGTCCTCCGGCCGCACCTTGCAGGCGGCCATCACCAGGTCGCCCTCGTTCTCGCGGTCCTCGTCATCGACGATCACGACCATGCGGCCGGCGGCGATGTCGGCGAGGATGTCCTCGATCGGGGCGAAGGGACTGGCGGTGGATTCAACGAGGCGGGGACCGGCGCTCATGGGGCCATTGTACCAGCGGCGCGGGCCGGCCTCCCGGCTGCCTGCAGAAAGGCGCGGGAGCCCGGGTTACTGCCCGAAGGTGTCGACCAGCATCCGCAGTTCGGTGATGCCCGTGGGCGGCACGTCGAACACCTGCGAATAGCTGGCGCGGGTCGCGGCGTGGAACACGGTGATGCGAACCCGCTGCGGTACGCCGTTGAAGCTCACCCGGCCGAACACGTCGGAAAAGGCCGCATTGCGGAAGTATTCGCGGTGGTCGTTCAGGCCCTCGATGTCGACCCGCGCCCGGTCCAGCGGACGGCCGCCGAAGTCGGTCACTGTCAGCGACACGCGACCGGTGTTGAACCCGGCCTGCGCGCCTTCGGCTGCCGCTTCGGTCACATCCTGCGGCGGCGCGCTCGCGCACCCGGCCAGCGCCGCGACGGCAAGCATTGCCACCAGCCTCCGGCGCGACTGCGTCGCGACCGGGCGGCCGGCCCGGGCGCCCAGGGATTCCCTGATGTCAGGCATCGCCGGCCCCCAGTGCCCGCTGCACGTAGCGCGCAAGCATGTCCACCTCGATGTTCAGCCGCCGGCCCGGGGTCGCATGCCGGAACGTGGTGAGCTCCACCGTGTGCGGGATCAGGTTCACGCCGAAGCTGCTGTCATTCACCTCGTTCACGGTGAGGCTGACGCCATCCAGCGCCACCGAGCCCTTCGGCGCGATGAAACGCGCCAGCGCCGGCGGCGGCTCGATGGTCACCCGCATCGAGCGGGCGTCCTGCCCGATGGACGTGATGCGCGCGATGCCATCGACGTGTCCGCTCATCAGGTGGCCGCCCAGCGGATCGCCGACACGCAAGGCGGCCTCGAGATTCACCTCGTCCCCATCGGCCAGGGAACCCAGCGTGGTCAGCGCCAGCGTCTCGCGCGACACGTCGGCCACGAAGCAGCCCTCGCGCCACTCCACCACGGTCAGGCACACGCCGCTCACGGCGATGCTCTCGCCGATCGCCAGCCTCGCGGCATCCACGCGCGCCGCCAGCGCAGCCGCATCGATGGCCAGGCGCAGGTCGCCGCCACGCTCCTCGCGTCCGGCCACGCGGCCCGTTGCCTGCACGATACCCGTGAACATCAGCTCTCCTTCACCAGCACCAGCCGCAGATCATCGCCCACGGGATGCACCTCGGCGAAGCGCAGGCGCAGCCTGTCGGCCAGTTTCTGCAACGGCGGCAGTTCGGCCAGCGGCCGGCCGGGCCCGACCAGGGTCGGCGCGAGGTACAGCACCAGTTCGTCGAACATTGCCTGCTGCAGGAAGGCACCGGCCAGCTGCGCGCCCGCCTCCACCCACACCTCGTTGGCGCCGCGCGCGGCCAGCAGGCGCAGCACTTCACCGAGGTCGGGACGCCCGCCCTGCGCGGGCACCAGGGCCACTTCGGCGCCGGCCTGCTCCAGCGCGCGGCGGCGCGCTTCCTCCTCCTGCGTGCCGATCACCAGCACCCTGCCCTCGCGACCCAGCGTGCGCGCCACGCACGGCGTGCGCAGCCGGGAATCCAGCACCACGCGCAGCGGTTGGCGCCATGCGCCGGGCAGGCGCACGTCCAGCGAGGGATCATCGGCCAGCACCGTGCCGATGCCCGTGAGCACCACGGAGCTGCGCGCGCGCCAGTGCTGCACGTCCTGCCGCGCCGCCTCCGAAGTGATCCACTGGCTCTCGCCGCTGGCCAGCGCGGTGCGGCCGTCGAGGCTCGCGGCCAGCTTCACCCGCACCAGCGGCAGTCCCTCGCGGCGGCGCTTGAGGTAACCGGGATTGAGCGCGGCGGCCTCGCCGGCCATCAGGCCGCTGCGCACCTTGATGCCGTGCCCGCGCAGGCGCGCGGCGCCGCGGCCGCTGACCTCGGGGTTGGGGTCATCCATGGCGTACACCACCTCGGCCACGCCGGCCGCGATCAGGGCATCGGCACAGGGCGGCGTGCGGCCGAAGTGGCTGCAGGGTTCCAGTGTCACGTAGGCGGTGGCGCCGCGCGCGGCGGAACCGGCCATGGCCAGCGCGGCCGGCTCGGCATGCGGCCCGCCTGCGCGCTCATGCCAGCCCTCGGCGATGATGCGGCCGTCGCGCGCCAGCACGCAGCCCACGCGCGGGTTCGGGTCGGTGGTGCACAGGCCGTTGCCGGCCAGCTCCAGGGCGCGCGCCATCGCGGCGCGGTCGAAATCGCTCCAGTCCCCGCTCATTCGTCCTCACCGGACCCGGACGTCACGCCCGGCAGCGAGAGCTGGTCCTTGCCCGGTGGCGGCGCGGGACGGCGGCGGCGGCTGCGCATGCGCTCGATCTCGCGGTAGAAGGCATCCACGTCCTGGAAGCTGCGGTATACCGAGGCGAAGCGCACGTAGGCCACCTCGTCCAGGTGGTGCAGTTCCTCCATCACCAGCTCGCCGATCACGCGCGAGGGCACCTCGCGCTCGCCCAGGCTGCGCAGCCGGTGCAGGATGCGCGAGATGGCCTCGTCCAGCGCCTCGCGGCTGACCGGGCGCTTCTCCAGCGCGCGCTCCATGCCGGCGCGCAGCTTGTTCTCGTCGAAGGGAACGCGGCGCTGGTCGGACTTCACCACCATCGGCATCACCAGCTCGGGCGACTCGAAGGTGGTGAAACGCTCGCCGCACGAGAGGCATTCGCGACGGCGGCGGACCTGCGCCCCGCCGCCGGCCAGGCGCGAGTCCGTTACCTTGGTTTCCTCATGTCCGCAGAAGGGACAGTGCATGTCGGTTCGCGCCCATGGCTGGAAAAGCCTACGCGCCGGACTTGCCGTACACCGGGAAGCGCCGGCACAGCGCCGCCACTTCGTTCTTCACGCGCGCGATCACCTCGGGCGCGCCGGCGGCATCGATGATATCCGCGATCCAGCCGGCCACCTGCACCATCTCGGCCTCCTTGAAGCCGCGGGTGGTGGAAGCCGGCGTGCCGATGCGCAGGCCGCTGGTCACCGTCGGCGGACGGGGATCATTCGGCACCGCGTTCTTGTTCACGGTGATGTGCGCCTTGCCCAGCGCGGCGTCCGCGTCCTTGCCGGTCATCTGCTTGTCCGACAGGTCGAGCAGGAACAGGTGGTTGTCGGTGCCGCCGGAGACCACCTTGTAGCCGCGGCGCTGGAAGGCGCCCGCCATGGCGCGCGCATTGGCCAGCACCTGCTGCTGGTATTCCTTGAACTCGGGCTGCAGCGCCTCCTGGAAGGCCACCGCCTTGGCGGCGATCACGTGCATCAGCGGGCCGCCCTGGGTGCCGGGGAACACCAGCGAGTTGAGCTTCTTCTCGATCTCGGGGTTCGAGCGCGCCAGGATCACGCCGCCGCGCGGGCCGCGCAGCGTCTTGTGGGTGGTGCTGGTGACCACGTCGGCGAACGGCACCGGGTTCGGGTACACGCCGGCGGCCACCAGGCCCGCCACGTGCGCCATGTCCACCATCAGGTAGGCGCCCACGGCATCGGCGACGCGGCGGAAGCGCGCGAAGTCCAGCTGGCGCGAGTAGGCGGAGAAACCGGCGATGATCAGCTTCGGCTTCTCGGCCAGCGCGATGCGCTCCATCTCGTCGTAGTCGATGCGGCCGTCATCGGCCTTCAGGCCATAGCCCAGCGCGCGGTACAGCCGGCCGGAGAAATTGACCTTGGAGCCATGCGTGAGGTGGCCGCCGTGGTCCAGGCTCATGCCCAGGATGGTGTCGCCCGGGTTCAGCAGCGCCATCATCACCGCGGCATTGGCCTGGCTGCCGGAGTGCGGCTGCACGTTGGCGAAGTCGGCGCCGAACAGGCGCTTCACGCGGTCGATGGCCAGCTGCTCGACCACGTCGACGTACTCGCAGCCGCCGTAGTAGCGCTTGCCCGGGTACCCCTCGGCGTACTTGTTGGTCAGCACCGAGCCCTGCGCCTCCAGCACGCGCGGGCTGGCGTAGTTCTCCGAGGCGATCAGCTCGATGTGCTCCTCCTGCCGCACGCGCTCGGCATTGATGGCGCGCGCCAGGTCGGGGTCAAAACGCTCGATCGTCATCGACTCGGAATACATAGGACAGGAGGCTCCGCAAAAAAGGCGCCCATGTTACCCAAAATCCGGCCCTACGCAGCCAGCAGGGCCTCCACCACGGCGTTCCAGCCGGCCGCCACGTTGCCCCGGTCGTAGCCCCCGCCCCCGAGGGCCAGCAGCCGGCCGTGGCCCAGCCGGTCCGCCAGCCGCGCCAGCTCCAGGGCCGCCCGCGCGTGGCACGCCGGGGTCAGGGCCAGGTGGGTCAGGGGGTCGCCCCCCAGGCTGTCCGCCCCGCACTGCAGGATCAGGAAATCAGGGGAAAAGCCCTCCACGTGCGCCATCACGCGCGCCCAGGCGGCATTGAACTCGGCCGGCCCGGCGCCCGGCGGCAGCGGGATGTTGAGCTTGGTGCCGGCCGCCTCGCCGGTGCCCGCCTCCTCCTCCCGGCCGCTGCCCGGGTACAGGAAACGTCCGTCCTCATGCAGATCGGCGAAGACGACATAAGGATCGGACTCGAAGGGATAGAACACGCCGTCGCCGTGGTGGGCGTCGATGTCCACGTAGGCCACCCGCGCCACGCCGGCGGCACGCAGGGTCTCGATCAGCACGCCGCAGTCGTTGAAGATGCAGAAGCCCGCGGCACCGTCACGCACCGCGTGGTGCAGCCCGGCGATGGGCACGAAGGCGCGCCGCGCCTGGCCCGACAGCAGCGCCACAGCGGCGTTCAGCGTGGCCCCGACCACCTGCGCGGCGGCCTCGTAGCAGCCGCGGAAGGCCGGCGTGTCGCCGGCATCGAGCGTGCCGGAGCCCTCCAGCGACATCGCGCGCACCCGCTGCACGTAGCGCAGCGTGTGGAAGCGCAGCAGCTCCTCCTCGCTGGCGGGGCGCGAGGGGCGCAGCCGGCAGCGCGCGGCCAGGCCGCGCGCGTCGAATTCCCGCAGGAAGGCGGCGAGCCGGTCGGGACCGAAGGGATGACCGTTGGGAAAGCCATAGCGCCCGATCGCCTCGTCGGCGATGACCACCACGCCGGCCGGATCCGCCGGCTTTGTCGAGGGGGCGTCCACGCGCCCGGCAGATTATCATTGCGGGATGGCCCAATACATCTACACCATGAATCGCGTCTCGAAGGTGGTGCCGCCCAAGCGCATCATCCTGCGGGACATTTCGCTCTCCTTCTTCCCGGGTGCCAAGATCGGCGTGCTCGGCCTCAACGGCGCCGGCAAATCCACCCTGCTGCGCATCATGGCGGGCGTGGACACCAACTACGAAGGCGAAGCGCGCGCGCAGACCGGCATCCGCGTCGGCTACCTGCCGCAGGAGCCCGAGCTCGACCCGAAGCAGACCGTGCGCGAGGCCGTGATGCAGGGCCTCGGCGACACCTTCAGGAAGCTGCAGCGCTTCAACGAGATCAGCGAGAAGTTCGCCGAGCCCATGTCGGACGAGGAGATGAACGCGCTGCTCGAGGAGCAGGCGAAGCTGCAGGACGCCATCGATGCCGCCGGCGGCTGGGAACTGGAGCGCAAGCTCGAGATCGCCGCCGACGCGCTGCGGCTGCCTGAGTGGGATGCCGTGATCGGCAAGCTCTCCGGCGGCGAGAAGCGCCGCGTGGCGCTGTGCCAGCTGCTGCTGTCGCAGCCCGACATGCTGCTGCTCGACGAGCCCACCAACCACCTCGACGCCGAGTCGGTCGCCTGGCTTGAGCGCTACCTGGAGGAATACCCCAGCACCGTGATCGCGGTGACGCACGACCGCTACTTCCTCGACAACGTGGCGGAGTGGATCCTGGAGCTCGACCGCGGCCACGGCATCCCGTGGCAGGGCAACTACTCCTCCTGGCTGGAGCAGAAGGAGAAGCGCCTGGAGCAGGAGGAGCGCCAGCAGGAAAGCCTCAAGAAGATGCTCGAGAAGGAGCTCGAGTGGGTGCGCTCGAATCCCAAGGCCCGCCAGGCCAAGAGCAAGGCCCGCCTTGCGCGCTTCGAGGAGCTCTCCTCGCAGGAATTCCAGAAGCGCAACGAGACCAACGAGATCTACATCCCGC
>CAYVZE010000033.1:0-28274 GCA_964455685.1 uncultured Steroidobacteraceae bacterium
GGTCGTAGAACAGCGCCGTGCCCACGCCCACCGCGGTGGCGCCGGCATGCAGGAACTCCAGCGCATCGTTGGCATCGGTGATGCCGCCCTGGCCGATGATGGGGATGTTGTGCGACCTGGCGACCTGCGCCACCTGCGCCACCTTCAGCAGCGCAATGGGCTTGATCGCAGGTCCCGACAGGCCGCCCTGGCGGTTGCCGATGATGGGCTTGCCGGTCTTCGGGTCGATGGCCATGCCCATCAGCGTGTTGATCACCGAGAACGCATCGGTGCCGGCCTCGATGCAGCCGCGCGCATTGGCCTGGATGTCGGTCTGGTTGGGCGAGAGCTTGGTGATCAGCGGCTTCCTCGTGACCTTGCGGCAGGCCTCCACCACGCGCGCGGACATCTCGGGCGAGTTGCCGAACTGCACGCCGCCCTCCTTCACGTTGGGGCAGGAGATGTTGATCTCGATGGCGTCGATGGGCGAGTCGTCGAAGCGCGCGGTGACCTCGATGTACTCCTCCACCGTGGAGCCGGAGACATTGGCGATGAAGCGCGTCTCGGAGAAATCCAGCGTGGGCAGGATGTCGCGCACCACCGCCTCGACGCCCGGGTTCTGCAGGCCGATGGCGTTGAGCATGCCCATGGGCGTCTCGAACACGCGGTGCGGCTTGTTGCCCAGGCGCGGCTGGCCGGTGGTGCCCTTGAGGCAGATGGCGCCCACGTCGCGGTTGGAGAACCCGGCCACGCGGGTGTACTCCTCGCCGAAGCCCACGCAGCCGGACAGCAGCACGATGGGCGAGGCGAACTTCAGGCCGCAGAACTCCAGCTCCAGCGAGGCCGGGGGCGGCTGCCAGTTCGAGGTGATGTCGTTGGAAGTCAGGGGAGCTTCGGGCGCCGCGTGCATGCGGCGATTATCGCGCAGAATGGGCCCCCGCGCCTCCCGCGCACCGGCCAGCTCCGCGCCATGTTCAACGTCATCCTCTACCAGCCCGAAATCCCGCCGAATACCGGCAACTCCATCCGCCTGTGCGCCAACACCGGTGCCCACCTGCACCTGGTGGAACCGCTGGGGTTCAACCTGTCCGAGCCGCAGCTCAAGCGCGCCGGCCTCGACTACCACGACCTGGCGCGGGTGACGGTGCACCCGGACCTGCCCGCCTGCCTGGCGGCGCTGGCCGGCAAGCGGCTGTTCGTGATCGAGACCGACGGGACGAAGGGTTACCACGAGGCCCGGTTCCAGCAGGGGGACTGCTTGCTGTTCGGGCGCGAGACCAGCGGGCTGCCGGCGGCAGTCAATTCCATGCTGCCGCCGCATGAGCGGCTGCGCATCCCGATGCGGCCGTCGAACCGGAGCCTGAACCTGTCGAATGCAGTGGCGGTGGTGGTGTATGAGGCGTGGCGCCAGGTGGGGTTCGCCGGCGCGCTGTAGGCGCGGGCATGAGCGAAAACGCCCGCGCGTGGATGCTTACTCGAACTCCGCCTGCGGCGGCCGCGACATCAGCTCCCGCATCACGTCGCCGGGATTCGCGCCATCGAACAGGATCTGGCAGATGGCCTCGCAGATCGGCAGGTCCAGCTCCAGCCGGTGCGCCACCTCGCGCAGCACGCGCGCGGCGTGCCAGCCTTCCACCACCTGGCCGATCTCGCGCATGGCCTCGTCCACCGACAGCCCGCGCGCCAGCGCCAGGCCGCAGCGGCGGTTGCGTGACTGGTCGTCGGTGCAGGTGAGCACCAGGTCGCCCAGTCCCGCCAGTCCCATGAAGGTGCGTTCGCGCGCGCCGAGCTTCATGCCCAGGCGGCGCATCTCGTTCAAGCCGCCGGTGATCAGCGCCACGCGCATATTGGCGCCGTAGCCGAGGCCGTCGGAAAGGCCCGCGCCCACCGCCAGCACGTTCTTCACCGCGCCGCCGATCTCCACGCCGATGATGTCGGTGGACACATACGTGCGGAACGAGGGCGAGGCGAGGTCCTCGGCGATGCGCATGGCAAAGGCTTCGTCGGCCGAGGCGACCACCATGGCGGTGGGCAGGCCGGCGCCGACTTCCTTGGCGAACGTGGGACCGGACAGCACGCCCATGGTGGTGGCCTCGCCCAGCACGGCGCGCGCCACCTGGTGCGGCAGCAGGCCGGTGTCGCGCTCGAAGCCCTTGGTGGCCCAGGCCACGCACACACCGGGCGCGAGCCGCGGCTTCAGGTCGGTGAGCAGCTGGCGGAAGCCGCTGCTGGGCACGGACACGACCACGTCGCTGACTCCCTCGAGCGCTTCCTCGAGCGAGTCGGCGATGGTGAGGTTGTCGGGGAAGCGGGCGTCCGGCAGGTAGCGCTGGTTGACGCGCGCGGCGCGCATGGCTGCGCGCTGCGCGGCGTCGCGACCCCACAGGTGGGTGGGTTTGCCGGCGCGCGCGAACTGGATCGCGAGCGCCGTGCCCCAGGAGCCGCTGCCGAGTACGGCGATCGGCGCGATCACGGCGAGGCTTCTGGTCGTCGCAGCGGGATCAGTTCGGGGCGGAGGCCGGCGGCTGCTGGGTCTGCACCGACTGCGCCTGCGCGTTCAGGTACAGCGCGTCGAAGTTCACCGGCGGCAGCAGCAGCTGCGGGAAGCCGCCCATGGAGACCAGCTGCGACACCATGGCGCGGGCGTACGGGAACAGCACCGACGGGCAGATGCTGGCGATGGCGCGCTTGGTGTCCTCCTCGGTGAGGTTCTGCATCAGGAACGCGCCGGCCTGCTTCACCTCGACCAGGAACAGCGTCTTGTCGCCCTGCTTGGCCGACACGGTGACGGTCAGCACCACTTCGCGCAGGTCGCCCGAAATCGGGTTGGCGGTGGTCGAGAGGTCGAGGTTGATCTGCGGCTGGGCATTGGCATCGCCGCGGGGGCCGAGCGGAGCCTCGTACGAGCAGTCCTTCAGGTACACGGCCTGCAGCGCAAGGTTGGGCTGGGCAGCCTGCTGGTCCAGGCCATTGGCAGCTGCGGCGTTGTTTTCGTCGGCCATCTTGGTCGTCCTCTGTCGTTCGTTCGTAGTCGTGGTTGTCAGGCTTCGTTCCCGACGGCCTGCCCGGAAAGCAGGCGGTCGAGCTCTCCCTTCTCGTCGAGGGCTCGGGTGTCATCATAGCCGCCGATGTGGCGGCCGCCGATGAAGATCTGCGGCACGGTATTGCGCCCGCCGCTGCGCTCGCGCATCTCCTGGCGCGCGCCCTCGACCTGCTCGACGTCGATCTCGGTGTACTCGATGCCCTTCTCCTCCAGCAGCCGGCGCGCGCGGGCGCACCACGGGCACCACGAAGTGGCGTACATCACTACCTCGGGCGTGGCCATCGGCTTCAGCCCCGCTGCCGGGTCAGCGGCAGGCCCTCGGCGCGCCAGTTCTGCAGTCCGCCGCGCAGGTTGAACACCTTGGTGAAGCCGGCGGCGTGCAGGGTGCGCGACAGCGCGGAGGCGCGCGACCCGTCCTCGCAGGCCAGGATGATCAGCCGGTCCTTGAACCGCTTGAGCTGCTCGGCGGCATTGGCCTGCTGCTCGGGCGAGAGGTGCCGCGCGCCATTGATATGGCCGGCGGCGTATTCCTCGGCGGAGCGCAGGTCGTAAACCGGCGCGCCCTGGTTCATCAGCTGGATGGCCTGCTGCGTGCTCACGGCCGCGTAGGCGGTCCGGCGCAGCCGCATCTCGTAGGCGAGCACGGCCAGGGCCATCGCCACGGCGAGGCTCGACAGGAAGGGGTGGAGGGTGAGGTATTCGAGCAGGCGCTGCATAAGGGTCGGGCATTATAGCGGCCCGGGCAGGCTAGACTTGGCTCATGTCACGGATGCCTGCCCGCATCGCTGCCTGCCTGCTCACCCTGGGGGGGGCGCTGGCGCTGCCGGCCGCGCAGCCCACGCGCGACCCGGCCAAGGCCGAGGCCGAGCTCAAGGCCCTGAACGAGCGCATCGAGCGCCTCACCCGCCAGACCCAGCAGGACGCCATCGCCCGCGACCGCCTGAACCGCGAGCTGCGCGATGCGGACCGGGCCGTGGCCTCGGCGCAGGGCGAGCTGCGCAAGCTGCGGGCCGAGCGCAGCGAGCGGGCACAGGCGCGGCGCGACCTTGAAAAGGAGCGGGCCGAGCGCGAGGCCATCCGCAAGGCCACCGTGGCCGACCTGGAGCGGCAGCTCCGGGCGGCCTATTTCATGGGGCGCAACGAGCCGCTGAAGCTGCTGCTGAACCAGGGCTCGCCGGCCGAGTTCAGCCGCGCCCTGGCCTACTACGGCTACCTGGGGCGCCATCGCGCCGGCCAGATCCGCAAGATCGAGGAAGAAGTCGCCCGGATCGAGGAGCTTACCGCCCGGATCGACGCGGAGGATGCCCGCCTGGCCGAGCTCGAGGCAGCCCAGAAGCGCCGCGTGAGCGAGCTGGAGTCGGCCCGCAAGCGCCAGCAGCAGGTGCTGGTGTCGCTGGAGAAGGAGGCTACCAACCGCAACGCCCAGCTGGCCCGGCTGCGCCAGCAGCGCGCGGCGCAGGAGAAGCTGATCGCGGAACTGCGCAAGGCGGTGCGCTCCTCGGTGCCCTACGACCCGAATGCGCCCTTCGGCCAGACCCCCATGTACTGGCCGGCAGCGGGCAAGCTCAGTGTTTCCTATGGAGCCTCAATCCCGGGCCTGGGCAAGGCGGACTACATCGAAATCGATACAGCCGAGGGCGCACAGGTCACCGCGGTGCACGAGGGGCGGGTGGAGTACGCCGACTGGCTGCCCGGCCGCGGCCTGGTGGTGATCATCAACCACGGCACCAGCGGCGGCCGTGAGCACTGGACGCTGTACGGGCACCTGGGCGAGATGTACGTGCAGCGCGGCGAGGTGGTGAAGGGGCGCCAGGTCATCGGCACCGCGGGCCGCTCGGGTGGTCGGCGCGAGCCGGGGCTGTACTTCGAAGTGCAGCGCAATGGCAGTTCCATCGATCCGCGCCCGCTCTTCCGCACTGCGGCACCTCCCGCGCGTTGATTGCGCATCGCGTCTGTCGCGATGCAAAGCCTTGATCGGCCCAACAAAAGTGCGCGTGGGTGCGCGCGTTTCCTGCGCATAATCTGCCAACTCGGTCATCCATTCCCTGATTTTCTTCAGCCATGCTGCGGGCATGTCCATGGAGCTTTCCGACCTGTCGCAGGACTTCACGCCATACGGCCAGCTCGTTGCTGCGCTGCTGCCGCGTGCGGCCGGTCTTTCCATCTTCGATCCGAATGGGGAACTGCGCTGGACCAGCGACGAGGCGATTGATCCGCAACTGCCCGAACTGATCGAACGCCAGGCCACGCTGGCCTTGCTCAACAACGAGCCGGGCGAGCGCGCGCAGCTGCGCAGCGATGAACCGGTGTACCTGTTCTGGCTGCGCGATGATGAGCGCAAGATCACTGCGGTGCTCAGCGTGCGCTGGCGCACCGCGGAAAGCGATCCGCGCACCTTCTCCTACGTGCACGCCATGCTGCGGCCGGTGATCGAGTGCCTGCGCCGCGAGCTGCACCTGCAGGCGCAGCTGGCCGAGCGCGATGCGCAGGCCCTGCAGCAGGCCGCGGGCGAAGAGGGCGGCGATGCCGACCTCAAGGTGCTGCTGTCCACTTCCGAAGGCGCCACCAGCAGCGACATCCGCGTGGTGCTCGACCGCGTGAACCAGCACCTGCGCTGCGAGATGACGGCGCTGCTGATGCCCGAGCGCAATGTGCTGGTGGTGACCAGGGCGCCGGGCTGCCAGATCGAGAACGCCACGCTGGCGCGCGCACACCGCCACCTGGTGTCGCTGGCGCAGGTGGGCGACGAGGCGCTGCTGCTGAACGAGCCGGGCAGCGTGCCCGGCATCACCAGGCCGCTGCGCGCGCTGGTGAGCGCGGTGCGCAACCCGGGCGGCAAGCCCGGCGCACTGCTGGTGCTGTTCCGTCCCGCCGATGCGCCCGCGTTCCGCCGCCGCGACGGCCTGCTGGCCGACCTGCTCGCGCGCCGTGCCGCTGCCGTGGTCGAGGCGCGTTACGACTCGCTCACCGGCCTGTTCGCGCGCCATGCCTTCGAGCCGCGCGTGCGCCAGCTGGTGGCCGAGCGGCCCGGCGGGCCGTGGACCTTCCTCTACATCGACGCCGACCGCCTGCACAGCATCAACGACAACCACGGCATGCAGGTGGGCGACCGGCTGCTGGTGAAGCTGGGCGAGCTGATCCGCACGCGGCTGATCCCGGGCGGCGCAGCGGCTCGCATCTCCGGTGACCGCTTCGCCATCCTGCTGCCCGCCGCCCAAGCCGATGCGATCACCTTCGCCGAGGGCCTGCGCACGGCGATCTCGGCGCTGACGCCGGCCAGCCTGGGCGCGGCCGACAGCCCGCGGCTGGTGTCCTCCCTGTCGGTGGGCGTGGCGCTGTTCCCGGCGCCCGACGCCGACCCGCGTTCGGTGCTGGCGGCTGCCGAGTCCGCCTGCCGTTCCGCCAAGCGCCTCGGCCGCAACCGCGTCGAGCTGTATTCACCCGGGGGCGACACCACGATGGTCGTGCAGGACTGCATCACCGCGACCGGCGATGCCGATGCGGTGCGCATGATCCTCGAGGGCAATCGCCTCAGCCTGCATGCGCAGCTGATTGCGCCGCTGCCGGGCTGCTCCGTGCCCACGCCGCATTTCGAGCTGCTGCTGCGCGTGCAGGATGCCGACGGCAACCCGGTCGGCCCGGGCCGCTTCATCAGCGACGCCAGGACCCACGGCCTGATGGGCGCGGTGGACCGCTGGGTGGTGCGCGAGACGTTCGCGCAGCTCAGGCCCCGTGCCTCGCTGCTGGCCGGCGGTGCGGTGGTGCTCACGATCAACCTCTCCGGCCAGTCGCTGGCCGAGGAAGGCTTTGCCAGCTGGCTGCTCGAGCAGGTGCGCGACAGCGGCATCGACCCGCGGGCGCTGTGCTTCGAGTTCGGCGAGGGCGAGGTGATGCAGCACCTGGCCGCGGCCGGCAAGCTGATGAACGAGCTTGCCGGGCTGGGGTGCCGCATCGCCATCGACGACTTCGGCACCGGCGATGTGTCGGTGGCGGGCCTGCGCTCGCTGCCGCTGAACATGCTGAAGATCGACGGCTCCTTCGTGCGCGAGGTGCTGAAGAACCCGCGCGCCGAGGCCATGGTGCAGGGCCTGGCGCACATGGCGCGCTCGGGCGGTGTGCTGTCCGTGGCCGAGTGCGTGGAGACCGACGAGGTGCGCATGCGCCTGGCCGGCATGGGCGTGGACTTTGCGCAGGGCTTCGCGGTGGGCCGGCCGGTGCCGCTGGCCGACGCGCTGCGCGACCTGCCCACCTGGGCCTCGGTGGCGCGCCAGCGCCAGGGCGGCGACATCGAGCTGGGGGAGAAGGACGACACCGTGTCCGCGGCCCTGCAGGAGGAACTGCAGCAGGAACTGCTGGCGCGCGGCCTGCCGCCGATGCAGGAGAACGAGGATATCGAGTCGATGATGCGACGGCTGTTCGAGGCCAGTGGCGCGGGCGCGGACGCGGCCGCCGCCGGCAGTACGGGTGACGCCGCGCCATCCGGCTCCGTCTTCGCCGACGCCGAAGGCGATGCACCTTCCGAGGATGCCGGCGATGCGCTCACTTTCCCGCTTGATCCGGGTGGCGAGGGCGAGCTGTATGGCAACCGGGCTGCCGGCTAGACTCGACCCCCCCGCGCCACGTTGCTGGCGCATCCAACCAGCGAGGCCGGAGTGGAGCTGCTGCACTACCTGATCGATTTCATCCTGCACCTGGATGCCCATCTCACCGAGCTGCTGGCGCGTTTCGACACCTGGATCTACGTCATCATCTTCCTGGTGATCTTCGCCGAGACCGGCCTGGTGGTAACGCCCTTCCTGCCGGGTGACTCGCTGCTGTTCGCGCTGGGCGCGCTGGCGGCCGTGGACGCCAGCGGCACGCTCACGCCCTGGCTGCTGGCGCTGCTGCTGACCCTCGCCGCCATCCTGGGCAACACCACCAACTACGCCATCGGGCGCGCCATCGGCGAGCGCGCCTTCTCCGGCCGCTACCGCTTCATCAACGTGGATTACCTGCGCAGGACCGAGGGCTGGTTCGCGCGCCACGGCGCGATGACGGTCGTGCTGTCGCGCTTCGCGCCCATCGTGCGCACCTTCGCGCCGTTCGTGGCCGGCATCGGCCGCATGCACTACGGCCGCTTCCAGGCCTACAACATCTTCGGCGCGGTGGCCTGGGTGAACCTGTTCGTCTGGGCCGGCTACTGGATCGGCAACATCCCGCTGATCAAGGACAACTTCGGCCTGGTCACCATCACCATCATCGTGGTGTCGATGGCGCCGCTGGTGGTCATGGTCCTGCGCCGCGAGCCGCGCGCTTCCGCCTGATAAAAAAGCGGCGGGTGCGCGGGCACCCGCCGAACAGGCCTTCCCTTCTTGGTTCGGGCCCGGGAGGGGACTCCCGGACCCCGGGGGATGCGCCCGCGAAGGACGCCGGGAAGGCCGAACGTCAGGGTCGCAGCGCCTTGTGGGTGATGAACTGGGCAATCACCCACTTCTCACCGGCCGTCGGCGGCGACCCCGTGTGCAGCATGCGGCGATCAGGTGTCAGGTCCTCGTGCGCGTTGATGAAGAACAGGCCATCGCCGCGCCGGCCGCGGTGCACGATGCCCAGCTCCGGGAAAGTGGTCTCGCCTCCTTCGTAGTCGTCGTTCAGGTACAGCAGGAAGGTGATCATCCGCTGTCCCATCACCTCGATCTGCTGCAGGTAGTCCCGGGCGCGCGCGTCGATGAAGTCGAAGTGCGGCCGGATCTGCTCACCCACGTTGTAGTGCAGGATGGTCGGCGCCTCGAAATGCTGCAGGCGGTAGCCGCAGGTCGCGGCCATGCGTGCCTGCACCAGGAACTGCACCACATCCATGCTGGTGTAGTCGAACAGGGCCATGGTGTTGGTGCGCATCTCGTGCACCTGCACGCTGCGGTCGACGGAGTCGTACACCAGCGCCGGCTGCAGCCGGTGCCGCGAGCGGGCGATCAGCCAGTCGCACACCGCGGCAGGCGCCAGGTCCTCCACGCGGTGCACCTGCTCGTGCAGCGCCTGCCTCGGCGCGGGCGCCAGCCACCAGGCCAGCGGCACGCGCGAGGCCATCGTGGCCCAGTCCGCGGGCCCGGCGCCTTCGGGCTGCAGGCAGCGCAGCTGGCCGCGGGCCGACTCCTCGCCGGCTTCCGCGGCCTGCGCCAGCAGCTGCAGCGCGCCCTCCCACCCCTGCTTCACGAACGCGCCGCCGGCGGTGAGCGCGGCGGCCCAGGCCAGCGCCCGGGGCTCGCCGTTGCGTGCCGCCTCCACCAGCAGCGACAGCGCCTGCTGCGGAAGCCTTGGCACGCCTTCGCCCACCAGCAGGCGCCGCGCCAGTTCGGTCATGGCGCGGTAGTCGCCGCGCTGGCTGGCGCGGCTCAGGTCATCGATGGTCTCGCTGCTGCCCATCCTCTTTCTCCCTGCCTCCGGCCGGGCCGGGCGATGGCCTGCGCTACCGCCCGGCCCGAGGGGGTTGCCATGGCTGGCTGGCCGGAGATCAGAAGTCCGTCGACAGGTTGAACGAGTAGCGACGCCCCACCAGGTCCGCGAACGGATTGAAGGTTCCAATGCCGCCGCGCGGATCACGCAGGTCGTAGCCGGCCGGGCCGGGCTTCGTGTTCAGCAGGTTGCTGATGGTCAGCGAAGCATTGACCGGGCCGATGCGGGTGCCGAACGTGCCATTGAACTGGTTGAAGGTCGGGTTGCCGGCGAGGATGGGGTTCCTCTTGATCGTCGGCGAGAACTGCCCGTCGGCGCTTTCCGTGGCGCGGAAGGTCGTCGGCGTGTCGGTTCCCAGCCGGTACATCCAGTTCAGTGTGACGCGGTTGCGGCCCCAGGTGTAGGTGAGGTTGGTGCTGGTACGCAGCTTCGACACGCCGCCGAAGCCCGCGTAGTTCGCCACCTGGTCGGCACTGCCGGTGTAACGCTGGATCTGGTCCATCACGTAGTTGCCGTTCACCGACACGGACAGCGCGCCGGGCACGCTCTCCAGCCCCATCGCGGCCAGCGGCGCCCGCCAGCTCACCGTCACGTCGATGCCGCGGATGACCAGCTTGTCCTGGTTGGCGTAGCTGTTCAGCACGCGCACGATGGCGCCGTTGGTCGGGTCACGCTCGATCAGGCGGCAGTAGCCGGCCGGGTCGTCCAGCTCGTAGTTCGGGTTCTGGCCGTTGATGTTGTAGCAGGTGTTGACGATGGCACCGGTGCTCAGCACCTCGATCGGGTCCTCCACCCGCGCTTCGTACCAGTCGACGGTGCTGGTGAACTGCGCCAGCGGATGGGTGAACGGCGAGCGCATCGCGATGCCGAAGGTCCAGGTGTCCCCCTTCTCGCTCCTGAGGTCCGGGTTGCCCACCACCAGTGCCGAGCCGCCGGGCACGTCGTAGGTCTCGCGCGTCTGGTGGAACTCCGATGTGTTCTCGAAGCCCGGCGGGGCCCAGGCGTTGATGTGCGCGCCACACAGGTCCAGCAGCCTCTGCCGGATCTCCGGCGGCGTGGACGGCTGGTTCGACGGCAGGTTCGGGAAGAACACGATGTTGTTGGTGGTGTTGTTGCGGCAAGGGTCGGTCGGCGCCGAGGCGAACTGCGCGCTGCCGCTGGGGGTGGCGAACAGCTCGGCGATGTTCGGCGCGCGCTCGGCGCGGTTGTAGCCGCCGCGCGCCCGCAGCCACGAGGTGGGCTCCCAGCTCGCCAGCGCCTTGTACGTGTCCACCTTCTGGCCGGTGCTGTACTTGGAGTGGCGGTAGCCGAGTTCCAGCTCGAAGGAGCGGAATGCCGGCAGGTCCCGCAGCAGCGGCACCAGCAGCTCGCCGTAGATCTCCTTCACGTTCACCGAGGCGTCGATGTCGCCGGAGGCGAAGGCGCCGGCCGAGGTATCGCCGATGTAGTCGCGCTCGCGGATCGAATCGGGCCTGAACGCGTAGTCGTTCTTGCGGTAGCTGGCGCCGATGTAGGTGCGCACGTCACCCGCCGGCACCTGGAACAGCTTGCCCTGCATGCCCAGCTCGTGGATGCGCTGGGTCATCGAGTTGCGGTCGATCTCGTTGGAAATCAGCGCGGTGATGCAGTCCTCCGAGGGCTGGAAGTTCACGTCCCAGGGGTTCAGGCCGCTCTGGCAGGTCAGGTACTTCGAGGCCGTGCCCTGGATGTTCAGGCCCTGGCCATAGTTCGGCGAGGACATGATGGTCATGTAGTTGGCCAGCGAGGCGAAGCCCACGTAGTTGGTCTGGGTCTGCGAGTCGCCGAAGGCCGTGTAGGCCTCCCAGGTCCAGTCCGAGAACGGCAGGTCGCCGCGCAGGCCGGCGGAGAAGTGGAACAGGCGGGTGGTGTTCTCGGTGCCGCGCGGCGGCAGGAAGCCGAGCTGGGTATCCAGTCGCCAGCCCGCATTCGGGCCGCAGGTGTACAGCGGGCCGCCGGTGTTCGGGTCCTGCTGCACCACGTACCAGGCGCCGGTGTTCGGGTTCTGCTGCGCGCCCGGCGTGGTCTCGGAGACCAGCGAGTACACATTGCACGCCGACAGGCCCTCGAAGGGGTTGCCCGCGCCGGTGACGACGGCGGTGTCGGGACGCGACTCCAGCAGCGTGCGCAGCGGGCCGGGGGTGATCACCCTGCCGTCCGGCGAGAGCACGTCGCCCGGCAGCGGGAAGGCCTGTGCCATGGTGCAGCCGCCCATCGGCGCGCAGTTGGTGCCGCGGGCACCGCCCACCTGGTACTCGGGCAGCGTGGCGCCGACCGGCAGGCCGCCGGGACGTGCCGTCTGCACCAGCGAGGGCAGGTAGACTTCGTCGCTGCCGGTGGGGATGACCACGCCGAAGCCGACGCTGAAGGGCGCCGGCTCGCGCCGCGTCTCGGTGTTCGACGAGGAGAAGTTGAAGTTGGCGAACGCCGTCAGCTTGTCGGTGATCTCGTAGTTGGCGGCGCCGATCAGGTTGTAGGCATCGCGCGGGCCGGACAGCCGGCGGTCCCAGTCCACGCGGCCGGTGATCGGGTTGCACGACTCGCCACCGAAGCCCGAGACCGGATGCGCCCGGCCGGTGGTGGTCGGGTTGCTGAAGTTGCAGACGATCTCCTCGGGATGCTCCAGCGTCGGGCCGACCGGGATGCGGAAGTTCTGCGGGCCGTAGTACACCGCCGCGGCGCCCTCGCCCACCTGCGAGGAGCGGGTGTAGATGGTGCCGTCGGGGTTGAAATACCAGCCGCCGCCGCGCGGCTGGTTGGCGCCGGAGAACACGCAGTTGAGCTGGTTGCCGTTGTCGTCGACGCAGGTGCGGTCGCCAAAGACCTGGTTGATCGCGGCCGCGGAGGGCGCGTTGCCGTTCCAGGCGCGCTGGAAGTTGCTGTAGGAGCCCAGCGTGAGGCTGTTGGCCGAGCCGTAGCCCGGATCCCAGTTGAAGCTCAGGTTGCCGGAGCTGGAGTAAGGCGATTCCATCACCTCGCGGAACCAGCTGCGGTTGCGCCACAGCGCGCTCTCGCGCTTGGTGTATTCCAGGCCGATCATCACGTTGCCGCGACCGTCGGCGATCTTCGAGCCGAACAGGCCGGCCACCGACAGCTCCTCGCCGTCGCCGACCTCGTTGATGCCGCCGCGCACCTGCACGCGCATGCCCTCGAAGTCATCGCGCAGGGTGATGTTGGTGACGCCGGCGAGGGCGTCGGCGCCGTACACCGCCGAGGCGCCGCCGGTGATGACCTCCATGCCGCCGATGGCGATGGTGGGAATGGTGTTGAGGTCCACCGTCATGCCCGCGTTCAGCGGCATGCCGCGGTGGCCATTGACGAGCACGAGGGAGCGTCCGGCGCCCAGGCCGCGCAGGTTCACGTTGGCTGCGCCCGGCACCACCACGCCGATCACGCCGGCGTTGTCGGGCAGCAGGGTGCTGTTCATCGCGTCGCCGGTGCCGCGGCCGCCGTCCAGGCCGTTGGCGCCCTGCAGGCTGGTGATCGCGGTGGTGCTCATGCCGGCGCCACCGGCCATGAACTGCGGCAGGTCGTTGAGCATTTCCTCCAGGGAGACGAACGGCGAGTCGTCGATCTGCTCGCGTTCGATCGTCACCAGCGGACTGTTGCTCTGCATGTCACGGCGCACGATGCGCGAGCCGGTGACCTGCACTTCCTGCAGCTCCAGCAGTCCTTCTTCCTCCGCGGCCATCGCGGTCATCGTGGCTGCGCCGATCGAAGCGCCGAGTGCGGCCGCCACGGCGGCGCGCACACGGAAGCGTGCTGAACGCTCTTGCGTGTTCATCAGTGAATATCCCCTCGAAGTTATGGTTTATCGAGGGAAAGCCTCGTCCCCCTAGAGCGAGCTTCCCCGTTCCCGCACGGCCGGTTCCCGCCGGCCTGGGGCACTTGTTATGCGAGAGTGCAAGCTCGTCGCAATGATGTTCATGGGGTGATAGACGCAGTGATAGACAGATGAGAGTCGATCACTGGCGCAGCAGTGCCCGCACGGGACAGCATGTTGTGTCGTCATGCGCGGACAGGAGAGGGATGTGAAGCGCAGCACTTGCCGCAGCAGAGTCCGGTACATGCAACAGTTCCGTGAAACAGCTACATGCTGGCCTGCGAGATAACTGGCAGAATATCGCCATGCCCCTGAAGACCCGCGGCTTCGCCCAGCGCATCGACATCGAGGCCACGGCGCCGCGCGTGTGGATGTCGCTGTGCGGCCCGACACAGGTGCAGAAGTGGCTGGGTGCCGATGCGCGCATCCGTCCGCAGAAGGGCGGGAGCTGGTCGGCCACGCTCGCTCCAGGGCTCACCCGCCATGCGATGATCGACGTGTTCGATCCGCCGCGCCGCCTGCGCCTGATCTACCTGCCGCCCGACGAGCTGCCGTCCTTCGACGGCGCCGTCGCCGACGACCTGCTGCTCGAGGAGACCGACGGCCGCACCATCGTGCGCCTGCTGTGCTCGGGCATGCCCGACCTGCCGGAGTGGAACGCGCATTACATGCGCGTGCGCATGGCCAGCGAGCGCGCGCTGGCCCGGCTCAAGACGCTGGTGGAAGAGCGCGGCTGAGGCCGCGCCCGGTCAGGCTTCTTCTTCCTTCTTCTGGCGCCCCAGAAGGCTCGCCATCAGCACGCCGCCTTCGTAGAGCATCCACATCGGGATGGCCATCAGGATCTGCGACAGCGGATCCGGCGGCGTGAGCACCGCGGCGGCCACGAACACGCCGATCACCACGTAGCCGCGCGCGGCCCGCAGCTTCTCCACCGACACCAGCCCGGTCAGCGTCAGCAGCACCACCACCACCGGGATCTCGAACGCCACGCCGAAGGCGAAGAAGGTGGTCAGCGCGAAGGTGATGTACTCGTTGATGTCCGGCATCTGCGCGATTTCCTCCGGCGCGGTCATCGCGAAGAAGTGGAACGCCGCCGGGAACACCACGAAGTAGGCGAATGCCGCGCCCACGTAGAACAGCACGATGGAGGACACCAGCAGCGGCACTGCGAAGCGCTTCTCGCGCCGGTACAGGCCGGGCGCCACGAAGGCCCACGCCTGGTACAGCACCCACGGCATGGCCACGAACAGCGCGGTGAAGAACGCCAGCTTGATCGGCGCGATGAACGGCGACATCACGCCGGTGGCGATGGGCTGCCCGCCTTCCTTCAGCTCGCTGAGCAGCGGGTCGACCAGCACCGAGAACAGCTTGTTGCGCCAGATGATGGCGGGGATGAACAGCACCAGCACGCCCAGCAGGGCGCGCACGATGCGGTCGCGCAGCTCCAGCAGATGGGAGATCAGCGTGCCTTCGGCGAGCTGCTCCTCTTCCTCGTCGGTGCGTGCACTCATGCGGTGTTCTTGTCGCTGCCGGCGGTGGCCGGCCTGGGTTCGTTCTGGCCCTCGCCGGTGACGGCGGGATCCGCGGCGGCGGCGGAGCTGCCGGCCGGGTCGGCCTCGGGGCTCCAGGGCTGCGGCGCGGCGCCGGCGGCGTGGGCATGGGAATAGGTGTCGTCGCCCGGCTGCGGGGTGGCCGGGTCGGGGGAGGCGGGGGCCCCGTAGGGGTAGCCGGAGCCGGCCAGCGGGCTGGCCTCATCCTTCGTCCCTTCGGGGGTGGCGGTGTCGCCCGCGGGGGCCGCGGGCGGGGTCTGGGCCGGCGCCTGCTGCTCCTTGTTGCGCTTCGCCGTCTCCTCGGTCATGCGGTTGAGCTCGGCCAGCGTGACCTCGCTCTCCAGCTGGTAGCGGAAGTCACGCGCCATGGCCCGCGCCTTGCCGATCCAGCGGCCGACCTTGCGCGCGACCTCGGGCAGCCGCGTGGGGCCGAGCACCACCAGCGCGACGATGAAGATGACTACCAGCTCGAGGAAGTCGAGGCCGAACATCGTGTCTCGATCAGCAGGATGCTTTCACTGGAACGCCCTGCCGGGAGTGGCAGGGCGCGCATTGCAGGGACGGCCCGTTCAGGCCGCGCGATCGTCGCCGCCGGCGGACTTCTCCGCGGACTTGGTCTCGTTGAAGTCCGCATCGCCGCTGACGGCCTGCTTGAGCTGCTTGGCGACTTCCTTGCCCTCGGCCTCTCCTTCGTTCATGGCCTTCTTGAAGTTGCGGATCGCGCCGCCCACGTCCGAGCCCAGCGAGCTCAGCTTCTTGGTGCCGAAAACGAGGATGACCACGGCCAGGACGATCAGCCAGTGCCAGATGCTCATTGAACCCATCGTGGTGCTCCGTTGGGGCGCCCGAGGCGCCGTGAAATGAAGTCCTCAATCATAAGACATGGGCCGGCCGAAAGGGTTCTTGCCCCACCTCCAGCCAGAAGGTCACTGGGCCGTCGTTGACCAGCTCCACCTGCATGTCGGCCCCGAAGCGCCCGCAGGCCACCTGGGGGTGGGTGGCCCTGGCGCGCTGGACCAGCTCGTCGAACAGGGCGCTGGCCTGGGCCGGCGGGGCGGCCCGGGAGAAGCCCGGGCGGGTGCCCTTGGCCGTGTCCGCCAGCAAGGTGAACTGCGGGACCAGCAGCAATCCGCCGTCGATCTGGCGCAGATTGAGGTTCATCTTGCCGGCTTCGTCCGGGAAAATGCGATAAGCGAGCAGTTTCTCCAGCAGCCGGGCGCCGGTCTGCGGGGTATCGGACCCGGCGACGCCCACCAGGGCCAGGATGCCCCGGTCGATGGCCCCCACGCGCTCCCCGGCAATGGTGACGCTGGCGCGGGCGACGCGCTGGATCAGTGCAATCATCGTGGCAATCCTCCCGTCCGGACCGTTAGAATTCGCGGCTGTTTTTGCGCCTTGCGGCGCAAGTGTTCCGAAGAGGTCGTGTTCATGTCCCTGCGTTCGATTCTGAGGGCTGCGGCGCCCGTGGTGGCGCTGGCTGTGTTGGGTGTGGTCAAGGCAGCTCCTGCCGAGGCAGCGGGCGATCCGGCGCGCGGCAAGACGCTGGGCTGGACCTGCCTGGGTTGCCATGGCATCGAGACGTACAAGAACGTCTATCCCACCTATTCGGTGCCGAAGCTGCGCGGCCAGCACGCCGAGTATCTCGTCACCGCGCTGAAGGCTTACCGCTCGGGCGAGCGCAGCCACGGCACCATGCACGCGCATGCCGCGTCGCTGTCGGACCAGGACATCGAGGACGTGGCCGCGTACCTGGCCGGCGAGGCCGTGACGGCCGATGCCAACGCGCAGCCCCGGGGCACGCCGCCGGCCGCGGTCGAGACCTGCAAGACCTGCCACGGCACCGTGGGCGTGGGCCTGGTGCCCAGCTACCCGACGCTGACCGGCCAGTACGCCGACTACCTGGAGTTCGCGCTGGAGAGCTACCGCAACGGCACGCGCAAGAACGGCATCATGCAGCCGTTCGCCGCCGCGCTGAAGCCCGAGGAGATCAAGGCCGTCGCGCAGTACTTCGCCAGCCAGTCCCCGACGCTGCACACCGTGCCGCTGAAGGAAAAGGACTCCAAGGCCGTCGCGGCCCGCTGATGCGCCTTCAGGGCGCGGCGTTCGCCGCGCCCGCCGCGGGGGCGGTCCCGACCCCCGCCAGCTTCTTCAGGAAGGCCACCATGGTGGCGCGATAGACGTCGCTGTTGGCCTTCTTGCGGAAGCCGTGCCCCTCGTCCTTCGCCGCCAGGTACCAGACCTCGCCGCCACGGGCACGCACCATCGCCATCATCTGTTCGGATTCACTGGCCGGCACGCGCGGGTCGTTCAGGCCCTGCACGATCAGCAGCGGCTTGCGGATCTGCGCCGCGTTGGTCAGCGGCGAGATCGCCTGCAGGTGCGCGCGCATGCGCGGGTCGCGCTCGTCGCCGTACTCGGCGCGGCGCAGGTCGCGGCGGTAGCCCGAGGTGTTGGTGAGGAAGGTGACGAAGTTGCTGATGCCGACGGTGTCGATGCCGCCGGCCAGCCGGTCGCTGTAGTGCACCAGCGAGGCCAGCGCCATGTAGCCGCCGTAGGAGCCGCCGGCCACCACCACGCGGTTGCGGTCCAGGTCGGGCTGCAGGCCGATCCACACCAGCAGCGCGCCGATGTCGCGCACCGCGTCCTCGCGCAGCATGCCGTCGTCGAGCTTCAGGTAGCTGCGGCCGTAGCCCGAGGAGCCACGCACATTGGGCGCCACCACCACGAAGCCCAGCTCGCCGACCAGGTACTGGCGGAAGCTGCTCCAGCCCGGGCGATGCTGCGACTCCGGACCGCCGTGGATGTCGATCAGCACCGGGTGCGGGCCGGGCGTGTTCGGGCGGTACACGAAGGCCGGGATCAGTCGCTGCTGGTTGCCCACGCGGTCCCAGGTGGGGAACTGCACCAGCTGCGCGGGAGCGAACTTCGCCGGATCCAGCGGGCCGGCCTCGCTGTGCGTCCAGCGCACCAGCGTGGCGGTCGGCGGCACGGCGGTGCCGGCGGAGGTGTCCAGCTCGTAGACGTACACGTCCTCGGGCGAGACCGCGGTCTGCAGCGACACGGCCAGGCGGCGGCTGTCCGCATCGAAGCGGATGCTGGAGATCACCGCATTGGCCGGCAGCGCCGGCAGCAGCACGTCGGCGTTGAGCCTGAGGTCGTGCAGCACCAGCCGGTCCACGCCGCCCTCGTTGCGCGTGTAGGCGACGAAGCGGCCGTCGCGCGAGAGCTCGAAGCGCTCCACGTCCCACAGGGTGCCCGGCGTCAGCTCGCGCACCTCACGCGTGTAGACATCGTAGTAGTGCAGGCCGAGGAACTCCCCGCCGCGGTCGGAGATGTACAGCAGGCCGCGGCCGTCGTGCGCGAAGCGCGCCTGCGCCACCGACACGGTGCCGGCGGCGCCATTGCCACGGCGGCCGCCGCCGTTTCCATTGGCGCCGGGCGCCACCGCCGGTTCCACGCGCACCTGCTCGCCGGTGTTCACGTCGAGCAGGAACAGTTCGCTGTCGGTGATGGAGCGGTAGCGGATCACCGCCACCTGGCGGTCGTCCAGCGACCAGTCCTGCACGTACAGCCCGTCGCTGCCGCCGGCCAGCAGCAGGCGCGGCGCCACGCCGGGTGCGTCGATGTCGGCGATGTACAGGTCGTTGCTGGCGCCGTCGCGGGCATTGCCGTAGAAGGCGATGCGGCGGCCATCGCGCGCGAACACCGGCCCGCCGTGGCGCGAGCGCCCGTCGGTGAGCAGGCGCTCTGCCCCATTGGCCATGTCGCGCAGCCAGATCTGCATGCGCTCATCGCCGCCCTGGTCCTTCAGGTAGAGCAGGCGGTTGGCGTCATAGGGATGCGCGAGCGCCGAAGTCACCGGCTCGGACTTGAAGGTGAACTGCTCGCGCATGCCCAGTGGCGCGCGCACGCGGTGCAGCTGCGCGGTATTGCCGAAGCGCGTGGCGATCACCATGGTGCCGTCGGCCAGCCAGTCGACGAAGGAAGCCGAGCGCGACTCGAGGATCGCGGGCAGTTCGGACTCCGCGAGCACTTCCTCGACGGGGATGCCGTCGTAGATCAGGTTGCCCTGCTCGATGCGGGCGGGCGCAGCCGCCTGCAGGGCAGCCATCGGCAGGGCGGAGGAAATGACCAGCAGGAATGCAAACCGGATGCTGTGCTTCATGGCTGTCGATCTTAAACTGGGCGGATGAAGCGATTCAGGGCATTCCGCATCCACGCCGACCGTGCCGGCATCGAGGAGCTTGCGCTCGAGGAGCTGTCGCCGGGAGAGGTCACCATCCGCGTCCACTGGTCAGGCATCAACTACAAGGATGCGCTGGCGGGGACGGGCCGCGGCCGCATCCTGCGGCGCTTCCCGCTGGTGGGCGGCATCGACCTGGCCGGTGTCGTGCTGGAATCCGCGTCGCCGCAGTTCAGGCCGGGCGATGCGGTGCTGGTGACGGGCTGCGGCCTGTCGGAAACCCGCGACGGCGGTTACACCGAGGTGGCGCGCGTGCCGGCCGAGGCCGTGGTGCCGCTGCCGCCGGGGCTGGGCATGCGCGAAGCGATGATCGTGGGCACCGCCGGCTTTGCCGCGGCGCTGGCGATCACGCAGCTCGAGCACAATGGCCTGGCGCCCGGCCAGGGCCCGGTGGCGGTCACCGGCGCCGGTGGCGGCGTGGGCATGCTGGCCATCCAGATGCTGGCCACGCGCGGCTACGAGGTGGTGGCGTTCTCGCGCCGCGCCGACCAGGCGCCGCTGCTGAAGGAGATGGGCGCCAGCGCAGTGGAAGTGCTGCCGGTGAAGCCGGCGGAGTCCGCCGGCGCCGCGCAGGGCATCGACACCACGGTGCTGTCCAGCCGCCCGCTGGAGAGCGAGCGCTGGGCCGGCGCCATCGACAACGTGGGCGGCCCGCTGCTGTCGTGGCTGATCCGCTCCACGCGCATGAACGGCAGCGTGGCGAGCGTGGGCCTGGCCGGCCAGTCCGAGGTGAATGTCAGCCTGATGCCCTTCCTGCTGCGCGGCGTGAACCTGCTGGGCGTCAATGCCGCCGCCACCTCGCGCGCGAAGCGCGAGCTGCTGTGGAAGCGCATCGGCACGGACCTCGCGCCGCGCCACCTCGCTGGAATCGCCGGCGAAGTCGTGACCCTCGATGAGCTGCCCGGTGCCTTCGAGGCGGTGCTGGCGGGCCGGCACGTCGGACGCACGCTGGTCCGGATCGCAGATGACGAACGCTGACATCCACGCCCCCATGCGCCAGCGGCTGCTGGCGGTGACCGCCGCGCTGCTGGAGGCGCTGTATGACGCCGCGGCCGTGCAGGTGCTGGCCACGCTGCGCCCGGCCGACATGCGCCCGGGCGGCGCGCGCGTGCCGGGCACGTCCTACGAGCTGGAGCCGGAGAACGCCGCGCGCGCCATGCGCGAGCTGCTGGCGATCCGCAACGTGCACGCCGACGCGCTGGTGCGGGCGCTGGCGCATGCCGACCTGGTGGCGCGCTATGCCGTGATCGCCGGCGAGGCTCCGCCGACGCTGGAGCGGCTCTACCAGCACTGCACCCGCGACATCCAGGTGCCCGGCGCCGAGTCGCTGGAGTCCGCGCTGGCCGCGCTGAAGGATTCGGCCGACAAGCTGTTCACGCCCAACCAGTCGCGGCGCATTGCGGCGCTGTGCGAGGCCGTGCGCGCCGGGCCGGCCTCGTTCGACGCCATGCCGGTGCAGCAGTTCGTGGCCGGCCTGGTGCGCAACGCGCCGTGAGCGATCCGCGCGCAGCCCTCATCGCCGGCGCCGCGGAACTGGGCGTGGCGCTCTCCGATGCACAGGCGGCGCAGCTGCTGCGCCTGGGCGAGGAGCTGCAGCGCTGGAACCGCGCCTACAACCTCACCGCGATCAAGGACCCGGCGGGCATCCTCACGCACCACCTGCTCGACTCGCTGGCCGCCAACGCGGACCTGGCGGGTACCACCGTGGCCGACGTGGGCACCGGCGCCGGCTTTCCCGGCCTGCCACTGGCGGTGGTGAACCCGGGCCGGCAGTTCACGCTCATCGACGCGGTGGACAAGAAGCTGCGCTTCGTCGACCACGCCGCGCGCGAGCTGGGGCTGTCCAACGTGGCCACGCGCCATGGCCGGGTGGAGAAGCTGGCCGTGGAGGCGCCCTTCGACACCGTGATCGCGCGCGCCTTCGCGCCGCTGCCGCGCATGCTGGCGCTGATCGCGCCGCTGTGCGGTCCTTCCACCCGGGTGGTGGCGATGAAGGGCCGCTGGCCGCCGCCCCCGGACGATGCTGACGAGCACCAGCCCCTGCCGCCGGGCTGGCGCATCGATTCGGTGCGCCCCGTGCGCGTGCCGGGGCTCGGCGCCGCGCGCCACCACCTGCTGCTGCAGCGCGCGCCGTGACGGGCCCGCGCGGATTCCCCTAGACTGCCGGGCTTCCATGAAACGCATCATCGCGATCGCCAACCAGAAGGGCGGGGTGGGCAAGACCACCACCGCCGTGAACCTGGCCGCCTCCCTGGCCGCCACGCGGCGACGCGTGCTGCTGGTGGACCTGGATCCCCAGGGCAACGCCACCATGGGCTGCGGGGTGGAGAAGTCCGGCGTGGAGACGGGCAGCTGCGAGGTGTTGCTGGGCGAGTGCACGGCCGGGCAGGCCGTCGTGCCGCTGGAGCACGCCAGGTTCGACCTGGTCCCCGCCAACCAGGACCTGACTTCGGCCGAGGTGCGCCTGCTGGCCATGGACGAGGGCCGCGAGTCGCGCCTGCGCGAGGCACTGGCGCCGCTGCGCGAGCAATACGACCTGATCCTGATCGACTGCCCGCCGTCGCTGAACATGCTGACGCTGAACGCGCTGGTGGCCGCCGACTCGGTGATCGTGCCCATGCAGTGCGAGTACTACGCGCTGGAGGGCCTGTCGGCGCTGACCTCCACCATCGAGCAGGTGCGCGATGCGGTGAATCCGGGCCTGCACATCGAGGGCATCCTGCGCACCATGTTCGACCCGCGCGCCAACCTCTCCTCCGAGGTCAGCGCGCAGCTGCTGCAGCACTTCGGCGACGTGGTGTTCCGCACCGTGATCCCGCGCAACATCCGCCTCGCCGAGGCGCCGTCCTTCGGCAAGCCGGTGCTGCTGCACGACAAGGACTCGCGCGGCGCGCTGGCCTACCTCGCGCTGGCCGGCGAGATGATCCGGCGCGAGGAGGAAAAGCTGGAGCAGGCCGCGGCAAACGCGCCGGCTGCCGCGAATGAATCCAATGCCGATGACGCGGCGGAGGCCGGCGCTGCCGGCGATGCGCCGGCATCGGGCGAGGGTGTGCAATGAGCGAGAAGAAACCCGCGCTGGGGCGCGGACTGGCCGACCTGCTGGGCGCATCCAAGGCGCGCGCGAATGCGCCGGTGAAACCCGTGCCGGTCACGCCGCCGGCTGCCCAGGCGCAGGCGCCCGCCGCTGCAACGACGGCCGCGCCGGCCGCGGCCTCTTCCTCTGCACCGCGCGGCGATGAGCTGCAGCACGTGCCCGTCGACAAGCTGGTGCGCGGCAAGTACCAGCCGCGCGTCGACATGCGCCAGGAAGCGCTGGAAGAGCTGGCCATCTCCATCCGCAAGCAGGGCGTGATCCAGCCCATCGTGGTGCGCCCGCTGCCGCGCGCCACCGAGGAGGGCGCGCTGTACGAGATCATCGCCGGCGAGCGCCGCTGGCGCGCCGCGCAGATCGCGGGATTGAAGAGCATTCCCGCCGTGATCCGCCGCGTGCCCGACGAGGCGGCGATCGCGATGGCGCTGATCGAGAACATCCAGCGCGAGAACCTCAATCCGCTCGAGGAAGCGCGCGCGCTGGAACGCCTGATCGCCGAGTTCGGCGTCACGCACGAGCAGGCGGCAGAGGCGGTGGGACGTTCGCGCGCGGCGGTGAGCAACCTGCTCCGCCTGCTCGACCTCGCGCCCGAGGTCGCCGAGCTGGTGGAGAAGCGCAAGCTCGACATGGGACACGCGCGTGCGCTGCTGGGCATCGCCAACCGCCGCGAGCAGGTCATGGCCGCCCAGAAGGTGATAGCCGAGGGGCTGTCTGTACGCCAGACCGAGGCGCTGGTCCGGGGTCTGTCTTCGCCCCCCGTAGAGAAGACCAAGGGGGTTGCTGCTACGCAACAGAAGGATCCCGACGTGCAGGCCCTGGAGCGCGACCTGACCGAGCGGCTCGGCGCCAAGGTCTTGATTCAGCAGGCTTCCGGCGGCAAGGGCAAGCTGGTGATCTCGTACAACAGCCTTGACGAGCTGGACGGGATCCTGTCCCAGATTCGCCGGCAATAATTGCCTATGCATGGACCTTGAACGGTCCAGTTCCAGTCCGTATACTGCGCGCGCTTTCGAGGCCACCGGGTGACACGAATGATCGCGCGCGACGCGGCAACCCAGCGGATCGCTGCGCGGATCCTTCTGACCCAGGCCGGAACGACCATCGCGATCGCTGCCCTGTGCGCGCTGGCGTGGGGCAGGATTGCGGCCCTGTCGGCCCTGGCCGGCGGCGCGACCGGATTGTTCGCCAACGCCATCATGACGCTGATCGTGCTGCGTGCCTCGCCGGGCGCGGCCGGCGCGCTCGGCAGGCTCGTGATGGGCCAGATGGTGAAAGTAGTGTTCACGGTGGGCGCATTGCTCATCGTGGCGCGCGGCGGCTGGGCCCATTGGCCCTCGCTGCTGGCCGCGTACGCGGCAACGTTGTTTGTGTACTGGTTCGTGCCGGTGCTGATGCACCGCTCGCGCCGGGTGAAGGATTAACGAGCAGGACCTGCCCCAAGGATCATTGACGAAGATGGCTGCTGAACACGCCGCACCTTCCGCGACGGAATACATCTCCCATCACCTGGGACACCTGCGCATCGGCGAAGGCCTCACCGCGATCAACCTGGACACGCTGATCATGTCGGCGGGCCTGGCCATCATCGTGGGCTACATCTTCCTGCGTGCCGCCCGCCAGGCCACCGCCGGCGTGCCGAGCCGCTTCGTGGCGTTCATCGAGATCGTCTACGAGTTCATCGCCAACCTCGTCGGCGAGATGTACCACGGCGACAAGCGCTTCCTGGTGGCGCTGTCGCTGACGCTGTTCACCTGGATCATCGCCATGAACGCGATGGACCTGCTGCCGGTGGACCTGCCGGCGCGCATCGCCGCCGTGGCCGGCAACGACCACGCCTACTGGCGCATCCTGCCCACGGCCGACCTCAACGGCACCTTCGCCATGGCCACCGTGGTGCTGGTGCTGATCGTGGTGTTCGCCATCCGCGCCAAGGGCGTGGGCGGCTATGCGCATGAGTGGTTCACCGCGCCGTTCGGCAAGAGCCCCATCCTGTGGATCCCCAACTTTGCCCTGAACGTGGTCGAGCTGCTGGCCAAGCCCGTGTCGCTGGCCATGCGACTGTTCGGCAACATGTTCGCCGGCGAGCTGATCTTCATGCTGATCGCGCTGCTCGGCATCGCCGCCGCGCAGGCCGCGGGCCTGTTCACGGGCGCGCTGTTCTTCATCGGCCAGATCGTGCTGGGCGCGGTCTGGGCGATCTTCCACATCCTGATCGTGGGCCTGCAAGCCTACATCTTCACGGTTCTGCCGGTCGTGTACATCTCGATGGCAGAGGAACACCACTGATCCAAGGTTCGTTTTTGTCTTGTTGTTTTTCGACCAGGAGTAATTGAAATGGATCCTATTGCAGTTGTTCAGGGTTACATGGCGATCGGCATCGGCCTGATCATCGGCCTGGGTGCCGTGGGTGCCTGTATCGGCATCGGCATCATGGGCGCCAAGTTCCTCGAGTCCGCCGCCCGCCAGCCCGAACTGACCCCGATGCTCACCGGCCGCATGCTGCTGCTGGCGGGCCTCATCGACGCCGCGTTCATCATCGGCGTGGGTCTGGCCATGTTCTTCGCCACCGGCAACCCGCTGCTGGGCAGCCTGGGCTGATAGCAGCAGACGAGCGCCGGTAGGTCGTACAGCACTGACGCGCGACAACGCGCGGAGCCGCCATGGAACTCAACCTGACATTCTTCGGACAGATCATCGTCTTCCTGATCCTGCTCTGGTTCTTCCGGAAGTTCATCACGCCGGCCATTTCGGCCGCGATCGATGAGCGCCAGAAGAAGATCGCCGAGGGCCTTTCGGCCGCCGACCGCGGCCAGAAGAGCCTCGACGAGGCCCGGGCGCGGGCGGATGAAGTGATCCGCGAGGCGCGTGACCGCGCCAACCAGATCATCGACGGCGCCTCGCGCCGTGCGAACGAGGTCGTCGAGGCCGCCAAGCAGAGCGCCCAGGCCGAGGCCGACAGGTTGATCGCGGCGGCCCGCCAGCAGATCGAGCTGGATGCCGCCCGGGCGCGCGAGGAGCTGCGCCGCCAGGTGGCCGACCTCACCGTGCGCTCGGCCGCGAAGGTGCTGGGCCGCGAGATCGACGCCTCCAGGCACGCCGACATCCTCGGCAAGCTGGCCGCGGAGATCTGAGGCAGAGCCATGGCAGACCGCCTCACCATCGCAAGGCCCTATGCCCGTGCCGCCTTCGAGCAGGCGCGGAAGGCGGGCGCCCTGGCCTCCTGGTCCGAGGCGCTGGGCCGCGCGGCCGTCGCCGTGGGCGATCCGCGCGTGCGCGCCCTGTTCGGAAGCCCGAAGGTGACCGGCGAGCAGCTCGCCGGCCTCATCGCCGACGTGGCCGGCCCGGGGCTCGACGCGCACGGGCGCAACTTCATCCGCCTGCTGGCCGAGAACAAGCGTCTGCCCTTCCTGCCCGAGATCGCGCAGATCTTCGACCAGCTGCGCGCCGACGCCGAGCGCGTGGTCGATGTCGCCATCACCTCGGCTGCGCCGATCGGCGAGGCCGAGCAGCAGAAGCTCGTCGCCGCGCTGGAGCGCCGCTTCGACCGCAAGGTGCGCGTGAAGGCCGACGTGGACCCGTCGCTGATCGGCGGCGCGGTGGTGCGCGCGGGCGACCTCACCATCGACGGTTCCGTGAAGGCGCGCCTGGAACGGCTCGCGCGCCAGCTCACTGCATAGGATTCATCCAAAGGTATCAGTCATGTCCATCAAGGCATCGGAAATCAGCGACCTGATCGGCCAGCGCATCCAGAACTTCGAGGGTGCGACCGAGGCCCGCAATGTCGGCAGCGTGATGTCGGTGGCCGACGGCGTGGTGCGCATCCACGGCCTGGCCGACGCCCGCTACGGCGAGATGCTCGAGTTCCCGGGCAACGTGTTCGGCCTCGCGCTGAACCTGGAGCAGGACTCGGTCGGCGCGGTGGTGCTGGGCGAGTACAAGCACATCAAGGAAGGCGACACGGTGAAGACCACCGGCCGCATCCTGGAAGTGCCCGTGGGTCCGGAGCTGCTCGGCCGCGTGGTCGACGCGCTGGGCAACCCCGTCGACGGCAAGGGCCCGATCAATGCCAAGGCCACCGCGCCCATCGAGCGCGTGGCGCCGGGCGTGATCTACCGCAAGAGCGTGAGCCAGCCGGTGCAGACCGGTTACAAGGCCATCGACTCGATGGTGCCGATCGGACGCGGCCAGCGTGAGCTGATCATCGGCGACCGCCAGACCGGCAAGACCGCCCTGGCCGTCGACACGATCATCAACCAGAAGGACTCGGGCATCAAATGCGTGTACGTGGCGATCGGCCAGAAGGCCTCCACCATCGCCAACGTGGTGCGCAAGCTCGAGGAGCACGACGCCCTCAAGCACACCATCGTGGTGGTCGCCCCTGCCTCCACCCCGGCCGCGCTGCAGTACATCAGCGCCTACGCCGGCGTGACCATGGGCGAGTACTTCATGGACAACGGCGAGGACGCGCTGATCGTCTATGACGACCTGTCCAAGCAGGCCGTCGCCTACCGCCAGATCTCGCTGCTGCTGCGCCGCCCGCCGGGCCGCGAGGCGTTCCCCGGCGACGTGTTCTACCTGCACAGCCGCCTGCTCGAGCGCAGCGCGCGCGTGAACGAGCAGTACGTGGAGATGGCCACCAAGGGCCGCGTGAAGGGCAAGACCGGCTCGCTGACGGGCCTGCCCATCATCGAGACCCAGGCCGGCGACGTGACCGCGTTCGTGCCGACCAACGTGATCTCGATCACCGACGGCCAGATCTTCCTGGAGTCGAACCTGTTCAACGCCGGTATCCGTCCCGCCATGAACGCCGGTATCTCGGTGTCGCGCGTGGGTGGTGCAGCGCAGACCGACATCATCAAGCGCCTGGGCGGCGGCATTCGCCTCGCGCTCGCGCAGTACCGCGAGCTGGCGGCGTTCTCGCAGTTCGCTTCGGACCTCGACGAGGCCACCCGCAAGCAGCTCGAGCGCGGCCAGCGCACCACCGAGGTGATGAAGCAGAAGCAGTACGCGCCGATGTCGGTGGCCGAGATGGCGCTGTCCATCTATGCCGTGAACAACGGCTACATGGACCAGGTGCCGGTGAACAAGATCGTGGCCTTCGAAGCCGCGCTGCAGAGCTTCGCGAAGTCGCAGCACAAGGCCGATCTCGATGCGATCAATGCCGAGCCCGTGCTGAAGAAGCACGAGGAGACGCTGAAGAAGATCATCGAGAGCTTCGTCGCCACGGGCAGCTGGTAAGGAGAGCGCACGGCGATGGCCGGCACGAAGGAAATACGCAACCAGATCGAGAGTGTCAAAAGCACTCAGAAGATCACCAAGGCCATGCAGATGGTCGCGACGTCGAAGATGCGTCGCGCCCAGGACCGCATGAAGCTGGCGCGTCCCTATGCAGAGAAGATCCGCAACGTGATCGGCAACCTCGCGCATGCCAATCCGGATTACCGCCATCCGTTCATGGCGACGCGCGAGGCGAAGAACGTCGGCTTCATCGTCGTGTCCACCGACCGCGGCCTGGCCGGCGGCCTGAACGCCAACCTGTTCCGCACCACGCTGAACCAGGTGCGCGAGTGGCAGGGCAAGGGCGCGGGCGTGAGCCTGTGCCTGGTCGGCTCGAAGGGCGTGGCGTTCTTCCGCCGCCTCGACCTGCCGATCGCCGCCAGCATCACCAACCTCGGTGACAAGCCGCACGTGGCCGACCTGATCGGCACCGTGAAGGTGATGCTCGATGCCTACCGCGAGGGCCGCATCGACCGCCTGTTCGTCGTGTACTCCGAGTTCGTCAACACGATGACGCAGCGCCCGCAGGTGCGGCAGCTGCTGCCGGTGGAGCCGGCGGACAAGTCCACGCTGCAGGAGCACTGGGACTACATCTATGAGCCCAGCGCTGCGGAGATCCTCGATGGGCTGCTGATGCGCTACATCGAGTCGCAGGTCTATCGCGCGGCGGTCGAGAACGTGGCCAGCGAGATGGCCGCGCGCATGGTCGCGATGAAGGCGGCCACCGACAACGCCGGCAAGCTGATCCACGAATTGCAGCTCGTCTACAACAAGGCGCGCCAGGCGGCGATCACCACGGAGCTCGCGGAAATCGTGGGCGG
>CAYVZE010000034.1:0-27960 GCA_964455685.1 uncultured Steroidobacteraceae bacterium
TCATGATCCTGGGCGGCGGTCCGAACCGCATCGGCCAGGGCATCGAGTTCGACTATTGCTGCGTGCACGCCTCGCTGGCGCTGCGCGAGGCCGGGTTCGAGACCATCATGGTCAACTGCAACCCGGAGACGGTCTCGACCGACTACGACACCTCCGATCGCCTGTACTTCGAGCCGCTGACGCTCGAGGACGTGCTGGAGATCATCGCCAGGGAGAAGCCCGAGGGCGTGATCGTGCAGTACGGCGGCCAGACGCCGCTGAAGCTGTGCCGCGCGCTGGAGGCCAATGGCGCGCCCATCATCGGCACCACGCCCGAGTCCATCGACATCGCCGAGGACCGCGAGCGCTTCGCCGACCTGGTGCGCAGGCTCGGCCTGCGCCAGCCGGCCAATGCCACCGCGCGCACCGAGGAGCAGGCGCTGCGGCTGGCCAGGGAAGTGGGCTACCCGCTGGTGGTCCGTCCCTCCTACGTGCTCGGCGGCCGCGCCATGGAAGTGGTGTACGCCGAGGAGGACCTGAAGACCTACATGACCGACGCGGTGCGGGTGTCGAACGATTCGCCCGTGCTGCTCGACCGCTTCCTCGACCAGGCCATCGAGGTGGACGTGGATGCCGTCTGCGACGGCACCGACGTGCTGATCGGCGGCATCATGGAACACGTGGAGCAGGCCGGCGTGCACTCGGGTGACTCCAGCTGCTGCCTGCCGCCCTACAGCCTCTCGCACGAGCTGCAGGAGCAGCTGCGCGAGCAGACGCGCAAGATGGCGCTGGCGCTGAACGTGGTGGGCCTGATGAACGTGCAGTTCGCCATCCAGAACGGCGTGGTGTACGTGCTGGAGGTCAATCCGCGCGCCTCGCGAACCGCTCCGTTCGTGTCCAAGGCCACCGGCCGCCCGATCGCCAAGATCGGCGCGCTGGTGATGGCCGGCAGGAAGCTGGCAGAGCTGGGCGCCACCAGGGAGATCGTGCCGAAGTTCTTCTCGGTGAAGGAGGCGGTGTTCCCGTTCGCCAAGTTCCCCGAGGCCGACCCCATCCTGGGGCCGGAGATGAAGTCCACCGGCGAGGTGATGGGCACCGGCCGCACTTTCGGCGAAGCCTACGCCAAGTCGCAGGCCGCCTCCGGCGAGGCGCTGCCGCGGGCCGGGCGCGCGCTGATCAGCGTGCGCGAGCGTGACAAGGCGGGCGCGGTCGACCTGGCCCGCCGCCTGATCCAGCGCGGCTTCGAGCTGGTGGCCACCGATGGCACCTGCAAGGCCATCACCGCCGCGGGCCTGGCCTGCCGGCGCGTGAACAAGGTGCGCGAGGGCCGTCCCCACATCGTCGACATGATCAAGAACGACGAGGTGGAACTGATCATCAACACCACCGAAGGACGCCAGGCCACGCGGGACTCGCAGGCCATCCGCCGGGAGGCGGTGGCGCGGCGCGTGACCTACTTCACCACCCTGGCCGCGGGCCTGGCCACGTGCGAGGCCCTCGACCACCTCGAGGATACCGACGTCAACCGCCTGCAGGACCTCCACAAGGAAGTTGCATCGTGAAGCGCGTACCCCTGACATTGCGCGGCGCCGAGGCGCTGCGCGAGGAGCTTCGCCGACTGAAGTCGGAGGCGAGGCCCAACATCATCAAGGCCATTGCCGAGGCCCGCAGCCACGGCGACCTCTCGGAGAACGCCGAGTACCACGCTGCGCGTGAGCAGCAGGGCTTCATCGAGGGTCGCATCCAGGAACTGGAAGCCAAGCTGGGCAGCGCCGAGATCATCGACGTGACCCAGCTGCCGCAGACCGGCAAGGTGGTGTTCGGCACCACCGTCGAGCTCGAGGACGAGGAAACCGGTTCGCGCGTGACCTACCAGATCGTTGGCGAGGATGAGGCCGACATCAAGGCCGGTCGCATTTCCTACGCCTCGCCGATCGCGCGCGCGCTGATGGGCAAGGCGGTGGGCGACCAGGCCGTGGTCGCCGCGCCCGGCGGCCAGCGCTGCTACGACATCATCGCGGTCCGCTACGAATGATCGCGGCCGCGGCCGCGGCGGCGGCTGGCCGGTCGGCTGCGCGGCCCGCAGTCCGCTTCAGCGGGATGTCATAGGTGATGCTGGCGCCGTAGGCCTCGGGCGCCTGCGGATCGTGCCGCACCTTGTCGAAGGTGAGGATGCGCGTGCCCAGCTCGAAGCTCTCGCGGATGTCGTGCGAGACCATGAAGATGGTCATGCCGTGCTCCTGCCACAGTCGCTTCACCAGCACGTGCATGTCGGCGGTGATGCCCGGGTCCAGCGCGCTGAAGGGCTCGTCCAGCAGCAGGATCTTCGGCTGGCAGATCACCGCCTGGGCGATGGCCAGGCGTTGCGCACGCTGGACGCGGTATCGGTGTTCGCCCTGACCGCGCAGGATGCGGCGCAGGTTGCCAGCGTGGCGCGGGCCTTCGATCCCGGCGATCCCTTCTCCCGCCGGCCCGGCCAGTCGTCGCGACGGGGCTGGTCATGCCGTCCCGCTCCGCGCATTGCAGTGCCGCCGGCCGCGCAACGTGAGTTCTTCGGCAACGAGGCATATGCAGCCCTGTTCCAGCGCGCCATCGAGACCACCGCATCGCTGGGTGCGCACGTGGTCGAGGTGGACATCTCACCCATGCTGGAGGTGGCGCGCATGCTGTATGGGGGGCCCTGGGTGGCCGAGCGCCATCTCACCGCCGGCGGGCTGATCGAACTGCAGCCGGAGTCCGTGCTGCCGGTGATCCGCGACATCATCGGCCCGGGCCGTGCGCCAGGCGCGCGTGATGCCTTCCGCGCGCAGTACCGACTGGCCGAACTGCGCCGCGCCAGCGAGGCCGTGTGGCAGCAGGCCGACGCGCTGCTGTTGCCCACCGCACCCACGCATTACCGCATCGCCGAGATCGAAGCCGAGCCGGTGCTGCTGAATTCCCGGCTCGGGTACTACACCAATTTCGTGAACCTGCTGGACCTGGCCGCCGTGGCCGTGCCGGCCGGGTTCACTGCCGCGGGCCTGCCATTCGGCGTGACGCTGGTGGCGCCGGCCTTCGAGGATGATGACCTGCTCGATTTCGCATCCCGCGTGCACCATGCCATCGCGGATCGACTGGGTGCGCTCGATCCTTCGCCGCGGCCGCCACCACCGGGCGAGGCGCCGGCCAGGGGCTTCATCGACGTGGCCGTATGTGGCGCCCACCTGTCCGGCCTGCCACTGAACGGCCAGCTCACCTCGCGCGGCGCCTGGCGCGTGGCCGTCACGCGAACTGCGCCCGAGTACCGCTTCTACGCACTGCCCGGCGGGCCGCCGCAGCGGCCGGGGCTGGTGCGCGTGGGCGAGGGCGGCGGCGCCATCGGCATCGAGGTCTGGCGCATGCCGGTGGAGCGGTTCGGCGAGTTCATGGCAGACATTCCTGCGCCGCTGGGCATCGGCAGGATCCGCACCGCGGACGGCGGGGAAGTGCATGGCTTCCTGTGCGAAGCCTGGGCGGTCGCGGGCGCCACCGACATCACCGCGCTGGGCGGCTGGCGCGAGTTCCTCAGCCGAGGGGCTTGACCAGCAGCACCCGGTCGCGGCCCGGATAGTCCCACTGCTCCTTGACGATGGGACGGCGTGCCACTTCCCCGTAGCCCATGCGTGCATACAGCCGGCGCGCGCCGGCATTGGCATCGGCCACGATCAGGCTGGTGCCGCGCTTGCTGTGTGCGCGGGCGAAGGCTTCGGCCAGTTCCAGCAGCTCGCGGGCATAGCCCCGGCCGCGATGTTCCTCGCGCGTGGCCAGCACGTTGACGTACCACGTGCCCGGCGCCATGTCTTCCAGCTGCTGCAGCGGCACGAACATGGGCGGCATGCCGGCGTAGTCCACCGGCGCGGCTTCATCGTCGAGCGGATAGCCGATCAGGCAGGCCACGCTCTGGCCGTCCTTCACGCGCAGCACGGCATTGCGCCAGGAAAACGCGCCGGAATCGCGCCGTGCCCGGGCGCAGCCCACGTTCCAGGCGGATTGGCCCGCTCCGGCCATGCGCGACCAGAGGTAGTGCGGCAGGCCTTCCCCGGCCATGTTCACGAACTCCGCCAGCGCCGGTGCGTCATCCGGCGATGCAGCCCGGAAGCGTCCATCTCCCTGGAATGGCGGTGCCGTCATGCCGGCAGTCTACCCCCCGGTGGTAAAGTCCGGGCAGCATGCGATTCAATGGACTTGACCTGAACCTGCTGCTCGCCCTGCACGTGCTGCTGGAGGAGCGCAACGTCACCCGGGCCGCCCGGCGCCTGAACATCAGCCAGCCCGCCATGAGCGCGGCGCTGGCCCGCCTGCGGGACTACTTCCAGGACGACCTGCTGACCATGCAGGGCCGGCAGATGCTGCCCACGGTGATGGCCGATCGGCTGGCCGGGCCGGTGCGGCAGGTGCTGGGGGAGCTGGATGCGCTGCTGACCAGCAATGCCCGCTTCGACCCGGCCACCACCCAGCGCAGCTTCCGGCTGGTGGCGTCGGACTACATCACCGCCTCGGTGATCGCACCGCTGGCCGCGCGGCTGGCGCACGAGGCGCCCCGGGTACGGCTGGAGATGATGCTTCCCTGCGAGGAGGCCGCGCAGCTGGTGATGGAGGGGCAGGCCGACCTCACCATCACGCCCGAGGACTTCGTCGACCCCGACCAGCCGGCCGAGCTGCTCTGCGAGGAGCGGCAGGTGGTGGTGGGCTGGCGGGAGAATCCGGCGCTGGCCGGGGGCCTGGACGAGCGGGATTTCCTCGGCGCCGGCCACGTGGCTGTGCACGTGGGCAGCAACCAGGTGCCTTCCTTCGCCGACCGGCACCTGGAGCGCATGGGCGTCGAGCGCCGCATCGAGGTGACCTGCGGCTGCTTCACGCTGGTCCCCTGGCTGCTGTGTGGCACGCCGCGGCTGGCCGTGATGCACGAGCGGCTGGCGCGGCGCATGACCGAGAGCTTCCCGCTGGCCATGGCGCCGGTGCCGTTCGAGTTCCCGGTGATGCGCGAGATGATCCAGTACCATCGTACGCGCGCCACCGACGAGGGCCTGTCCTGGCTGCGCACCCAGCTGCGGCGACAGGCCGGCGACCGGAATCCATAAGGGGCGTCGATCCGCACCCATCAGTTCTTTTGCTTTCCCTGGCGCGGGGGGAGTGCTTATGCTCGCCGGCGACGAGAACCGGCGGGGGAAGAAGTGAAAGACCTGTCCATACTGGTGATTGGCGCAGGCATCGGAGGCCTGACCTGCGCCCTGGCGTTGCGCCAGCGGGGATTCGCCGTCGACATCATCGAGAGGGATCCCCAGTGGTCGGTGTACGGCGTGGGCATCATCCAGCAGGGCAACGTGCTGCGTGCCGTGGACCAGCTGGGCATCCTCGATGCCTACATCGACGCCGGCGTGGGCTTCGACGCAGTGGAGGTGTTCGCGCCCGATGGCCGCAAGGTCGCACGCGTGCCCTCCCACAGGCTGCTGCCCGACCGCCCGGCCAACCTGGGCATCAGCCGCAGGGCGCTGCAGAAGGTGCTGGGGGACGCCGCCAGGGGCGCCGGTGCCAACCTGCGCCTGGGCGTGACCGTGGCCTCCCTGCAGGAGGACGAGGGCGGCGTCAATGTGCGCTTCTCCGACGGCAGCTCCGGCCGCTACGACCTGGTGGTCGGCGCCGACGGCGTGCATTCCGCGACCCGCGCCATGATTTTCCCGGACGCGCCGAAGCCGGAGTTCACCGGCCAGGCGGTGTGGCGCTACAACCTGCCGCGGCCGGCGGGCATGGATGCACTGCAGGCCTACAACGGTCCCGTGGGGGCGGGCCTGGTGCCCATGGGGCCGGAACTGATGTACATGTTCCTGACCACTGCCGAGCCGGACAACCCACGCTATCCGGTCGAGGGCCTGGCGGCGCGCATGCGCGCCAAGACCGCACCCTGCGCGCCGGCCATCCGCGAGCTGGCCGGGCAGATCCAGGTCGACGAGAACGTGGTGTACCGTCCGCTGGAGTGGATGCTGCTGGAGGGCCCCTGGCACCGTGGCCGCGTGGTGCTGCTGGGCGATGCCGTGCATGCAACCACGCCGCACCTGGGGCAGGGCGCGGGCATGGCCATCGAGGACAGCCTGGTGCTGGCCGAGGAGCTCTCGCGCCACGAGGCCATCGATCCGGCGCTGCGCGCCTACCGTGATCGCCGCTACGAGCGCTGCGCCTACATCGTGCGCGCCAGCCTGGCGATCTGCATGGGCCAGCTGGGCAAGGGCCCGCTGGTCGACAATGCCAGGGCCACCGCGGAGATGTTCGACGTCACCGCGCAACCGATCTGAGGTCAATCATGAGTCGAGTGACAGAAATCCGCTACGTGGGCTACGGTGTGACCGATTTCGACACCGAGCTGGCCTTCTACACGGAGAAGTGGGGCCTGAAGCTGGTGAAGTCCACCGGTGACATGGCGTGGCTGCGCACCGAAGGCGGTGATGAGCCTTTCACGCTGCGCCTGCGACGCTCGGATGCCAACCACGTCGACGTGATCGCGCTGGCCACCGAAAGCCGCGCCGACGTGGACGCGCTGCACGAGGCGGCCTCGAAGGCCTGCCGCATCATCCATCCGCCGCGCGAACTCACGGGTCCGGGCGGCGGATATGGTTTCCGCTGCTTCACGCCGGAAGGCCTGCCGCTGGAGGTTTCCAGCGACGTGCAGCGCGCGCCGGGCCGGCACGTGGAAGCCGCGGAAGGCATTCCCGAGCGCATCAGCCACATCGTGCTGCATTCGCCCCAGCACAAGGCGCTGGTGGATTTCTTCACTGGCGTGCTGGGCTTCCGCGTCAGCGACTGGCTGGGCGACTTCATGTGCTTCCTGCGCTGCAATCGCGCGCACCACCGCATCGCCGTGCTGCCCGGGCCGCCGTGCCTGAACCACGTGGCCTACGATGTGCCGGGCGTGGATGGCATGATGATCGGCATCAGCCGCCTGCGCCAGGCCGAGGTCGAGCTGCGCTGGGGGCCGGGGCGCCACAAGGCCGGCAACAACACCTTCAGCTACTTCGTCACGCCTGCGGGCTTCACGGTGGAGTACACCGCCGAGCTCGAGGAGGTTGACTTCGAGAACCACGAATACAAGGTCTACACGCCCGCGCCGCGCACCATGGACCAGTGGATGGTCGGCACCGGCGGGCCGCAGACCTTGCCGCACGCCGCGCCCGACGCGCGCCTGTTCCAGCCTGCACCGGTGTGACATGGCACTGTTCGAATACTTTCCAAACTATGTGTGGAACCTCTCCGTCGCGATGGCGCTGGAGAGCGGCGCCAAGATCGGCGAGATCGAGGACATGTGCCGGCCGCTGCGCGAGGCGGCCGCACGCGGCGACGATGCCGGTACGGTGGAATTCCGCGAGCGCTGGGTGGCGGTGGCCGAGCGGCTGATCGGCCTGGCGGATGAGGACGAAGCGCGCGGCCGTCACTTCTCGGCTTCCGACAAGCTCGAGCGCGCGTCGCTGTACCTGCTGGTGGCCGAGCGCATGCAGGAGCAGGGCTCGGAAGCACGCGAGGCCACCTATGCACTGGCGCGCAGCAGCTTCGACCGCTCCACGCGCCTGGGCAGGCTGCCGCGAGAGAGGGTGGAGATCCCGCTGGCGCGCGGCACCATGCCGGCGCTGTACACGCCGGCGCCCGGCGAAGGCCCTCGTCCGGTGGTGGTCTACTGCAATGGCCTCGACAGCTGCAAGGAGCTGCTGTGGTGGTCGCGCCTGCCCGAGGCGCTGGCGCGTCGCGGCGTCTCCTCGCTGTGCGTGGACCAGCCGGGCAGCGGCGAAGCGCTGCGCCTGCAGGGCCTGCCGGTGGATCCGCACTCGGAGAACTGGGCCTCGAAGGCCGTGGACTGGCTGGTGGCGCGCGACGACGTCGATCCGGCGCGCATCGGCATGACGGGCATCTCCCTCGGCGGTCATTTCGTGCCGCGTGCGGTGGCCTATGAGCCGCGCTTCGCGGCCGGCGCCGTGTGGGGCGCCAACCACAACTGGGCCGAGGTGCAGCAGCGCCGCATCCGGCGCGAGGGCGAGAATCCCGTGCCTCACTACTGGAAGCACGTGCACTGGGCCTTCGGTGCGCGCGACATGGAGGACTTCCTCGCCAAGGCAGCCGAAATGACGCTGGTGGGACACCTGCACCGCATCCGCGTGCCCTTCCTGGTCACGCATGGCGCGAAGGACCGGCAGATCCCGGTGGAATATGCGCACCAGAGCTTCGCGGAGCTGGTCAACAGCCCGGACAAGGAGCTCAAGCTGTTCACCGAGCGCGAGGGCGGCGTGGAGCACGTGGGTGCGGACAACATGTCCTTCGCGCGCGAGTTCATCGCCGACTGGCTGGCCGAGCGCCTGGGAGGAAAGACGGCATGAGCACCAAGCCCGTGAGGCGCATCGTCACCGGCCATGACCGGCAGGGGCGGGCAATCATCCAGGAGGATGGCCCGGCGCCGCGCGTGCAGCGCATCGGCGGCGAGCACGGCCCGATCTTCCACGAGATCTGGAACACCCGCGCCACGCCTGCGCCCATCGACCGTGACTCGGGCGAACCGCCCGAGGACGGCATCCAGCTGGCGCCACCGAAGAACGGCACGCGCATCCGCGTGCTGGACATCCCGCCGGAGGACCCGACGATCGCATCGCTGACGCCGGAGCAGATCCAGGCGCACTTTGCCGAGGTCGGGGCGGCCGAAGCGCCGATGGCGGCGGGGAGCGATGGCCCGCGCCGCCACGCCTTCATGCACCGGACCGAGACCATCGACTACGGCATCGTGCTCGAGGGCGAGGTGACGCTGATCATGGACGAGGGCGAGACGGTGGTGCGCGCCGGCGACATCGTGATCCAGCGTGGCACCAACCACGGCTGGTCCAACCGTTCCGGCCGCAACTGCCGCATCGCGTTCGTGCTGATCGATGGCGAGTACAAGCTGGAGGATCCCGCATGAAGCTGGCCACCCGCGCCAATGGCACCCCGGACGGGCAGTTGATGGTGGTTTCCGCCGACGGCCGGCGCTGGCTGCCGGCCGGGCCACGCTGGCCCAACCTGCTGGCCACCATCGCCCGCTGGGAAGCGGCGGTTGCCGACCTGAAGGTGCTGGATGCACGCCTGGCGGCCGGCGAGGGCACGCCGGTGCAGACGGCCGAGCTGCGCGCACCCCTGCCTCGTACCTGGCAGTGGCTGGATGCCTCGGCCTTCCCGATGCATGGGCAGCTCATGCAGGTGGCCTTCAATCACCCGCCGATCAAGTACGAGAAGCCCCTGATGTACCAAGGCATGTCCGACCGCTTCTACGGCCCGTACGAGCCGGTACCGTTTCCTGATGCCTCGCAGGGGATCGACTTCGAGGGCGAGTACGCCGTGGTGGTCGACGAGGTGCCCATGGGCTGCACGGCCGAGGAGGCCGCGAAGCACATCCGCCTGGTGGTGCAGGTGAACGACTGGTCGCTGCGCAACCTCGCCGTGCCGGAGATGAAGACCGGCTTCGGCTGGATCCAGGCCAAGCCGGCCTGCTCGATGGCGCCGTTCGCGGTCACGCCCGATTCGCTCGGGCCGCACTGGCAGGAGCAGCGCGTGGGCATCGACCTGCACATCGACTGGAACGAGCAGCCCTTCGGCCATGCCAACGGGCGCGAGATGGGCTATGGATTCCACGAACTGATCGCCCACGCCGCCGCCACCCGCGACCTGGTGGCCGGCACCGTGATCGGCTCGGGCACCATCGCCAATGCAGCCTATGCCGAAGTCGGGTCGAGCTGCATCGCTGAGCGTCGCGCCATCGAGATCATCGCGCACGGTGCGCCGCGCACCGAGTACATGGCCTTCGGTGATCGTGTTCGCATGGCGGCAAGGCTCCCGGATGGCAGCGAGCCTTTCGGTCGCATCGAGCAGCAGGTGACCAGGGCCTGAGGAAGCAGGCTCGACCCGCCTGCCGTGGTCATTTAGCATGCGCCCCCACATCCTTGCGATAGGGGGGCGCATGTCTTCCAGGTCCAATTTCCTTGCCCGGGCGGGCTCGTGCCTGGCCGTCGTGCTGCTGGCTGCATCGGCCACGGCATTCGCCCAGGCGCCCGGCGCCGCGGCACCGGGCGCGCCGCCGGCCGGTGCTGCGCCCCGCGGCGGTGGCGCGTTCTCCGCCGATCCGCGCGCCCAGGTGCGCAGCTACCACTTTGCAGAGGCAGGCCAGGACATGCAGTACTGCGTGTTCGCCTCGACCAAGGTCCGCAAGGACGAGGCCGCGCCGCTGATCGTGTCGCTGCACGGCATGGGCGCGCCGCCGACCATCATGTGCAACTCCACTGCGGTGGACCTGGCCGAGGAGGGCGGCTACGTGCTGGTCGCGCCCATGGGCTACAGCACCACCGGCTGGTACGGCTCGCCGGTGATCCGCATGGGACCGCCGGGTGCGCGCGGGCCGGGTGCCGGCGCGCCGCCGCCGGCGGGTGAGGGTCCCAGCGACGAGCAGATCCGCAAGTGGAGCGAGCAGGACGTGATGAACGTGCTCGCCATGGTGCGCGAGGAGTTCAACATCGACCCCAGGCGCATTTACCTCACCGGCCATTCCATGGGCGGGGCGGGCACGCTGTACCTGGGCGCCCGGCACGCCAGCCTGTGGGCGGCGATCGCGCCGGTGGCGCCGGCCTCGTTCATGATGAACAGCGACCGTGCGGAGATCCTCGGCAAGCTGAAGGAGGCGGGCGTTCCCGTGCTGCTGCTCACCGGCGATGCCGATGAAGTGGTGCCGCCCGCCAACACCCGCCTGTGGGCCGATACGCTCAAGGAGATCGGCGCCGACCACGTCTACATCGAGCAGCCCGGCGTGACCCACGGGCCGGTGATCACCACCAGCCAGAAGGACATCTACGAGTTCTTCGGCAAGCACCGGAAGAAGTAGCCCACGAAGAAGAAACGAGGGGGGAGGCCATGAGGAACGCGATCATCTGCCTGGGGCTGGCGGCCCCGCTGCTGGTTTCCAGCCTGGCCATGCCGGCGCAGGAAGCTGCGCCCGCGCCGGCGGAGCGATGCACGGCCCTGGCGGGTCTCGCCACGCCCGACTACCGCGTCGACACGGCGGAATGGGTTCCCGCCGGCCCCATGCCTTCCCGCCCCGGCGCAGCGCCGGTGCAACTGCCGGCGCACTGTCTGTTCCGCGTCACCATCGACCCGCGCGAGTCGGGCCTGCCCGATCTTTCTTACGGCACCGGCATCGAGCTGCGCATGCCGGAGCAATGGAATGGCCGGTTGCTGTTCCAGGGTGGCGGCGGCCTGAACGGCGTGCTCACGCCGGCGCTGGGCAGCGTGAGCGGCTTTCCCTCGGCGCTGGAGCGCGGCTTCGCGGTGGTCTCCACCGATGGCGGCCATCGCGGCCGCAACAACGTCGACACCCGCTTCGGCGCGGACCAGCAGGCGAAGCTGGACTTCGGCTGGCAGTCCATCGAGCGCGGCGCGCGCGAGGCGAAGTCGCTGCTCACGCGCTTCTACGACCGCGGGCCGGAGTACTCGTATTTCATGGGCTGCTCCACCGGCGGTCGCGAAGCCATGATGGCTGCGCAGCGCCTGCCGCTTTACTTCGACGGCGTGGTGGCGGGCAATCCCTCCTTCAACCTCACGCGCATCGCCATGAACCAGGTCTACAGCCTGCAGACGGTGACGCGCGTGGCGCCGCGCGACGCCGAAGGGCGGCCGATGCTGCACGCGGCCTTCAGCGACGCGCAGCTCGCGGCCATCAAGGACACCCTGCTGGCGCGCTGTGATGCCCTGGACGGCCTCGCCGACGGCATGATCAACGACTTCAAGGCCTGCGACTTCCACCCGCGCATGCACGTGTGCGGCCAGTCCACGGCGCCCGGCGAGGGCCGCTGCCTGACGGGGGCGCAGGCGGATGCGCTGGAGAAGATCTTCGCCGGTGCGCGCAACAGCCGCGGCGAGCAGCTGTACGGCAGCTACACCTGGGATACCGGCATCGCGCTGCCGGCATGGCGTTCCATGCACCTGGGCACGGCCAGCTCACCGCCAGCCAATGCCTCGCTGGGCCGTGACACGCTGCGTGACTTCTCGATCACGCCGCCGGATCCGCAACTGGACCCGCTGGCCTTCGACTTCGACCGCGACGTGGCACGCACGCGCGAGACCGAGGCCATCAATGACGCGGTGGCCACGATGCTTGGCAGCTTCGCCACTCGTGGCGGCCGCATGATCCTCTACCACGGCCTGTCGGACCAGGCGATGTCCACTGGCGCGCTGGTCGACTGGTACGAGCAGCTCACGCCGCGCAGCGAGCAGGGGCCGCAGGACTGGGCGCGCCTGTTCCTGGTGCCGGGCATGACGCATTGCGCCGGCGGCGAGGCTACCGACCGCTTCGACATGCTCGCGGCCATCCAGGAATGGGTGGAGAAGGGCAAGGCCCCGGACCGCATCATCGCCACCGGCACGGCCTTCCCGGGTGTCTCGCGGCCGCTGTGCCCGTATCCGGCGGTGGCGCGCTACCGCGGCGGTGATCCCTCGGATGCCGGGAGCTTCGACTGCAGCGTCCCGCAGTGAAGCTCCCGTCCGGGCGCGCTCAGGGAAGGGCGCGCGACTGGACCACCCACTTCGGGTCCTTGCAGATCCCGCAGTCAGGTCCGGTGAAGTAGCCCCGGCCGGTGGGGCCGGTGTCGCCCTGCAGCTGCCACTTCAGCCAGGCCAGCGCGGCCACGCCGTAGGGGCCGCCATTGTCCTCGTTGTAGGTGCCGCCGTGGCCCACGGAGGGGTACACACCATGGAACACCGGCGTGCGTGGGGGCATGGTCTCGAAGTCGCGCTTGCCGTTGGCGTAGGCGATGTCGCTCTCGCCGCCGGTGACGATGATCACCGAGCCGTGCAGCTTCGCCAGCACGTCGGCATCGGGCTGTACCAGGCCGCTGTTCCAGATGCCCACCGTGGCCACACGCGGATCGGCGCCGGCGCCATAGGACATCAGGCCCCCGCAGGACATGCCCATCGCGGCCACGCGTTTCACGTCCACCTTGCCCTCGAAGCGGCTGCCGGCGCGCTTGGACTCGGCCTCGAGCCAGTCCAGTCCCTTGATCAGGTCCGTGCCGTCGGCCCGCATGGTGAAGCCGGCGGGCGGGCCACCGGCGCCACGCGGGGGAGCGCCCGCAGGCCCCGCGCCGCCCGGCGCGCCGGCACCGGGACCACCGGCCGGCGGGCCACCCGGACGCAGCCCCGCACCCGCGGCAGCCGGGTTCGGGCCGCCTTCGCCGGCGCCGGGGTTGCCCGGCGGGCCGTCCGCGACGATCACGAATCCATGCGAGGCCAGTTCCGACAGGAACTCAGGGAACATCAACCCGTTCTTGGCGCAGCCGCCTTCACCCCAGATCACCACCGGATGCTCGCCTGGTCCGAGCTTCTCCGGCCGGTAGAGGGTGTGCGTGGGCAGGCCCGGGTCATGCTCGACCACCACCGCGTGCGGGCCGCTGGGCGGCGCACCCTTCTGGCTGATGGTGACCCGGGTCAGCTCGGTGATGGCCGGCGCCGGTGCGGCGGCCTGCGCCGCCGAAAGCATGCAGGCCGTTGCCATGCAGGCGGCCAGCGCCTGGTGCGCGAAACCCCTCGCGCGCGTGCTTGCCTCGTTCATCTCTCCCCCTTCCTTATCCTCGCTCCAGATGCCGGGTGTTCAGGCGATCCTCAGGGCGTCAGCACGACCGTGACGCGCCGGCTGCGCCAGTCGTCGATGCCGTCGGCCTCGTCGATGGCATCGCGCACTTCCTTCTGCGCCGGGATATCCAGCCCCGCGCCCGCCAGCAGCGAGGCCACCTCGTCGGCGCGACGCTGCGCCACGTTGCCGGACTCGCGCAGCACCGTGCCGTCGCTGAGCAGGTGCGCGCCGCGGTAGCCGGTGATGCGCATGCGCGTGGCGCCGATCTGGCGGGCTCGCTGCAGCACCGACATCAGGTCGTCGGGATGGCGGAAGGACACGCCGCGGTCGAAGTCGAAGTGGATGTCGATCACCTGCTCGCCGGAGGGCGGCGGGGCAGGGCGCGGCGGTCCGCCGGGCGGCGGCGCGAAGGCCAGCCTGCCGCTGCTGGGGCCGGGGGGACGCGGGTGGAAGTCGATGACGTAGCGTTCATCGGCCGGCAGCACCGTGTTGCAGTTGGCGTCGCGCTCGGGCATCACCGACAGGCGCACCGGCTCAAGCACCACACCGCCGCAGATGGGCGCCTTGTCGCTCACCACGCCTTCGACCAGCACCTGGTGGCCCAGCATGGGTGGCTGCACCGGCGCGCTGACGTCGCTCTGGATGGTGAGGTAGTACGTCTCGCCCTGGTACTCGCTCAGCCAGCACGGCACCGTGCGGGTGTCGCGGATCACAGGGCAGGCAACGAAGTTCACCCGGGTGCCGGGCGCCGGCGCGGCGATGGTGGCCGTGCTCAGGCCGGCGAGAAGCAGGGCGGGCAGGCGGCGCATCACAGTACCTCCAGGAAGTTCACCAGGTCGACCTTCTCCTGCTCGGTAAGCCGGATGTTGAAGCGCCTGTCGTAGAAGTCCACCAGCTCGCGCAGGTTGGCGGCGGAGCCGTTGGAGAAGTAGGGAGCGCGCGCCGCGAGCCCGCGGAACTGCTGGATCACGATGGCGCCCACGTCATCGCACTTGCCGGAGATCAGCGCGCGGCCCGGATCCTGGGTGTAGATGGTGCGGCCCAGGAAGGGGTGCGGCGGCAGGTCCGCGCGGCAGGTGATGCGGAACAGCGGCAGCGGCGGCGTTTCCCTGGCCCACGGGCTCTCCGGCGGCTCCACCGCCCAGGGATGGTTGGTGGTGCCGAGGTCCATCCAGCCATTGGCCGTGTCCATGCCCGTCATGTGCATGCCGTGGCAGGTCGCGCAGGTGCGCTTGATCGGGTTGCCCAGGCCCACGGTGTTGATGTGCATGGCGTCGCTGATCCAGAACGTGCGGAAGAAGAACACGTCATGGCCGCGTTGCACCGAAGCGCGGTGGGCCGCGACCGGATCCTCGGGCTCCTTGCCCTCCGGTGCAGCCCACTTGTCCTCCATCGGGAACACGTAGCGGGTGGTGTTGTTGCCCAGCACGCCGTCCTCGCCATTGGCCATGGCGCGCGGACCCAGGCCCGAGGGACCGCCGGGCTCATCCAGCCGTCCGGCCAGGCGCGACTGGGCCTGCGCCGCGTAGAGCTGCAGCTCGAAGGACTCGATCTGCTGCAGCTGCGCCGCGGTCAGCGGCGCCGCCAGCTGCAAGTGGGTGCGGGCCGCCGACTGCGCCTGGGTGCGCAGGGTGGGCTCGCGCGCATCGGCCATCATGTTCATGTTCACGGGCCGGCCGGTATCCGGGTCCACCGCCGAGAGCATGCCGGTCTTGCCGATGAAGGGCGTGACGCCGAAGCGCGAGGAGGTCACGTAGCGAAGGTTGGCCGCAGGCCGCGGACGGCGGTACACCGAGATCTCGCGCCGCTCGCCGTTGAGGCCGTACACCGGATGGGTATTGCAGCCGGTGGGATCGCGCACCACCTCGATGTCGAACTCCGGTTCCACGGGTTCCCCGCGCTCGTTGCGCGGCGGCCAGGGCAGGGCGATGCGGAACAGGCCACGCTGCAGCAGCAGCGAGTGCGAGGCCGGATCCTCCGGAGGCAGGTGCGGGCAGTTGGCGCCGTCGAACATGTGGAAGATCGGATCCTTGCCGCCGGTGACCTGCCAGCGGTCGCGGATGCTCTCGATCGACAGCGACATGCCGTCGGAAGGTTGGTGGCAGGACACGCAGGCGCGCCCGGTGGGCCCGACCGGCTCGAAGAATGCATGGCCGCGGGTCTGGATGGCGCCGGCGGTGTTCAGGATGCCCAGCTTGCCCGCGGCGTTCTCGTACTCGACATAGGCAGGCAGCGGTTCCCCATCGCCAGGCGACCACCAGAAGCGCTCGCCGGCAAATGCCGTGGCCACGCACGCCAGTGGCAGCAGCGTGCGGACGGCAAGCCTGTGGATGGGAAAGGGGCGGTTCTTCATTGCGTCAGCCTCCGGGCCAGCATCCAGTCATGCATTCGTTCAATCCAGCCATCGACCGGCAGGCCGCGCGGGGTGAGCCCGAAGCCGCCGCTGACCTGGTCGTAAAGATGGATCTCGGCCGGCTTGCCCGCGGCCTTCCAGGCAGCGAACAGGGCCAGGCATCCATTGGTGACATTGAAGTGGGTGGAACCTGCCGCGATGAACAGCGGCGGCGCGTGGTCGGGAACGTTCACGTCCATCAGCGAAGGGCCGTACAGCGACACGAGGAAGTCCGGTGATGCCGCGGACTTCTCCGCCAGCGCCGTTCCCACGGCCACGCCGCCGCCAGCGGAGAAGCCCATGATGCCGATGCGCGCCGGGTCGATACTCCACAGCGGCGCGCGCTCGCGCACCAGGCGGATCGCGTTCTGCGCATCGGCGATGGCCATGTGCAGCACCTCGGTGAGGGCCGCATCGTCAGGGGCCGGGTTGGCATTGGCGTTGCGGATCACCAGCTCCTGCCGCGGCACGGCCGGAACCCCGCCCGCGGCCTGCGGCGAAGGCGGCATTGCAGCGCTTCCCGGCGGCACCTGCAGGGTGCGGTACTTGAGCACGAAGGCGGCAATGCCGCGCTCGTTCAGCCAGCGCGCCACCTTCGTGCCCTCGTTGTCCAGGCTCAGCAGGCGCAGCGCGCCGCCCGGTGCGATGACGATGGCGGCGCCGGTGGCGCGCGCGGGCTCGGGCAGGTACACGGACAGCGTGGGCTCACGCACGTTGGTGGCGATGCGGTCCCCGCCGGGCGAGGTGGTGATCAGCTCCGGGTGCTGCCAGTGTTCGCTGCCCGGCGCCACACCGGGCCAGAGTCTCAGCTCGGTGCCGGGCGCGGGACGCGCAGCCTCCGCGGCGGCGGCCAGGGGGCTGGCGCAGAACAGGGGCAGCAGGCAGGCCGCCAACGCGAGCCGGCGCGAGATCGGATACTTCACATGCATCAGGCCCCCGTCCGCACTGTCAATGCCGTGAGCGGCCGGTCCCTGGCATCCAGAAAACGGGCGCAGAAGTCCGTTGCCCCGCCGCCATTGATGATCGCCGCTCGGATGACATGGCGTCCCGGACCCAGGGTCACGCGGCGGGACACGCCATCATCGATTACGGTCTGCCGGTCATTATAGAGCGCGATCCGCCGATGCCCATCCAGCCACCAGACCGAGGCGGCATTGGAGCCGATGGCAAGCCGCACGTCGCGCAGCTCCCGGTCCGCTTCGACCACGGTGGCCACCCAGAACAGCACGTTGCTGGTGGGTTTCGAACGCGACCAGGCGAAGTGGTAGAGGTTCAGGTTGTAGTTCAGCGTCTCCAGCGCATGCCAGGTGCAGGGCTGTCCGCCCAGCACCACCTGCTGGCCGTCGCGGGGCAGGTCGGCCTCATCCCAGGGCGGCTGCCAGCGCGCGATGGCGTCTTCCACCTCGGGCATGGTCAGCCGCCCGCTGACGCTGACAGGATCGAGCACCATCCATCGCCGGATGAATCCCTGGGGATCGACCCGCGCGCTGGAGGGGCCCGGCGGGCGCAAGCTGGCGGGCGGTGCTCTTTCGCCTTGCGCACCGCTGGCGCGGCGCGCCAGGGGAAGCAGCGCCAGCGTGGCCAGCAGCCGGCAGAACCGACGACGCGAGGCAGGGGGCGTCATGGCCTGCGGATCACCCAGCGGTGCCGGTCGGAGCCGACGTCGAAAGCCGACAGCGTGGCGGAGCTGCTGCCCACCGCCGACAGCGCCATGGGCGCGTCGCGGCCGGGCACCGCGCGCGGCATCAGCTGCCACGTGCCGTCGGTGAGCTGCTCGATGCGCCACATCTGTTCGTGCGCGCCCGTGAAGCGCGGGACCACTTCCAGCTCGGCGTCGGCGGTGGCTGCCAGTGCCCGTGCGGTGCCGGCGATGAGGATGCGGTACCACGGCCCGCCCAGGTAGCCGCCTGCGCCGGGCACGGGCTCGATCCGCCAGCGCTGCTGGGCCTGCAGCATGGCCGGGGCCAGCCGCGTCTCCACCGTGCCCGGTGGCCAGCCGGCTTCGACGTCACTGGCCTGCTGCGCGGGAATGGGCGTGCGCGGCAACGGCATGGCGCCGGGAGGTCCCGCGGGACGGCGCGGCCCGCCCACCGGGATGCCCTGCACGGCCATCTCCAGCACGGTGCCAGTGCGCGCGGACTCGATGGTGTATTCGCCGGCCTCCAGGTTGGCGCCGGCCACCGGCCAGCCATCCCTCCACAGCAGCGGGCGGATGTCGAGCACGCTGACGCCGCCGCGATCCAGGTCCGCCTCGTAGTGCAGCGAGAACTTCTGCACGCCGTGGCCCAGGTTGATCAGCCCGAAATGTCCCGGGCCGATGAACCTGCCGCTGGATCCGGCGAACAGCTTGCCGCCTCCTTGCAGCATGTCCACGCCCATGTTGTCCACATAGGGCCCGGTCACGCGCCGCGAACGGCCCACGCGGATGTTGTAGCTCGAGTCGGCGCCGGCGCAGCAGGAGCCATGCGTGACCAGCAGGTAGTACCAGCCATCATGGTGGATGATCACCGAGGCTTCCGAGTTGATGGCGATGTCGACGGGCTTGCGCTGCGGATGGCGGCGCAGGCCGGTCGTCGGGTCCAGCTCCACCAGCCGGATGTAGCCGAAGTAGGAACCGTAGGTCAGCCAAAGCCTGCCGTCGGTCGGATCGCGGAATACCCCGGGGTCGATGGCATTGCTGTCCTCGATGCCGTCCGACCAGACCACCGGCCCGGCGTCCTCCCAATGGTAGTCGGGCGATTGCGGATCCAGCGTGCGGCCGATGAGCAGGCCGATGGCCGCGCGCGGCTGCGTGCCGGGTGCGGAGTAATACACGTAGTAGCGTTCGCCGATGCGGATCACGTCCGGCGCCCAGGTGTTGTTGCCGCCGCGCGCCAGCACCGCAGGCCCGGGCCGGCCGCCGGGCAGCGCTTCCATCAGCGCACCGCCGCGGCGCCAGGTCCAGCCGTCGTCGGAGACGGAGAACGGCAGGCCGTTGCCGGTGGCGTAGACGTAGTAGCGCCCGCCATGCTCGATCACCGTGGATGGATCGTGCATGGCGGGATCGCCATCCAGCGCGGCCGCCGGCGCCAGCAGGGGAAGGACCGCGGCCATCGCGACCGCCCGTGCCGTTCTCTTCCCCCCGCCGGCCATTGCTTCAGGTCAGAAGCGGTAGCTCGCCGACAGCGACAGCGAGCGCGGGCGCGCGTAGATCACCTCGGCATAGCCGGACGAGGTGGTCAGCGACGAGGTGCCGGCCACCGGGTACAGCTTGTCACCGAGGTTCTGCGCATTGAGCGCGATGCGCCAGCGCGAGTCGGCCGGCTCCAGCGCCAGCGAGCCGCTCCACACCGTCACGCCGCCGGTCTGCGAGATCTCGGCCGAATTGCTGGCATCGAAGAACTGCCCGGCGGTGTAGCTGGCGTCGATGCGCGGCGTCAGCGTCCAGCCATTGGGCAGCGGGAAGCGGTAGGAGATGCCCGCATTGGTGGTCCACTCCGGCGTGAACGGCAGGCGGCTGTCCAGCGTGGCAGTGGCCGTGGGCGTGACGTCGCCGAACGGCGGCGGCGGGGTGATGCTGTCGAAGCCGGAGTCCAGGTAGCCGATGCTGGCGTCCAGCTGCAGCCGGCGGTCGGGCGACCACGCGAACTCCAGTTCGCCGCCGTCGATCGACGCCTTGCCGGCGTTGAACAGCAGCGGCACCACGCCCAGGCGGTAGGTCATCTGGATCTCGTCGTAGCTGGTGGTGAACAGCGCGGCGTTGATGCGCATGCCCGGCCGCGGGTTCATCTTGATGCCCGCCTCCCAGGTGGTGGCCGTCTCGGCGCCGAAGGAGATGGGCTCGTTGCCCGGCGGCGCGGCGTTGTAGCGCTGGTTGAAGCCGCCGCTCTTGAAGCCCTCCGAGTAGCTGACGTAGGTCATCACCGCGTCGTTCCAGCGGTACTGCAGGCTGCCCGACACCGTGGTGTCCGTGAACTTCAGCCGGAACGGGTCGGTGGTCAGGAACAGGCAGCCGGTCTGGGTCGGCGGCGGGCCGTTGAATGGGCACAGCGCGGTGGGCAGCGTGGCCGGCTCCGGCGCGGTGGCCGGCGCGACGTTGAACATGATGCCTTCCAGCGACTTCTTCTCGTCGGTGTAGCGCAGGCCGCCGGTGGCGCTGAAGCGGTCATTGAAGGCCCAGCTCCACTCGGTGAAGGCCGCCTTGGCGCGCGTGCCCAGCCACACGCGCTGCGTGTCGTAGGAGGTGCCGGGGTTGGAGATGGGCACCAGCACGCGGTCGAAGGTGTCCTCCTTGAAGTAGTACAGGCCCACCACGCCATCCAGGCGCTCGCCATCGTAACTGGCCTGCAGCTCCTGGCTGAACTGCTCGCTCTTGCTGCTGTAGTTGGTGTGCAGCACCAGCAGCGGCGTGTTGTCGGCGTCGCGCGCGCCGCTCCAGCGCAGCGTGCGATCGGCGGTGATGGACTTCACCGACCAGCGCTCGTCCACCTGCCAGGAGGCCACCAGCGAGCCGCCGCGGTTGCGCAGCCTGGAGAATGCCGGCGCGGTGCCGCCATTGGTGAACGGCCCCTTGTACTGCGCGTCGTTGCCGCAGCGCGGGTCGGCCAGCGGGCCGACGCGGGTGGGCGGGGGCAGGGGGTCGATGATGTCCGGACAGCCCGCGTCGATGCTGCCCACGCCGACGAACAGCGCATCCTCGTTGATGGAGTGGAACACGAACGGCGAGCCGTTCTCGTCCTCGCGCGAGTAGTCGTAGCGCAGGGTGAAGGACAGGTTCTCGTTCGGGCGGAAGCGCACGGCTGCCTGGGCGTTGAGCGAGTCCTCGTCGCCCAGGTCCATGCCGTCGAACTCGCGATGCACGTAGCCGTCGCGCTTGCGGATGCCGGCGGAGGCGCGCGCGGACCACACGCCGGTGTCGAACAGGTCCATGGCGCCGAAGATGTCGAAGAGGTTGTCCTCGCCCACCGTGGCGCGCAGCAGGTTGCCGGCGCCTTCGCCGGGGCCGTTGGTGGTGAGCAGCACTGCGCCGCCGATGGTGTTGCGGCCGAACAGCGTGCCCTGCGGGCCGCGCAGCACCTGCACCGAGGCAATGTCGCGCATCTCCATGGCACCGCCCACCGAGCGGCCCATGTACACGTCGTCGATGTAAAGCCCGACGCCGGGATCCACCGCCGGCGTGGCATCGGTCTGGCCGATGCCGCGGATGAAGACCTGCGCGGCGGAGTTGTTGCCGGTGAGGGTTCCGTAGGTGTGGAACTGCAGGTTGGGCGCGACGCGGTCGAGGTCCGTGGTTCCCTCGATCTGCATCCGTTCGAGCATTTCCGAGGTCACCACGGTGACGGCCACCGGCGTGTCCTGCAGGCTTTCCTCGCGGCGCCTTGCGGTCACCACGATCTCCTCGAGCTCCTGGTCGTCGGCTGCCGGGCCGGTCGCTGCAGCCTGGGCGGGAAGGGCCGAAAGCCCCAGGCCTATTCCCGCCAGCAGGCATCCGGATGCACGAAGCGTCGAAGTCACATCAGCAGGCATGTCCATATCCCCCTGTCAGTGAAATTGCCGGGCGGAGCGGCCCGGTACCCTGGTACCCGGAAAATTTGTATGCAGTGCATACCAAGTTCGTTGCCCGCTGTCCAGCAAGGCACTAGAGTTCCGGCGTTCCTGGAAAAGGTGCTGCATGGTTCCTCGCCAGCCCGCAAGGGCAGTTCCGGCATTGACTGCCGGAGCAACACAAGACGGCCTTCGCTTCAACGCACTGGATGACCTGCTCGGTTATCACCTGCGCCGCGCGCAGGGCGCCGCGCACCGCGACTACCTGGCGGCGCTGGGCAACGTGCGCCTCACCCAGAAGCAGACCGCGGTGCTGTGGCTGGTGGAGGCCAACCCTGGCATCGCGCAGGGCACCATCGGTGCCTCGCTCGGCATGGACCGTGCCACGATGATGGTGCTGGTGAACCGCCTGCAGGCGCGCGGGCTGCTCCGGCGCGTGCGCTCGCGCACCGATGCGCGCCGGCGCGAGCTGTACGTGACGCCGGCCGGCGCGCGCTTGCTGGCGAAGGCGCGCAAGCGCATCGCCGCGCACGAGGCGCGGATGAAGAAGCTGTTCAGCCGCAAGGAGCTGGAAGCGCTGCAGCGCCTGCTGGCGCGGCTGCAGCTGCTGGAGCAGGGCGGGCCTTCCTGAGTGGAAGGCCCGCGCAGGTCAGGCCCGCGGCTTGCCGAAGGTCTCGCGCAGGTTGTCCTGCGCGTCGCGCAGTCCCGAGGCAGCCGCGCGGCCGAGGTCGGCGGACTTTCGCCGCGCCATTTCCATGACTTCCCGTGCGTTCAATGCCTCCCCATGCGCCGAGGCCACCTGCTCGGGCGTGCGCGCAGACGGCATCACGATCAGCATCGCCAGCCACGCGAAGACCCACAGCCCGCCGGTGGGAATCAGCGCCAGCACGAAGGCCAGCCGCACCCAGACCACGTCGATGTCGAAGTAGGCGGCGAAGCCCGCGCACACGCCGCCGATCATGCCCTCGCCGGGGATGCGCATCAGGCGTCGGCGCCGCGGTCGCCCTGCGGCGGCATCTGCCGGCGTGGTCCATGCGCCGGGCCCGCAGGAGGCCGAATGGGTTCCATGGCCTTCCGCGCCGGCGCTGGCGTTCACGGGGCCCATCTCGCGGATGATCTCGGTCGCCTCGGATTCGGACACCACGTTCTTGTGCTTGCCAAGGAAGGTGTCGCACTTGTCGGCGATGGCCTGCTCCAGGTCGGCGAGGATCTCGGCGCGATCGGGGTTGGAGGCGAGCGCGCGCGAGGCGCTCTCGAGGTAGGCGGCGATGGCCTCGTGCGCGCCTTCCTCGAGCTGGTAGGCGTTGCCGCCGAGGCTGACCACAGTGACCTTGCGCATGTTCATTTCCCTATCCGGTTGAGGGTGTCGGTGAGGTGGTTCCAGTAGCCCTGCAGCTCGGCCAGCGCGCGCTGCCCGGCTTCGGTGAGGCGGTAGTACTTGCGTGGCGGGCCCGCCTCGGACTCGCGCCATTCGTAATCGACCAGCTGCTCGCGGCGCAGCCGGGAGAGCAGGGGATAGAGCGTGCCCTCCTGGGTGGCGAACTCGGTGCCCGCCAGGCGCTTGAGCAGCTCCGCCACGTACAGGGTCTCACTTGAGATGGCCCGCAGCACGGCGAATTCCAGCAGGCCCTTGCGTACGGCCACGAATTTCTCTTGCAGGTCCATGGTTGGAACTTTAGCAAAGCTACCTTGTGAGCGCAAGGTAGTGGAAGGAAAAAAGCCCCGGGTTCGCCCCGGGGCAGTGATCAGCGGAGAGCGTCAGAACCGGTAGCTCAATCCCACGCGGACCGTCCGTGGCTCCTCCACGCGACTGAGCCGTCCCTCGGTGGGTCCGGTGTCGATGGCGGGCAGGTAGCTCTCGTACCAGTAGACGATGTCCTTGCCGCGGGCGTTGAACACGTTCAGCAGCTCGGCATAAAGCGTCCAGCCGCCGCGCTTCCAGGCGCCGCGCAGGTTCAGGCACTGCTCGTCGTCGGCCCGCTCCGAGTTGTCCTCGGTGAGCGGGAACTCGCCCAGGTGGCGCAGGCGCGCCGAAAGCTCCCAGGGGCCATGCAACCAGGACACACCCAGCTCGCCGGCCGTCTCCACGGCGCCGGCCACGCGGGTCTCGCCCGGGGTGGCCAGCTCGCCGCGGTAGCGCGCGCGCGATCCGGTCCAGGTCGCATCGATGGCGAGGCCGGGCAGCGGACGCCAGAAGCCCACCAGCTCGTAGCCGCGCCGGCGGCTGGCCGCGCCGGGTTCCACCGAATTGGAGTCGCCCACGAACTTCAGCTCGCTGTCCACGTCCAGGTGCCACAGCGTGGCCGTGAACGAGAAGGTCCCGCGCTGGTAGCGCGCGCCCACCTCGGCGCCGCTGCCCTTCACCAGTCCCGGCACCGGGACGGCGCTGGCGGTCACGCCGCGGGCGTCATTGGAATGAAAGCCGCGTCCCCAGTTGGCATACAGCTCCACCACGTCGGACAGCTGCCAGGCCGCGCCCAGCTTGGGCGAGACGATGGCATCGTCATCGCTGCCGTCCAGGGCCGGCACCGTGGCCTCGTCATCCTCGGGATCGAGGAACTCGGTCGCCTTGGCGCGGGTGCGGAAGTCATACCAGTCGGCGCGCAGCCCGGCCATCAGGCGCAGGTTGTCCACCGGCCGCCAGTGCGCCTCGGCAAAGCCGGCCAGGGACAGTTCCTTGGCGGAATGCCGTCCCAGCGTGCCCACCAGCTCGCGCGCCTCGGTGTGGTCCACGCGCACGTCGCGGATGTCGTCAAAACGCGTCTCCGCGCCGAGCGTGAAGTCCAGCGCATCGCTGGCCCGGAACTGCCGCTGCGCGTAGCCGCCCAGGGTGTAGCGCTCGTCCCACTGGTGGATCTGGTAGTCGTAGGTGGGATCGGAGTACATGTCCCAGTCGTAGTACTGGCCGTACAGCGAGGCGCGCCAGTCATCGCCGGTCAGGCGCAGCGTGGCAATGTGCCTTTCGGTGCGACCGGTGGCCGTGTCGTCCAGTGCGCAGAACTCGTCCTCGCAGACCGGGGTGCCGATGGCGCGCTCGGGAATCTGCTCGGTGGGTCGCCACTTCGCGTCGTAGCTCATCAGGCTGGCCTCGATGCGGCCGAAGGAGGTGGGCGCGCCGTACTTCAGGAAGCTGGAGAAGTGCTTGAGGTCCTCGGGCAGTTCCCACGGGCCGTCATAGGTCTTCCACTGTCCGGCCAGGGTCAGCTCGCCGCTGCCCAGGGCCACGGTGCCGCCGCCGGCGACGCGCCGCCAGCCGAAGCTGCCGGCCTCGACCGCAGCGAAGGGCCGGTCGAAGCGGCGGATGGTGGTGATGCGCGCGGCACCGGCCAGCGCGTTGTCACCCAGGTCGGCGCGGTAGGGACCCTTGCGGTAGTCGATGCGCTCGACGGTCTCGGGCATCAGGCCATTGACGTCCAGGTAGCCCTGGCCGTGGCCGTGCGTGCGCAGGTTGATCGGCACGTCGTCGATCAGCGTGGTGAAGTCGGTGCCGTGGTCGAGGTTGAAGCCGCGCAGGAAGTACTGGTTGGCCTTGCCGCTGCCCGAGTGCTGCACGGCGATCATGCCGGGCACCGCCTCCAGCAGTTCGGCCACCCGCAGCAGGGGGCGCACGGCGAGGTCGGCGCCGGCGATGGCGCCCTCGCTGGCGGCGCTGGCGGCGCCGATCAGGCGCTCGCCGCGGCCGTAGACCACGATCTCCTCGAGATCCTCCTGGTTGTCGGCCGCCCACAGCGGCGCGCTCGCGGCCATCAGCAGGGCCGTGACACTTTTTCGCATTCCGTTCCTTTCCTTCGAGTGAGGGCGCCGGACGGCGCCAGGGACCCGGGCATCAGGCCACGCGCCCGCGTGCCCGTCACGCGATTTACGGTAGGGAAACGGTTACCGGAACGTTAACGCGGGCCGGAAGGCCGTCCGGGGGCGCGCTCAGGCGGGCAGGACGATCTTCGGCACGTCCGGGTGGGGGCGGTACAGCACCGCCACGTGGCCGATACGGGTGACCATGGCGCTGGCGGTCCGCTCGGCCAGCAGCGCCAGGGCGGCGTCGCGGTCCTCGCGTTCCATGCCCGGCAGGCGCACCTTGATCAGCTCGTGGTGGGCAAGGGCCTCGTCGGTGGCCGCGACCACGGCGTCGGTCAGGCCGGCATTGCCCATCAGGATCACGGGCTTCAGGGGGTGCGCCAGGCCCTTGAGGTGCCGGCGCTGCTTTTCGGAGAGTTGCATAAGTTTCTTAATTCTACCGCGCTTCATTGCCTACACTTGCGCCCGTGAATCGCGCCGCCGAAGCCACCGACCCCGGGCTCACCGAATTCCTGCTCGAAGTGGAAAGGATCCGCGCCAGCGGCGCGCTGGGCCGCAGCGTGCAGCTGACCCGCCTGTTCGACTTCCTGGTCAGCTGCCATGCCGCGGGGCGGGTGCCCAAGGAAGTGGAAGTGGCGATCGACTGCTTCGAGCGCAGCCCGGATGCCGATGCCGCCCAGGATGCCACCGTAAGGGTCACCGCCCACAAGCTGCGGCGGCGGCTGGAGGAGTTCTACCGTGATGCCGGCGAGCCGCCGCGCCTGACCATCCCGCGCGGGGAGTACCGGCTGGTGCTGAACCCGCGCCCCCCGGAGCAAGCCCCGGCGCCGGACCTGGCCCCGGCCGCCCGGTCGGCCTGGACCCTGCGCGAGAAGGGGGCGGCGGTGGTCGCGCTGCTGGCCCTGGCCGTGGCGGCAGTGGCGCTGTTCAGGAGTGCCCCGCAGCCCGCCGAAGCCCGGCCGCTGGCGTCGCTGCGGGCCTCGCCCGTGTGGGCGCCGGTGCTGGAAGACGACCTGCCGCTGCAGCTGGTGCTGGGGGACTACTACATTTTCGGCGAGCGCGGTGCGGCGGGCGGCATCCGCCGGCTGGTGCGCGAATTCGACATCAACTCCCGCCGCGACCTGGAGCAGCGCATGGCGCAGGATCCCTGGGCGGCGGAGCGCTACATCGACATGAACCTGGGCTACCTGCCCACCTCCAGCGCCCAGGCCCTGCGCGAGGTGCTGCCGGTGGTGATGGCCTCGGGCAAGCCGGTGATCCTGACCCTGGCTTCGGAGCTCGATCCCGCCACGCTCAAGGGCACCCATGTGATCTACCTGGGCTATCTCTCCGGCCTGGGCATGCTGGAGGACCTGGTGCTGTCGGCCTCGCGCTATTCGCTGGGCGGCTCCTATGACGAGCTGATCGACCCGGTGAGCGGCCAGGCGCGCATCAGCGAGGCCGGCGTTCCGCCTGCGCCGGGCACGCGCTATCGCGACTACGCGTACGTGGCGCTGCTGCGGGGGCCCGGCGGGCATGGCCACCTGGTGATCGCCGGCATGCGCGATGTGGGGCTGATGCACGCCGCGGAGGCGGTGGCAGATCCTGGCCAGCTCTCCGAACTGGGCCGCCGGCTCGACGGGCAAGGGCCCTTCGAGGCCCTCTACGAGGTGCAGGGCCTCAATGGCATCAATGTGCAGGGCACGCTGCTGGAGGCCACCCGCATCAATCCCGACCCGGCAGGTTGAATCTCCGGCTTGCGCCCTCATGGTGCAGGGATGATCCCGCTCCACCCGGCCGCCGTTTTGGGGGTCGGCCCGATCGCTGCCCGGAGGGGGATTCCCGCACAATGGCACCGTGCCCCGCTTGCTGGCGAGGCGCCGGGGGATGGTGTAGCGTGACCCCCTTGAGGAGTCCTTATCGTGAATGACATGACAGGCAAGGTGCTGATCTGGGTGGTGGTCATCGGGACCATGCTGTTCCTGTTCAGCCGCTTCGTCCCGCCCACGGCCCCAGCCACCCCGATCCGCTACTCGACCTTCCTCGACGAGCTGGAGTCCGGCAAGGTCGACTCGGTGATCCTGCAGGGCGACACCATCGAGGGCCTGCGCAAGGACAACACCCGTTTCCGCACCTACAACCCCGAGACCGACCTCACTGCGCTGATCGGCTCGCTGCGCAAGGCCGATGTGGGCATCGAGGGCCGTCCGCCCGAGCAACCGCATTTCCTCACCCAGCTGCTGCTGCAGCTGGCGCCGGCGCTGCTGCTGATCCTGGTGTTCGTCTACATGCTGCGCCAGATGCAGGGCGCGGCCGGTGGCCGCGGCGCCATGTCCTTCGGCAAGAGCAAGGCGCGCCTGCTGGGCGAGGACCAGGTCAACGTCACCTTTGCCGACGTGGCCGGCGTGGACGAGGCCAAGACCGAAGTGGCCGAGATCGTCGACTTCCTCAAGGATCCCTCCAAGTTCCAGAAGCTGGGCGGCAAGATCCCCAAGGGCGTGCTGATGGTCGGTTCGCCCGGCACCGGCAAGACGCTGCTGGCACGCGCCATCGCCGGCGAGGCCAAGGTGCCGTTCTTCACCATCTCCGGCTCCGACTTCGTCGAGATGTTCGTCGGCGTCGGCGCCAGCCGCGTGCGCGACATGTTCGAGCAGGC
>CAYVZE010000035.1:0-27918 GCA_964455685.1 uncultured Steroidobacteraceae bacterium
AGCACCAGCATCTGCAGGATCTCGTTGCGCTTCTTCTCGCCGCCGGAGAAGCCCTCGTTGACGCCGCGCGAGAGGAAGGACTCGTCCATCTTCATCAGCGCCATGCGCTCCTTCACCAGCGTGAGGAAGTCGAAGGCGTCGATCTCGCTCTCGCCGCGCTCGCGGCGGGCGGCGTTCAGCGCCGCGCGCAGCAGGTAGGCATTGTTCACGCCGGGGATCTCCACCGGGTACTGGAAGCCCAGGAACAGGCCGGCGCGGGCGCGCTGCTCCGGCGCCAGCGCCAGCAGGTCCCGGCCGTCGTAGGTGACGCTGCCGGAGAGCACCTCGTAGCCGGGCTTGCCCGCCAGCACATGCGACAGCGAGCTCTTGCCGGAGCCGTTGGGGCCCATGATGGCGTGCACCTGCCCGGCGGGCAGGTCGAGGTTGATGCCGCGCAGCACCTCGCGTTCGCCGACGCGCACGTGCAGGTCACGGATGGAAAGCAGGGCAGTGGTCATTATCCGACGGCTCCTTCAAGGCTCACGGCCAGCAGGTTCTGCGCCTCGACCGCGAACTCCATCGGGAGCTCGCGCAGCACGGTGCGGCAGAAGCCACTGACGATCATGTTGACCGCGTCCTCCCCGGAGAGGCCGCGTTGCAGGCAGTAGAAGAGCTGGTCCTCGCTGATCTTCGAGGTGCTGGCTTCGTGCTCGACCACGGCCTGCGGGTTCTTCACTTCGATGTAGGGCACGGTGTGCGCGCCGCACTCGCTGCCGATCAGCAGCGAGTCGCACTGGGTGAAATTGCGCGCGCCGGTGGCGCCGGGCATCACCGACACCAGCCCGCGGTAGGTGTTCTGCGAGCGGCCGGCGGAGATGCCCTTGGAGATGATGGTGCTGCGGGTGTTGGCGCCGATGTGGATCATCTTGGTGCCGGTGTCGGCCTGCTGGCGGTTGTTGGTCACCGCCACCGAGTAGAACTCGCCCACCGAGTTCTCCCCGCGCAGCACGCAGCTGGGGTACTTCCAGGTGATGGCCGAGCCGGTCTCCACCTGCGTCCAGGAGATCTTCGAGTTGCGCCCGCGGCACTCGCCGCGCTTGGTGACGAAGTTGTAGATGCCGCCCCGGCCCTCGGCGTCGCCGGGGTACCAGTTCTGCACCGTGGAGTACTTGATCTGGGCGTCATCCAGCGCCACCAGCTCCACCACCGCGGCATGCAGCTGGTTCTCGTCGCGCATGGGCGCCGTGCAGCCTTCCAGGTAGCTCACGTAGCTGCCCTTGTCGGCGATGATCAGCGTGCGCTCGAACTGGCCGGTCCCGGCGGCGTTGATGCGGAAGTAGGTGGACAGCTCCATCGGGCAGCGCACGCCCGGCGGCACGTACACGAACGAGCCGTCGGTGAACACGGCCGAGTTCAGCGCGGCGAAGAAGTTGTCGCCATAGGGCACCACGGTGCCCAGGTACTGCTCGACCAGCTCCGGGTGCTTCTGCACTGCCTCGGAGATGGGGCAGAAGATCACGCCGGCGGCGGCCAGGCGTTCCTTGAAGGTGGTGGCCACCGACACGCTGTCGAAGACCGCGTCCACGGCCACGCCGGCCAGGCGGGCGCGCTCGTGCAGCGGCACGCCCAGCTTCTCGTAGGTGGCCAGCAGCTTCGGGTCCACCTCGTCCAGGCTCTTCGGCGCATTGGCGTTGAGCCTGGGCGCGGAGTAGTAGGAGATGGCCTGGTAGTCGATGGGCGGGTAGTGCACCTTGGGCCAGTGCGGCTCCTTCATCGTCAGCCAGCGCTCCAGCGCGCGCAGGCGCCAGTCGAGCAGGAACTGCGGCTCGTTCTTCTTCGCCGAGATGTGGCGGACGGTTTCCTCGTCCAGCCCCGGCGGCAGCGTGTCGGACTCGATGTCGGTCACGAAGCCATGCTGGTAGCCGCGGGCAAGGACGGCGGAGAGTTGCGGGTCGGTGCTCATGGGATCCTATCGGTTGGCGCCTGCCACCACGCCGTTGCGCAGGCGCACGTCGAACAGGGCGAAATGCCGCGGGTTGCTTTCCAGGCCGGCCAGCTCGGCCAGCGTGATCTCCTCCAGCGACTGGCGGATGGCCTGGTTGATGCGCTGCCAGCTGCCGCCCACGGCGCAGCTGGCCTGCAGGTCGCAGCGGCTGTGCTGGCCGGTGGCGCATTCGGTGATGGCCAGCGGGCCCTCCAGCGCGTCGAGGATGGCCGCGGCGCTGATCTGGCGCGGCGGGCGGGCAAGCCGGTAGCCGCCCTTGAAGCCGCGGGTGGAGTCCACCAGGCCCGCGCGGTGCAGCTGCTTGAGCAGCTTGCTGACCGTGGGCGGGGCCAGCTGGCACTGGCGGGCGATGTCGGCGGCCGCCCGGCGCTCGCCGTCCTCCCGCGCCAGCGTCGCCAGGATCACGGTGGCGTAGTCCGTCAGTTTGCTGATGCGAAGCACGGGAAGGTCCGGTGGGTGATACAGGACAATTTTAGTCCCATATGCACGGCCTGTCACGGTCGCTGACCCGGGCGGGGCGGGAAACCGGTGCCGCGGGCGGCCCGGGAGCCGCGGGTCCCGCGATGCGCAATCTTGCGTCCAATCAGGCCCTTAGGCGGCGCGCCATGCCCGCATCGGGAGGCCTGTGCATTTGCCTCGGCCCGAGGGCCACCCTAACATGCGCTTCCCGCTTGCCAGACCTCAATCTCAAGGACAACTCATGAGCAATTTCGAGCAGCAGGCCGCACGGATCAAGAACCAGCCCGGTTTCATCGCGGCACTTGACCAGAGCGGCGGCAGCACCCCGAAGGCGCTGAAGCTGTACGGCATCGCAGAGAATTCCTGGTCGGGTGAGGCCGAGATGTTCGACCTGATCCACCAGATGCGCACCCGCATCATCACCAGCCCGGCCTTCAATGGCGACCGCATCATCGGCGCCATCCTGTTCGAGCAGACCATGGACCGGGACATCCAGGGCGTGCCCACCGCCGAGTTCCTGTGGACGAAGAAGCAGGTGGTGCCGTTCCTGAAGATCGACAAGGGCCTGGCCGAAGAGGCCAACGGCGTGCAGCTGATGAAGCCCATGCCGGGCCTGGACGCGCTGCTGGAGCGCGCGAAGGCCAAGGGCATCTTCGGCACCAAGGAGCGCTCGGTGATCAAGCAGGCCAATGCCGAGGGCATCCGCGCCGTGGTGGCGCAGCAGTTCGAGGTGGCCCGGCAGGTGCTCGCGCACGGCCTGGTGCCCATCGTGGAACCCGAGGTGGACATCAAGTGCCCGGACAAGCCGGGCGCCGAGAAGATCCTGAAGGAAGAGATCCTGAAGGAGCTGGACAAGCTGCCGGCCGGCCAGCAGGTGATGCTCAAGCTCACCCTGCCGGACGTGGACAACTTCTTCCTCGACCTGGTGAAGCACCCGCGCGTGCTGAAGGTGGTGGCGCTGTCGGGCGGCTACACCCGCGAGGAGGCCAACAAGCGCCTGGCGAAGCAGAACGGCGTGGTGGCCAGCTTCTCGCGTGCGCTGACCGAGGGCCTGACCGCGCAGCAGTCGGACGAGGAGTTCAACCAGGCCCTCGACCAGGCCATCGAGAGCATCTTCCAGGCCTCGAAGACCTGAGCACTGCGGTGAACGACGCCTCGGCGACCCCGCTGGTAGTCGATGTCCGCGGGGTCCGCTACAGCAGGGGCCCGCGGCGCATCTTCGACGGGCTCGACCTGTCGGTGAAGCGGGGCAGCATCACCGCGGTGATGGGGCCCAGCGGCACCGGCAAGACCACGCTGCTGCGCCTGCTCACCGGGCAGGTGCAGGCCGACTCCGGCGCGGTGCGCGTGCTCGACCAGGAAGTCTCCACGCTGTCGCGCAAGGGCCTGTTCGCGCTGCGCCGGCGACTGGGCGTGCTGTTCCAGAACGGCGCGCTGCTCACGGACATGAACGTGTTCGAGAACGTGGCCTTCCCGGTGCGCGAGCACGCGCGGCTGCCCGAGCCGGTGCTGCGCCGGCTGGTGCTGATGAAACTGGAGGCCGTGGGCCTGCGGGGCGCCGCGCAGCTGATGCCGCAGGAACTCTCCGGCGGCATGGCGCGGCGCGTGGCGCTGGCGCGCGCCATCGTGCTCGATCCCGAGGTGCTGATCTACGACGAGCCCTTCGTGGGCCTGGACCCCGTGTCGATGGGCGTGGTGGTGCGGCTGATCAAGCACCTGAACGACGCGCTGGGCATCACCAGCATCGTGGTGTCGCATGACGTGGCCGAAGTGGGCAGCATCGCCGACTACAGCTACCTGCTGGCGGGCGGGCGCGTGGTGGCGCAGGGCACCACGCCGGAGCTGAACGCCAGCTCCGACCCGGTGGTCCGCCAGTTCATGCAGGGCGATGCCGATGGCCCGGTGTCGTTCCATTATCCGGCCGGCGACTACGAGAAATCGCTCCTGGACGGCTCGGATATCCCGCTGCCGCGCGCCGGCCGCCCCGGCGACATCGGCGCGGCGGCCAGGGAGGGTCGTCCATGAACGCCCTCCGCACCATCGGCGCGGTGGCGCTGTTCTTCGTGCGGCTGCTCGCCGCCTGCGTGCCGGCGCTGCGCCGTCCATCGTTGCTGGTGCGGCAGGTCTACAACGCCGGCGCGCGCTCGCTGATCATCATCATGCTCTCCGGCCTGGTGGTGGGCATGATCATGGGCCTGGCTTTCTCCGACATGCTGGCGCGGTTCGGCAGCGAGTCGGCCCTCGGCGTGGCCGCGGGCCTGGCGCTGATCAAGGAACTGGGCCCGGTGCTCACGGCGCTGCTGTTCGCCGGCCGCGCCGGCACCTCGCTGGCATCGGAGATCGGCCTGATGCGCGCCACCGACCAGCTCACTGCCATGCAGGTGATGGCCGTGGACCCGATGCGCTACGTGGCCGCGCCGCGCTTCCTCGGCGGCCTGATCGCCATGCCGCTGCTGGTGGCCATCTTCGACATCCTCGGCCTGTTCGGCGCGCAGCTGATCGGCGTGTCGGTGATGGGCGTGGATTCGGGCACCTTCTGGTCGCAGCTGCAGAACAGCGTCGACCTGCACGACGTCAACGAGGGCCTGGTGAAGTCGCTGGTGTTCGGTGCCACCTGCACCCTGATGGCGGTCTACAACGGCTACCACGCCGAGCCCACCGCCGAGGGCGTGGGCCTGGCGACCACCCGCACCGTGATCTCGTCCTCGGTGCTGGTGCTGGTTTTCGACTACATGCTGACGGCCGCCTTCCTCTAGGTTAAGGGACCGTTCAGCGCCACTGCGGAGAATGCATCCATGAAGAATGAACGCAGCCTCGAGATCGGCACCGGCCTGTTCGTGCTGCTGGGCTTTGCGGCGCTGGCCTTCCTGACCACGCAGCTGCCCGGCAGCAAGCTCGGCGTGCTGTCGCAGCCCTCCGGATACAAGGTCACCGCCCGCTTCGAGAACGTGGGCGACCTGCAGGCCGGCGCGCCGGTGAGCATGGCCGGCGTGACCGTGGGCCGGGTGACCGGCGTGGGCTTCGACATGACCGACTACCGGGCGGTGGTGACGATGATCATCGACGGCCGCTATTCGCAGATCCCGGACGACAGCTGGGCCAGCATCGAGACCGCGGGCCTGCTGGGTGCGAAGTACGTGGCGCTGGACGCCGGCGGCTCGGAGACCTACCTGGCCGACGGCAGCCAGATCGAGAACACGCAGTCGGCCATGGTTCTGGAGAAGCTGATCAACCGCCTGTTCTCCGCCTTTGCCGGCGGCGGCAGCAAGGAGGATTGAGGCCATGAAGACATCGTTCCTGACCCGTCGCGCCGGGCTGCTGGGCGCGCTGCTGCTGGCCGTGGCGCCGGCCTTCCCGGGCGAGGCGCCCGCCATCGACAACAGCAACCCGCACCGGCTGGTGGAGACCAGCGCGCAGGTGCTGCTGGCCGACCTCGACGCCAACCGGGCCGCCTACCGGCGCGACATCAGCGCGCTGTACAAGGTGATCGACAGCAAGTTCCTGCCGCACGTGGACGTGCAGTACGCGGCCCAGCAGGTGCTGGGCAAGCACTGGCGCACGGCCACGCCGGAGCAGCGCAAGCGCTTCGTGGATGCGTTCTACAAGTCGCTGCTGACCAGCTACGGCGATGCGCTGCTGGACTTCACTGCCGACAACCTGCGCATCAAGCCCTTCCGCGGCGACCCGAACGCCGATCGCGCCAGTGTCGACACCGAGATCCGCCGTTCCAACGGCGCCGCAGTGGCGGTGACCTACACACTGCGCAAGACGGCTGCCGGCTGGAAAGTGTGGGACGTGGTGATCGAGGGCATCAGCTACGTGCGCAGCTTCCGCGAGGACTTCGGCGCCGAGATCGACCAGAAGGGCCTGGACGCGCTGCTGGCGCGGCTGGAGTCGGGCCAGGTGAAGGTGCCGGCCCAGTGACCGTGAACGGCGCCACCTCGCAGCTGGCCGACCGCGGAGGCGGGCGCTGCGCGCTGTCCGGCGCGCTGACGCTGGAGAGCACGCCCTGGCTGTGGAAGGAACTGCAGGCCGGCGGCCTGCTCGACAACGCCGTCGAGGCGGATCTGTCTGGCGTGGACACCGCCGACAGCGCCGGGCTGGCGCTGCTGGTGGCATGGAAGGCCGCCTGCCGCCGCCAGGGCAGGGAACTGGCGTTCACCGGCGTACCTGGCCGCCTGCGCGCGCTGGCGGCGCTGACCGACGCCGGCCGCCTGCTGGACACCGCCGGCTGAAAAAGCAAGGCCGCCGGGCTCACCGGCGGCCCCTGGCTGGAAACCCGCCTGCGCGGTTGCAGGGGATCCGCCCGTTACTCCTCCAGCGCGTCCTCTTCCTCGTCGAACTCGAACAGCTCGAAGTCATCCCCCGCGCCCTGGCCGCGGCCGTCGCTGACCTGGAATTCACGCCGCTGCAGGTAGGCATTGCGCATGAACACGTAGGGATCGAAGGACCGCTGCAGCACCTCGTCCGTGCCCAGCAGGCCCGCGCGCGTGTCGACCAGTCCGACGACGGTGACGCCGACGCCGACCCAGAAGTCATCCAGCAGGTAGTACTTGGGATCGGTGAACTGGTCGCCCACCAGGCCCACCGTGTCGCGCGTGGTGGAGGGGCCGAGCACGGGCAGCACCAGGTAAGGGCCGGGCGGCACGCCCCAGGTCCCCAGGGTCTGGCCGAAGTCCTCGTCGCCGGCCGGGATGCCGAGCCTGGTGGCAGGATCGAACAGGCCGCCGATGCCGATGGTTGTATTCACCACCAGTCGCAAGGTTTCGGCGAAGAAGCTCACCGGCTTGCCCTGCAGCAGGCTGTTCACCATCACCGTGGGGGAGTTCAGGTTGCGGAAGAAATTCCCCACGCTGCTGCGCACCGGCCGCGGCGTGACCTTCACGTAGGCCTGCGCGACCGGCCGCGCCACGTTGCGGTCCAGGGTGTCGTTGAAGCGGTAGACCGAGCGGTTCATGCGCTCGAAGGGATCGCGCGCATCGCGCTCCCCGGGGGGAAGTGTCGCGCACGCGGGCAGCAGCGCCGCGCACAGCAGCGCCAGGAGGATCGGTCGGAATTGCATCGGGCGATTCTAGCAGGCGGTCACGCGCGGGCCGCAGCGGCGCGGGTGTCGCGCCGGTTGCGTCAGCCCGTCGGCGCAGGAGGCTCGTCGCGACCCGACTCATCCTTGTCGCGGCGGCGGCTGCGCGAGCTCTCGCGCTGCCACTCGCGCACTTCGTCGCGGCGGGCCTGGAAGCGCTTGCGCTGCACCTCGGTGATGCCGGGCGTGGCCAGCGCAAGGTCGAGCTGCATCTGCGCCAGTGGCAGGTCGCCATTGGCCAGGTGCAGCTCGGCCATGTAGGAGTAGGCATCGGCAGTGTCGCCGGCGGCATTGGCGGCGAGGGCGATCAGGCGGATCTGCTCGGGCGTGGGCGGCACGTTGTTGAACAGGTCGAGCAGTACCTGGTGCGCCTTCTTCGGCTGCTCGATGGCCAGCAGCGACTGCCCGTAGCGCACGGTCAGCGCCACGTTGCGCGGCGAGAGCGCCAGGCCCTGCTCGAAGGTGGCCAGCGCCTCGCGGTGCCGGCCCGCGGCCACCTGGGCCTCGCCCAGCGCCGAGTGCAGCAGCGGCAGGTGCGGGTACTGGTCCTTCAGCGGCTCGAGCAGCTCGATGGCCCGTCCGGCATTGCCGGCCTGCAGTTCCACCAGCGCGGCGCCATAGCGCAGCGCGCCGTCATCGGGCCGCTGCTCCAGCTCGCGCGAATAGTAGCGGCGCAGCTCATTGCCGGTGCCCGCCGTGAGCACCCGCACGCGCTCGCGGATGTAGGCGTAGCTCTCGGACTCCGGGCGGCGCTCGTGCGCGGGCATCGAGGAGATGCGCGCGCGCGCCTCGGCCAGGCGCACGGTGTCCACCGGGTGGGTCAGCAGCAGCGGCGGGATGTCGGCGCCGGCCAGGCCGCGGTTGCGCATCATGGTGGTGAAGAAGGCCGCCATGCCTTCCGGGTCGAATCCCGCCGCGGCCAGGTAGCCGATGCCGACGCGGTCGGCCTCGTGCTCCTCCATGCGGGTGAAGTTGATCTGCTGCTGCATGGCCGTGCCCTGGCCCAGCGCGATCATGCCCGTGGCCGCCTCCGGGCTGCCGGCGACGGCACCGACCAGGATGGCCCCCAGCAGGCCCGCGATGGCGGCGATGCTGCTGCGGCTGGAGGCCTGCACGGCGCGGGCGATGTGTCGCTGCACCACGTGGCCGATCTCGTGCGCCAGCACGCCGGCCAGCTCGGCCTCGTTGGCGGTGGACAGCAGCAGGCCGGTGTGCACGCCGATGAAGCCGCCGGGCAGTGCGAAGGCGTTGATGGAGCGGTCGCGCACCGCGAAGAAGGTCATGCGCTGCTCGCCTTGCTGCGCCTCGATGGCGATGCGCGAGCCGAGGCTCTGCAGGTAGTCGGTGGTCTCCGGGTCGTCCAAGAGTGCGTTCTGGCTGCGCAGGTCGCGCATGATCAGCCGGCCGATCTGGTACTCCTCGGAGCGGCTGATGATGGCGTTGGCGCTGCTGCCCAGGTCGGGCAGGGTGGAGTGCACCGGGCGGGGCGCGGGGCCCGGGGTGCCGGCGGCCCCGTCGCGGGACTGCGCCATCGCCGTGAACGGCACGGTCATCGCGGCCGCGAGCAGCAGGGCGGATTGGAGCCGGGAACCCCTCATGCGCTCATATCACCACAGCGGCAGGCGTCCCGGGCCATTAATTTTTCGAGGGGCGGTCAGAGGATGGCCGAGGCCTGGTCGGCGAGGCGGGAGCGCTCGCCGCGCCGCAGCGTGACATGCCCGGCATGGGGCCAGCCGCGGAAGCGGTTGATCACGTAGGTCAGGCCGGAGGTGGTCTCGGTCAGGTAGGGGGTGTCGATCTGGGCGATGTTGCCCAGGCAGACCATCTTGGTGCCCGGGCCGGCGCGCGTGAGCAGCGCCTTCATCTGCTTGGGCGTGAGGTTCTGCGACTCGTCGATGATCACGAACCGGTTCATGAAGGTGCGCCCGCGCATGAAGTTCAGCGAGCGGATCTTGATCCGGTTGCGGAGCAGGTCGTTGGTGGCGGCGCGGCCCCAGTTGCCGCCCTCGGCGCTCTGGGTGAGCACCTCGAGGTTGTCCATCAGCGCGCCCATCCACGGCTCCATCTTCTCTTCCTCGGTGCCGGGCAGGAAGCCGATGTCCTCGCCCAGCGGGATGGTCACGCGCGTCATGATGATCTCGGCGAACTGGCTGGTGTCCAGCGTCTGCGCCAGGCCCGCCGCCAGCGTCAGCAGCGTCTTGCCGGTGCCGGCGGGCCCCAGGATGGTGACCAGGTCGATCTCCGGGTCCATCAGCAGGTTCAGCGCGAAGTTCTGCTCGCGGTTGCGGGCGGAGATGCCCCACACGGCATGGCGCGGGTTGCGGTGGTCCTGGACCAGCTCCAGCCGCGCGGTGTCGCCGTCGATGCCGCGCACGATGGCCTCGATGCCGGACTCGCTGTCCTCATGGACGAACTGGTTCACGCGCCAGTCGGCCACGGCCGGCCCGCTGATCTCGTAAAAGGTGCGGCTGCCTTCCTTCCAGGAGCGGATGTCCTTGCCGTGCCTGGCCCAGAAGTCCTCAGGCAGCGCGCGCGTGCCCGAGTCGAGCAGGTCGGCGTCGTCGATGGTGCGGTCGCTGTAGTAGTCCTCGGCGTGGATGCCGAGGATGGCCGCCTTGATGCGCAGGTTGATGTCCTTGGACACCAGCGTGACGCGCGCCCGCGGCAGCTCCACCTGCAGCGCCAGCGTCTGCGCCAGGATGGCATTGTCGGCGGCGGTGCCGGGCAGCTCGGCCGGCAGCGTGCTCTTCAGGGCGCGGGTCTGGAAGAAGATGCGCCCCGTCGGCCGGGCGCGGGAGTCGGCCTCGTTGACCAGCGCCGAGGGGATGGGCAGGCCGGCGTCGATGTCGGCCTTGCCGGCGCCGTGCATGATCTCGTCGAGGAAGCGCGAGACCTGGCGCACGTTGCGCGACTGCTCGGACAGGCCCTTCTTGTGGTGGTCGAGCTCCTCGAGCACGACCATGGGCAGGAAGATGTCGTGTTCCTCGAAGCGGAAGATGGCCGCCGGGTCGTGCATCAGCACGTTGGTGTCGAGCACGTAGACGCGCCGCCCGGCGGCGGCGGGCTCAGTCGAGTTCGCGGAGGGCGTCGAGGACTTCCTGGGCATGGCCGGCCACCTTCACCTTGCGCCATTCGCGGCGCAGAACACCTTGGGCGTCGATCAGGAACGTGCTGCGCTCGATGCCCATGTACTTGCGGCCGTACAGGCTCTTCTCGCGGATCACGTCGAACTGCCTGCAGAGCTTCTCTTCCGGGTCGCTGAGCAGGTGGAAGGGCAGGGCCTCCTTCTCGCGGAACTTCGCGTGCGAGGCCAGGCTGTCGCGCGATACGCCCAGCACGATGGCCCCGGCGCGCACGAAGCGGGCGTGCAGGTCGCGGAACTCGCGCGCCTCCACGGTGCAGCCGGAGGTCATGTCCCTGGGGTAGAAGTACAGCACCACGGCCTTGCCGGCGGCGTCCGACAGGCGGAAGTCCCCGCCGGCGGTGCTGGCGGCCTTGAAGTCCTTGACCTTGCTGCCGGTCTTCGGGGCGCTCATCAGTTCTTCACCGGTTCGAGGATGGCGTCGAGGTTCTGCGAGTCGCAGTATTCCATGAAGTCCTCGCGCAGGTGCGCGATGGGCACCCGCGCGGGCACGTTGATCATCATCTGCACCGCGAACATGGCCGCGCCGGTCTGCGAGGCCGCGTAGGCCCGCGTCATCACCTCGGCGATCTCGATGTTGCGCGCGGTCAGGAAGCCGGCCAGGCCGGCCACGATGCCGGGGTGGTCCGGGCCGATCACGTCGATGGAATAGGGGATGTGGTCCTCGCGCAGCGGCCGGGGCTCGGTGCGGCGCAGGTTCAGCGCCAGCCCGGCGGCCTCGGCCAGCCGGGTGAGCTCGGACTCGACCCGGGCGATGCCGTGCCAGTTCCCTGACACCAGCAGCTGCATGGCGAACTCCCCCCCGAGGGGGAGCATCCGGCAGTCGTTGATGCTCGCGCCGCAGTCGGCGATGGTGCGGACGAGGTCGTGGGCGAGTCCGGGACGGTCTTTGCCAATGGCCGAGACGGCCAGGAACTGCTTCATGCTCTGAGGAATCGGGATGGTGCGGACCCCAGTTTAGCCATGCTTGCCGGGGATAGCACGCCACCCGTAACATGCCGCGCCCGACAGCACCATTTTTCCTTCAAGGACCGCCCCCTACGCCATGTCGTCCCCAGCCCTGGCCGGAACGCACGTCGCCATCGTCACGCCCATGCGCGGCGACGGCGAGATCGACTGGGCTGCCTGGTCGCGACTGCTCGAATGGCATGCCAGCAACGGCACCCGCGGCGTGGTGGTCGGCGGCACCACCGGCGAGTCGCCGACGGTTTCGCACACCGAGCTGGTGGAGCTGACCCGCCGCGCCCGCGACACCATCGGCCGGCGCATGCTGCTGATCGTGGGCTGCGGCAGCAATGACACCGCCACCACGGTGGAGCGCGTGCGTGCCTTCTCGGCCGAGGACGTGGACGGGCTGCTGCTGGCCACGCCGGCCTACAACAAGCCCATGCAGGAAGGGCTGTACCGGCACTACGAGGCGGCCGCGGCCGCGGCCGGCGTGCCCATCATCCTCTACAACGTGCCCTCGCGCACGGCGGTGGACATGCTGCCGGAGACGGTGGCACGGCTGGCGACGCTGCCACGCATCGCCGCCATCAAGGAGGCCGTGCCCGACATGGCCCGCATCCGCGCGCTGCGCGAGCTGTGCCCGCCGGAGTTCGTGGTGCTCTCCGGCGATGACGCCTCGGCGCGCAACGCCATCGCCCATGGCGCGCAGGGCGTGATTTCGGTCACCGCCAACGTGGCGCCGGGGCTGATGAGCCGGATGATCGCCGCGGCGCTCGCCGGAGACATGGCCCGCGCCGCCGAGATCGACGCGCAGCTGGCGCCGCTGCACGAGAAGCTGTTCGTCGAGACCAACCCGATTCCCGTCAAGTGGGCGCTGGAGCGCATGGGCCTGATCCGCGGCCACCTGCGCCTGCCGCTCACGCCGCTGTCGCAGCGGTTCTACTCCGCGGTCGAGTCCGCGCTGGTGCACGCCGGCGCGCCCCTGGCCGAAGCCGCCTGAGGTACAGCATGAACCTGCGCCCGCTGCTGCTGGTGACCGCAAGCCTTGCCCTGCTGGCCGCGAGCGGCTGCCGGGTGCTGACCGGCAGCAGCAGCTGCCGCAATCCGCAGCCCTACCAGGCTGCGGAAAGCCTGCCGCCGCTGCGCGTGCCCGCCGGCCTGCAGGCCCCGGATACCAGCGGGGCGCTGAGGATTCCCGAGCTCAACCAGCCGGAGTATCCGCGCGACCCGGATGCGCCGTGCCTGGAGTCGCCGCCGGCGCTGACCGAGCCGCCGCCGCCGGCCGCCAACATCGTGCTGCCGTCGCAGCGCGACAGCGCGGACGAGGAGCCGAGGCGGCGCCGCGGGCGTGCCCGCGACGCCGGCGAGGAGACGGCGAAGGAAGAGCCGAAGGAAGAGGCGAAGGACAAATCGGGCGACCGCAGCACGCGGCGCCCCTCACGCGGGCCGCGCTGAGCGGCTGCGTGCGGTAGAATGGCCCGCCTTGCCCGCGGGCCGGCGTCCTCTCCACGGACGCCAGGCAGGCACCGGACCGGAGAGATGGCCGAGTGGTCGAAGGCGCTGGACTGGAATTCCAGTAATACCCTCAAAGGTATTCGTGGGTTCGAATCCCACTCTCTCCGCCAGCTTCGAATGTGAAACCAAAGGGGAGGCCGCCGCGAAGCGGCGGCCCATCCCACTCTCTCCGCCAGCATGTAGGGATTCCACGGGCCCGCCGTCCAGGCGGCCCCGTTCCACTTCATCCCTCGAATCCCGCGAACAGTACCGACGCGATCAGCAGCGCCACGACCAGGTTGAACAGCGTGGCCGAGCCGAACACCAGCACCGGCCGCCAGCCCTCGGCCAGCAGGCTCTGCAGGCGGAACTCCAGCCCGATGCTGACGAAGGCCAGGATCAGGAAGTAGGCGCGGAAGGTGTTCACCGCAGAGATGGCGCTGCTGGCGCCGCCCGCCCCGAGGTACCAGGAGGCGATGGCCGAGGCGGCGATGAACCCGAGCACGAACTTGGGGAAGCGCTCCCACAGCGCGCGGCCGGCGCCGCGCGTGGCGGCGCGGCCCTTCTTCTCCACGTGCAGCGCGAAGTACAGGGTCAGCGCCACGGCCACCACGCCCATCATCACGTTCTGCACCGACTTGACGATGGCGGCGATCTGCAATGCTTGCTCGCCGACCAGCGCGCCGGCCGCGGCCACCGCAGCGGTGGTGTCGATGTTGCCGCCGATCCACGCGCCGGCCACTGCCGGGGTGAGTTGCCAGATCCCGGCCAGCCACGGCAGCACGAAGATGGAGGGCAGCGCGAACAGCACCACCAGCGTGGCGGTGTAGGCGATCTGCTCCTTGCTGGCACGCACCGCGCCGGCCGCCGCGATGGCGGCGCTGACGCCGCATACGGCCACCGAGGAGGCCAGCAGCGCGCGCAGGCGCTCGCCCACGCGCAGCCTGCCGCCCAGCCACCAGGTGAAGAAGAACACTGCCGTCACCAGCAGCAGCGCCTGCAGCGCGCCGCGCACGCCGGCGCGCGCGATCAGGTGCAGGTGCACCGAGGCGCCCAGCAGCACCAGGCCGGTCTTGATGAAGAACTCGGTGCGGAAGGCAGGCGCCAGGCGCTCGCGGATGCCGAGCAGGCCGATCAGCGCGCTGCCGGCGAGGCCGAGCGCAATGGCGTACACGGGATATTCCACCGACTGCACCCATTCCCAGGGCAGCCAGCGGGGCATGTTCTTCTCCAGCAGGCGGGTGAGCGCGCCCAGCGCCAGCACCAGCGCGAGGCCGGCCAGGACCCAGGGCAGGGAAGTGGACCTGCCGTCGGCGAGCGCGTCGGTGTCGCCGTGGACCACGGGTTTCGTGGCCATTACCAGAGCAGCCCCTGCGGAACCAGGCCGAGCAGCGCCAACGCCAGGATGGAAAGGCCCACCAGCGTGGCCAGCCAGTCCTCGCTCAGGCCGCCTTCCTGCGGCGAGGCGTCCTCTTCGGGCTTGTCGATGTCCTGTTCGTTCATTGTCGTTCTCCTCCGTTGCAGAGGGTGTATAGCCACGCTGCGCGTGCCCTGTCGCCCCATATCGTCATGCGCGGCGTTCATCGGCCCGCGGGGCGCCGGCAGGCGGCCGGGTGGCCGCCGATGCCGGTGGGAGCGGGCCGCAAATGGTATAGTCCGCCTCCGGCCCGCGAGGGCCGGATCCGGCGGGAAAAGGGCTCAAGACCTGCTTCTTCCGCCAGACTTTCAATGGTGGCCCGCATTGGCTCCTTCGCGACGAACTGCCGTGAATCCCGCCAGGCCCGGAAGGGAGCAACGGTAGCGGACAGGGCGTGCGCCGAATGTCCGGCTGGTGCGGGCCACCTCCATCCGAAAGCGATGACATGAGTTACACGGCACTGGCCCGCAAGTGGCGTCCCAGGAGCTTCGACGAGATGTCGGGGCAGGAGCACGTGCTCAAGGCCCTGACGAATGCGCTGGATGCCGGCCGGGTCCACCATGCCTTCCTGTTCACCGGCACGCGCGGCGTGGGCAAGACCACCGTGGCGCGCATCTTCGCCAAGTGCCTGAACTGCGAGCAGGGCGTGTCGGCGAAGCCCTGTGGCCAGTGCGCTGCCTGCACCGAGATCGATGCCGGCCGCTTCCCGGACCTGATCGAGATCGACGCCGCCTCGCGCACCAAGGTGGAGGACACGCGCGAGCTGCTGGACAACGTGCAGTACCTGCCGGCGCGCGGCCGCTACAAGATCTACCTGATCGACGAAGTGCACATGCTCTCCACGCACTCCTTCAACGCGTTGCTGAAGACGCTGGAGGAGCCGCCGGAGCACGTGAAGTTCCTGCTGGCCACCACCGACCCGCAGCGCCTGCCGGTCACCGTGCTGTCGCGCTGCCTGCAGTTCAACCTCAAGCGCCTGCCGGTGGGCCTGATCCAGTCGCGCCTGTCGTACATCCTCGGGCAGGAGGGCGTGTCGGCGGAGCCGGCGGCGCTGCGCCTGATCGCCACCGCCGCCGACGGCTCGCTGCGCGACGCGCTGTCGCTGCTCGACCAGCAGCTGGCGTTCGGCGGCTCGCGCGAGGTGCGCGAGGCCGAGACGCGCGCCATGCTGGGCACGGTGGACCGGGCGCACGTGGTGCAGCTGGCGCGGCTGCTGGCGGCGCAGGACATGGGGGCGCTGCTGGAGCATGCGCGCCAGCTCGAGCAGTTCTCGCCCGACTACGTGCAGCTGCTCGAAGAGCTGGTGAGCCTGCTGGCGCGCGTGGCGCTGTACCAGGCCGCCGGCAAGCCCTATGACGAGGACGACGACGTGCCGCCGGAGGTGCTGGCCGAGCTGGCCGGCGCGATCACGCCCGAGGACCTGCAGCTGTACTGGCAGGTCGGCGTGCACGGCCGCCGCGACCTGCCGCTGGCCGGCGACCAGCGCAGCGGCTTCGCGCTGACGCTGGTGCGCATGCTGGCATTCCGCCCGGGCGCCGAGGGCGCCGCCGGGACGGGCGAGGGCGCGTCCGGCCGGCCCACCGGGGCGGCAGCGGTGCGGGCCGGCATGGCGCGTGCGACGGCCCATCCATCCGTGGCCAGCGCGCCGGCGCGGCCGCAGGCCGGTGCGGCCCCGCGCGCTGCTGCACCTGCGGCCGCGGTGGCTGTCGCGGCTGACGGCGCCGGCGCCGGTCCGGCGCTGCCGCTGGAGCCGGCCAACTGGTCGGCCATCGTCGAACGGCTGGGCCTTGCCGGCTCGGCGCGCCAGCTGGCCGCCAACTGCGCCCTGGGCGGCCGCCGCGGCAACGTGGTGCAGCTGCTGCTGGATGCGCGCGCCACGCGCACGCCGGGCAACGAGGCGCGCCTCACCGAGGCGCTCTCGCGCTACCTGGGAGAGCCGGTCAGGCTGCAGTTCGAGGTCCCGGCCGAGGGCGCGCCGGTGACGCCGGCGCGCGAGATGATGCGCCAGGACGAGCAGCGCATCGCCGAGGCGCGTGCGGCGCTGGAATCCGATCCCACCATCCAGGCTTTCAAGGAGCGCATGGGCGCGACCATCTTCCCCGAGTCCGTGCGACCGAATTTCACCGAGGAGAATTGAATGCGCGGCAACATCGGCAACATCCTGAAACAGGCGCAGGCCATGCAGGAGAACCTGCAGAAGGCCCAGGCCGAGGTGGCCCAGCTCACCGTTACCGGCGAGTCCGGTGCGGGCATGGTCAAGGTCACGCTCAATGGCAAGCACGAGTGCTCGCGCGTGCAGATCGACCCGTCGCTGATGGGCGAGGACCGCGAGATGCTCGAGGACCTGATCGCCGCGGCCATCAACGATGCCGCGCGCAAGGTGGCCACGGCCGTGAACGAGAAGATGGCCGGCGCGATGGCCGGGCTGCCGCTGCCGCCGGGCATGAAGCTGCCGTTCTGATCGATGAAGCATCCTGAAGCGCTGGCGCGCCTCATCGATGCCCTGCACGCGCTGCCGGGCATCGGGCCGAAGAGCGCGCAGCGCCTGGCCTTCCGCCTGCTGCAGGACCGCCGCGCGGCCGCGCGCGAGCTGTCGCAGGCGCTCGAGCATGCGCTGGAGAAGGTGGGCCGCTGCCGGCGCTGCCGCATGCTGGCCGAGGGCGAGCTGTGCCCGCTGTGCGCCTCGCCTTCGCGCGAGCAGTCGCTGCTGTGCGTGGTGGAGTCACCCGCCGACGTGATCGCAGTGGAGAACTCCGGCGCCTACCGCGGCCGCTATTTCGTGCTGATGGGCCACCTCTCGCCGCTGGACGGCATCGGCCCGGCCGAGCTGGGCCTGCACGAGCTGGACCTGCTGTTCGCCGAGGGCGTGGTGAAGGAGGTCATCCTGGCCACCAATTCCACCGTCGAGGGCGAGGCCACCGCGCACTTCATCTCCGAGATGGCGCGGGCGAGGGGCCTGGTGGCCACGCGCATCGCCCAGGGCGTGCCCTTCGGCGGCGAGCTGGAATACGTGGACGGCGGTACGCTGGCGGCGGCGCTGGCCGGCCGGCAGAGCGTGGGCTGAACGCCGGGCCACCCGCCGGCGGCCCCCGGGACCCGGGGGAACCCTGATTTCCACGCTATCCGAAGGGTACTGTTGACTATCCGCGGCAAGACCCTATTCTCAGGTACATGACCGCTTACGTCTCCATGAACGTCCCCACCGTGCTGCACGCAGCGGGACATCCCATCCAGGGCCATTCGCCCCGGACGTAGGCGTTTTTCCGCCCTTCGTCCGGGGCCGGTCCGGACGGGGCGATTCCCCCAACACAGCTTTCCCATTTTTCAATCCAGCCAGGAGTACTCCGCATCCATCGCGGCCTCCGGGGCTTCATTTCCAGGAGTGGAACGACATGCAGTACCAGACTTCCGGTGCGGCGCAGCTGCCCCAGATCGTCATCCCGGCCGGCGACTACGACCGGCTGATGAACCTTGCGGGTGCTGCCGAACGGCAGGCCCCGGACGTGGCCGACTACCTGGCGCGCGAGCTGGCGCGGGCGCAGGTGGTGCCCGACCAGGAGTGCGACGCGGGCGTGGCCCGCGTGGGCTCGCAGGTGACCTACGTGGATGAGCAGAGCGGCCAGCAGCGCGTGGTGAAGCTGGTGTGGCCGCAGGAGGCCAGCCTGCAGGACAACCGCCTGTCGGTGCTGACCTCGATCGGCGCGGCGCTGCTGGGCATGCGTGCCGGCAACTCCATCGAGTGGCCCTCGCCGGTGGGCGGCGCGCGCCGCCTCACGGTGGTGGACGTGCAGGCGCCGGAATCCACCGAGCCGCTGCCGGACCGCGCCGCCTGAGGACGCGCGGCGCCTCAGCCGGGACGGTGCGAGAGGCGGGCGCGCGCGGCCCGCTCGGCCGGGGGACGCTCATCCCAGAGTTCCTCGTACAGCCGGCGCAGGCGCCTGTAGCTCTCGTAGCGGCGCGCGTCCATGTCACCGGCGGCGACGGCATCGCGCACCGCGCAGCCCGGCTCGGCCATGTGCAGGCAGTCGAGGAAGCGGCAGCCGGGCGCAAGCCGCGCCACCTCGCGGAAGCCCAGCGTGGCCGGCTCCAGGTCGTCGATGGCGGGTGCGAAGTCGCGCACGCCGGGCGAGTCCATCAGCCGTCCGCCGCCGGCGCAGTCGTACAGGTGCGAGGCGGTGGTGGTGTGGCGGCCTTCCTCCTCCCGCACCAGTTCGCCCACGGCGATGTCGGCCGCATCGGGGCAGAGCAGCCGCGTCAGCGACGACTTTCCCACGCCGGACTGGCCGACCAGGATGGTGGTGGCATCGCGCAGCGCCTCGCGCAGCGGCGCCAGGCCGTCGCCGGATCTGCCGCCGTCGGCGTCGCGCGTGCTGGCGCTGACGATGCGGTAACCGAGCCGCGCGTGCACGTCGAGCGCGGCGATGAGTCCGGTGCTGCCGGGCAGGTCGCTCTTGTTGGCGACGATGAGGCCCTTCAAGCCAGCACATTCGGCCGCACACAGGTAGCGGTCGAGCAGGAACAGGTCGGGCGCGGGACGCGCCGCCACCACGACGGCGATCTGCGTGAGGTTGGCGGCGAAGGGTTCGCTGCGGCCGCGCAGGTTGGTGCGACGGAGGAAGGTGGCGCGCGGCAGGGTGGAGCGCACCAGCACTTCACCCCTGGTGGATTCACATTCTACCCGGTCGCCGCAGACGATTTCGAGCTTCCGCCCGACCGGTCGCGCCTTGTACTGTGTGCCGTCTGCATCCCGCAGCAGGAGGTGCCTTCCAAAGGTGGCGATGACTTCGGCAATCACGGCCCCTAGAATGCCACAGACCCCGTTTTTCCGAGGTATCCGTGCAGCATCGCGACAACCTGATCTGGATCGATCTGGAAATGACCGGCCTGAAGCCGGAAGTGGACACGATCATCGAGATCGCCACCGTGGTGACCGACGCGCACCTGCGCGTGCTTGCCGAAGGGCCGGTTTTCGCGATCCACACCAGCGATGAAGTGCTGGCGGGCATGGACGAGTGGAACACGCGCCAGCACGGCGCCAGCGGCCTGATCGCGCGCGTGCGCGAGAGCCGGGTGACGCTGGCCGAGGCCGAGTCCGCCACGCTCGATTTCCTGCGCCAGTGGGTGCCCGGCGGCGTCTCGCCGATGTGCGGCAACAGCATCTGCCAGGATAGGCGCTTCCTTGCGCGGCTGATGCCGCAGCTGGAGCGCTATTTCCACTACCGGAACCTCGACGTCAGCACGCTGAAGGAGCTGGCGCGCCGCTGGGCCCCGCAGCTGGCGGCCGGTTTCGAGAAACAGGCCTCGCACCTGGCGCTGGCCGACATCCACGACTCCATCCGCGAGCTCGCCTTCTATCGCGAGAAGCTGTTCGTCGAAGCCGCCCAGGCGCCCGCGGTGGTGGCGTGAACCTGCGGGACGGGAACGAGGCGCTGCTGCCGGCGAGCTGGCGCGCGCGCCCGCGCGGCTTCGCGGCGCTGATGTCGCTGTACGAGAGCAACTACATCCGCCTGACGCGGCTGACGGGCGACCCGGCGAAGCTCACGGGGGAGAGGATCTCGCGGGTGGCCGGGGGCTGCGACCTGAGGCTCACCGTGCTGGAGCAGTGCCCGTACACGACCACCGTGGGCCTGACCCACCTGTTCCACGACCCCGGGGTAGTGGGCCCCGGGCTTGAGACCTTCCTCACATATCCGGACGTCAGGATCCGGGTCTACACTGACGCCCGCATGGCGCAGGCGCAGCATTGGCCGGCCGACCAGCCCGAGCCCTGTTCCAGCAACCCGCTGCAGGCAGAGCGTGAACTGCAGCAGCGCTGGCTGTACAACAACATGTTAAACAAGTGGCTGGAATACTGCCTGGACCTCGGACACAGCCTGGCCTGAAGGGATACACCCCGCTTGTTTCTGTCGGACTACTCCAACTGGCTTGGAAAGCTCCTCCGTACCCGGGTGAAATTCGAGCACCCGGAGGCGCCGGAGGATGAGCGCCTCATCCAGCTGTTCCGTAACCGCGCGGAACTGAAGAAGACGCTTGCCGAGACCCAGGACGAGGTCCACCGCCTCAAGGACCGGGTCAAGCTGCAGGAGGCCGCCACGGCACGCGTGCGCGAGCAGTTGCAGCGGCTGGAGGCGTTCCTGGGCCAGCCCGTCAGCGGCCTGCACTGCCTGGTGCATTACCAGCTGCGCGAGCTGTGGGAGACCGGCCACAACCAGATCGCCGCGCTGGTGCGCGAGCTGGCCAGGGCGCGCGAGGAGCGCGAGCGCAGGCAGTTCCTGGCCGACCTGAACCGGCAGCTGTTCGAACGCCAGCAGGATGCGCGCGCCGCCGCGGCGCGCGCCGAGAATGCCGCCGCCGACGTGCGCGAGCGGCTGGCGGCGGTGCAGTCGGCACTGGCCGCCTCGCAGCGCTGGTGGCACTACTTCCGCCGCCGCGAGCTTCTGCGCCAGCGCGCTGCCATCGAGGCCGAAGCCGCTTCCACCGAGCAGGAACTGGAGGAGGCGCGCGCGCAGCTGGTGAAGATCGAGGAGGCCGGCGGTGCCCGCTATCCCGGGCTCTCGCTGGACGCCCGGCGCATGCTGAACCTGACCATCATCGCCGCCGCGCAGGTGCTGGCGCTGCGGGTCGTGCCGCACACCCTGGTCAAGCGCATGATCGAGGCCATGTCGCGGGCCGAGCCGCTGATGGAGGGCACGCCCGAGCAGGCCATGGCGTCGATGCAGGAAATCGCGAAGGCGCGCGCGGCGCTGACCGGCAACCCGCAGGGCCTGGCCTCCGAGGCCCGCCGCCTGGCAGACCACCTGGCCGCCAACGCGCAGTACCGGCTGCCGGGCGAGACGCTGCCGCGGGATGATTCCGTGCACCTGGCGCTGCGCTCCGGGCTGGCGCGCGGCCAGCAGATGCACTGGGACCTGCTGCGGCAAGACCTCTGGGCGATCTCCGAGCTGTTCTACAGCACCGAGGAATAGCGGCCGCGTTGCGCGGCCGCCCCGGGACACCCCGTCAGTTCGCGCCCGCGGCTTCGGCCGTCTTGCGCGCCACCGTCGCCGGCGCGCTCGCCGGCAGGCCCGCGATGATGTCGGCCATGATCTGCGTGGTGCGGTCGAGCAGCACGTCGGGCACCTTGCTGGCCTCGTCCTGGTTGGCCTTCTCCAGCTCCTCGAGCGTGGCGAAGGGCGCCAGCCCCCGGGCCTGGCGGCGCTTGTTCTCGCGCGCCAGCCGCTCGGCATCCAGCCGCTCGCGCTCGGCCTTGCGCTCTTCCAGGTTCAGCGACAGCGATTTCTGGCCGCGCAGGCGCTCGTTGGCGGCAATGCTTTCCACCAGCCAGTTGAAGTCCGGGTCGTCCTTCGCGCGCTCGGCCTCGACCCGCGCCAGTTCGGCGGCCGGCGGCATGGCGGCAGGCAGGTTCACGCGACGGAAGCTGGCCGGCTGGATGCGGTCCCAGGGCAGGGCAGCCTCCAGCGCGCTCTCGCCGACTTCCTCGATGCTGATGGCCGAGGGCAGCGCGATGTCCGGCTCCACGCCGCGGTGCTGCGTGCTCTCGCCGGTGACGCGGTAGAACTTGCCGATGGTCACCGTGAGCTGGCCCTCCACGGGCTTGTTGCTCCAGCGGTCCAGCGGGATCAGGTTCTGCACCGTGCCCTTGCCGAAGCTGCGCTGGCCGATCACCAGGCCGCGGCCGTAGTCCTGGATGGCGCCGGCGAAGATCTCCGAGGCCGAGGCGCTGTAGCGGTCGATCAGCACCACCATCGGCCCGTCGTAGACCGTGCCCGGGATCGGGTCGTCGAGCACCTCGACGCGACCGGTGTAGTCCTTCAGCTGCACCACCGGGCCGCGATCGATGAACAGGCCGGTCAGCGCCGTGGCCTCCGGCAGGAAGCCGCCGCCGTCGCCGCGCAGGTCGAGGATCAGGCCGTCGATCGGGCCTTCCTTCTGCAGCTCGGCCAGCAGGTTCTGCACGTCGCGGGTGGTGGAGCGGAAGTCCTTCTCGTTGCGCGCCTCGGCGTCCACGTCGCGGTAGAACGTGGGCACGTTGATCACGCCGATGTTCAGCTCCTTGCCGTTGCGCGTGACCTTGCGCAGCTCCTTCTTCGAGGCCTTGTTCTCGAGCGTGACCTTGCCGCGGGTGAGCTCGACGATCTTCTCGGGCGAGCCGGGCGCGGCGCCGGCCGGCAGCACCTGCAGGCGCACCACGGTGCCGCCCTTGCCCCGGATCAGGTCGACCACGTCGTCGAGGCGCCAGCCGATCACATCCTGGAACTCGCCGTTGCCCTGCGCGATGGCGGTGATGCGGTCATTGATGCCCAGCGTGCCGGCCGCGGCGGCCGGGCCGCCGGGGATCAGGTTCACGATGCTGGCGTAGTCGTCCTCGGACTGCAGCGTGGCGCCGATGCCCTCGTACGACAGGCTCATCTCGATGCGGTACTCCTCGGAGTTGCGCGGCGAGAAGTAGCTGGAGTGGGGGTCGAAGGTGCGCGCGTAGGCGTTCATCAGGATCTCGAACACCTCGTCGGCCGTGACCTGGCTGGCGCGCTTGAGCACGCGCTCGTAGCGCTTCTTCAGCGTCTCGGAGATCTCCGGCCACTCCTTGCCGGCCAGCGCCAGCGACAGCGCATCGTTCTTCACGCGCTTGCGCCACAGCTCATCGAGCTCCGCGGTGCTGGCAGGCCAGGGTGCGTTCTTGCGGTCGAACTCGAAGGATTCGCGGACGGTGAAATCAGGCTCCGTCTCCAGCAGCTTCAGGGCATACTCGATGCGCTCCTGGTTGCGCTGCTGCAGGCGCGCATACATGGCGAAGGCCGGCTCGACGCTGCCGCTGCGGATCATGTCGTCGAAGCGCAGCTTCCAGGTCTCGAACTCGGCCACGTCGCTGGCGAGCAGGTAGCTGCGCTGGCCGTCGAGCGAGTCGAGGTAGCGCTTGTACACCTGCTCCGACATGCGGTCGTCGATGGCCGCGCGGGAGTAGTGCGCGCTGGTCAGCAGGCTGGCGATGCGCTTGGCCGTGCGCGACTGGCGCTCCGGCGGGACCAGGGCGCCCTCGGGCAGCGAGACCTGCGCCTGCCCGGCGGCGGGCGCACCGGTGGAGCCCGCGCCCATGAGGGAAAGCACCAGCAGGGCCGACAGTGCGACCGTGCCCAGGGGGCGGCGCGCGCGCCGAGAGAGTTCGTTTACAGTCATGTTCCTGAGGCTAGAAGGAGGGTAGAGGTTGTGCAACCGCTTGCGGCACTGATCGGCATCGTCATGGGCTCCTCGGTTGCACTGCTGGCAGGCCTCATCATGACATTGTTGGTGTTCCTGCTGCTGCCAGAGTTCCATGACCGCCTTTCGGTGGAGTTCCGGCCCCTGCTGACGGCCATTGCCTGGGCAGTCTTGCTCACGGCGACTTCGGTAGCCGCATTCCTGGGCCAGATCAAGAAGCGTTCATGGCGCACGGGGGCCGCCCTGGCGCTGGCCGTCGCGGTGCTGGTGGTGGGGTCGTATTACTGGCCGGAGTGACCGGCCGGGGATCAGCGCGGGCGCTTGACGTGCCACACGCCCGAGCGGGCGATGTGGTCGGTGCCGGTGGCGGCGGAGTTGTACGGATCGCCGCCGCCGTGGTTCTTCATTTCTTCGATGGCGAGCTTGTCGGCCAGCAGCGCGGCCTCGATCTGGGCGAGGACGGTATCGCGGCGGTTGATGCGGGCGGTATCCGCCGGGTCAACCTTCTTCTTGTCGGAACCACCGTCCATGGCACTGATGTTGGGCATTTCTGTGGAGCGCGTCAAGCAAGTGGCTGATTTATGTCATGTTTCGGCGAAGCCGGGTGGCTGCGCCTCTCGTGGCGGCGCAGCGCGATGAGGCCGCGCAGGGCCATCAGCAGCACCCACGGGCCCAGGAAGGCCACCCAGTAGCCCAGCGAGCCGGAGAGGATGCCGCGCACATAGTCCAGCCACAGGGCGCCGAAGCCGCCGGTGGGGGAGCCCGAGGGATCGCGGATGTAATCGCCGAGGAAGGCCTGGCCGGCGAACCAGATGGCCACCGGCAGCAGCGTCAGCGCCACCAGCAGCATCAGCGCCAGGGTCAGCAGTTCCCTGGACAGCACGGGCAGCGCCCGGTACCGGCGCCAGTAGTCGGCCACTGCATTGATCACGGGGACGCATGATACCGTGGCGCGATGAGCCCCGGACAGCTTCCATCCCATCTTTCACGCGCGCCGCGGCGGGTCACCGTCGCGGCCACCCAGTTCGCCTGCGGCTGGGACCGCGACGCCAACATCGCCACCGCCGAGCGGCTGGTGCGCGAGGCCGCCGGCGGCGGCGCGCAGGTGATCCTGCTGCAGGAACTGTTCGAGACGCCGTACTTCTGCATCGAGCAGGACGCGCGGCACCTGCGGCTGGCCACCACGCTGGCGCAGAACCCGGCGGTGAAGCGCATGCGCACGGTGGCGCGCGAGCTCGGCGTGGTGCTGCCGGTGAGCTTCTTCGAGCGTGCCGGCCAGAGCGCCTTCAACAGCGTGGCCATCATCGATGCCGACGGCGAGGTGCTGGGCCTGTACCGCAAGGCGCACATCCCCAACGGCCCGGGCTACCAGGAGAAGACCTACTTCGCGCCGGGCGACACCGGCTTCCATGTGTGGGACACGCGCTTCGGCCGCATCGGCGTGGGCATCTGCTGGGACCAGTGGTTCCCGGAGTGCGCGCGCGCGATGGCGCTGATGGGCGCGGAGATGCTGCTTTATCCCACCGCCATCGGCAGCGAGCCGCCGCCGGCGCCGCCGCTGAACTCGCGCGAGCACTGGCAGCGCACGCAGCAGGGACATGCGGCCGCCAACCTGATGCCGCTCATCGCCTCCAACCGCATCGGCACCGAGCGTTCGCTGCAGTCGCCCGAGGAACTGTACATCCGCTTCTATGGCTCCTCGTTCATCGCCGACGCCCACGGCGCCAAGGTGGCCGAGGCCGGCGAGGAAGAGGAGCAGGTGCTGCTGGCGCAGTTCGACCTGGCCGAACTGGCGGAGGTGCGCGAGGGCTGGTTCGTGTTCCGCGACCGGCGGCCGGATCTCTATGGCGTACTGACCACCTATGACGGCGCACCGCGCCCGCGTTGAGCGATGAACATCCTTTTCGTCTGCCTCGGGAACATCTGCCGCTCGCCCACGGTCGAGGGCGTGGCAAGGCACCTGGCGGCGCGCGAGGCGCCGCACCTCGGACTGGGCTTTGATTCGGCCGGCACGGCCGGCTACCACATCGGCGAGCCGCCGGATGCGCGCGCCATCCGCCATGCGCGCGCGCGCGGCTACGACATCTCGGGGCTGCGCGCGCGGCAGGTGCAGCGCGAGGACTTCCGCCGCTTCGACCTGCTGCTGGCCATGGACGAGGAGAACCTCGACAACCTGCGCGCCATCGCGCCGGGTGGCCTTGAGCAGCGCGCGCGGCTGTTCCTGGAATGGTGCGAGGAAGTGGACAGCCCCATCGTGCCCGACCCGTACTACGGCGGGGCAGAGCACTTCGACCATGTGCTCGACCTGGCCGAGCTGGGCGTGCGGAGCCTGATCAGGAAGATCGAGGCGGGGGAACTGTCGCCGCGGGCGGCGGTGGCCGGCGGCATGCGCCGGGGCCGGTAACTCAGCCGCGGCGGCCGGGCTCGTCCTTCCATTCGCCGCGCAGCACCTCGCCCTCGATGATGTTGCCCTCACCGGGGCGCATGGCGTCAGGTCCTGACGCCATGTCGCGGAACTGCTGGTAGCGCGGGTCCTGCTGCATCCGGCGCTTCAGGCCGCGCATCTTCCACCACATCCATCCCCAGACGGCGAGGCCGGCCACCAGCGCCACGCCGAATGCCACGACCGAGAACATCAGGCCCAGCACCAGCGCGCCGAGGGTGGCCAGCGCGCCGATGACGCGGCCCACGAGACTGGCTGGTCCGGTGAGGCGCTGCGGTCCCCGCATGTCCGGGGACACGGTGCTACTCCTCGCGCTGGGCGCTGTCGGCGGGCGCGCCGGAGACCGGGGCGGGGGCCGACGACCACACCACCGTGGGCCGCTCGGGCGGCGGCGGCATCACCGGCCGGGGCTGCTGGCTGCGCGGCGGCGCATCCGGGTCGGGGCGCAGGTCATCGCTGGCCTCGATGCGCGGCTGCGGGCGCGGCTCGGCATGGGTTTCGCCCGAGCCGTTGGCGCCATGGGAGCCATGGGCCTCGGGCGCATCGGCCGGCGCGGCGGCAGCTTCCTCGGGCAGGGCGCCGTTGCCGTTCAGCCCGGCCGCGGCCGCCCCTTCGCCGCCTCGTCCACCGCGGCCGCGACGGCGGCGGCCGCCGCGACGCGAGCGCTTCTCGCCGGTGCCGGCAGCGGCTGCACCGGCATCGGGCGAGGCGGGCGCTGCCGCATCCACCGTGGCCTCGGCCTTGGCGGGTTCGGCGGCGCGCGCCTGCTGCTGTTGCTGCTGCTGGCGCTCGCGCTCCTTGTCCTTCTCCTTGCGTTCGCCGCGCTGCTGCTGTTGCTGGCCCTGCGAACGGCGCGAATCCTCGGCCTTGCGCTGCTCCTTCTCGCGGCCCTTCTGCTCGCGGTCCTTGTCCTTCTCCTTGCGCTCGCCGCGCTCGTCGCGGTCGCGCCCGCGGCGGGTGCGGTCACGATCGCGGTTGCGGCCGTCGCGGCTGCCCTTGCGTTCGCCGCGCGCGGGTTCCTTCTTCTCGCCGGAGTCATTGGCGGCCGGCGCATCACCGAAAAGGAAGCTCTTGAGCGCGCCGATCAGGCCGCGGCGCGGCGCGGGGGCCGGCGGCGGCAGGGGCGGCGGCTCCGGCGCCGACGGCGCGGGAGCGGTGGGAATGATGGTGGTCACGGCCGGCACCGGCGGCGCGGGACGCTTGGGCTGCAGCGCGGTGACGTCCGGCGCCGGCGGCGGGGAGGGGATCTTGTACGAGGTCTGCGAGTTCTCCGGCAGGCCGGCCTCGTCGGTGCGCACGCGCCGGATCTCGAACTCCGGCGTCTCCATGTTGGGGTTCGGCACCAGGATCAGGTCGATGCCGCACTTCTCCTCGATGGAGGAGAGCGTGCGACGCTTCTCGTTCATCAGGTAGGTGGCCACGTTCACCGGCACCTGCACGATCAGCCGCGCGGTGCGCTCCTTGCGCGCGTCCTCGCCGGCCAGGCGCAGGATGGCCAGCGCCATCGACTCCACGCTGCGGATGGTGCCCAGTCCCGCGCAGCGCGGGCAGGCCACGTGGCTGTGCTCGCTGACCGAGGGACGCAGGCGCTGGCGCGACATCTCCAGCAGGCCGAAGCGCGACAGGCGGCCGATCTGGATGCGGGCGCGGTCCTGCTTGACCGCCTCGCGCAGCCGCTCCTCCACCTCGCGCTGGTGCTTGGAGGACTCCATGTCGATGAAGTCGATGACGATCAGGCCGCCGGCGTCGCGGATGC
>CAYVZE010000036.1:0-26256 GCA_964455685.1 uncultured Steroidobacteraceae bacterium
GGCGGCGGTGCTGGCCGAGGGCCAGACCGTGATCGAGAACGCCGCGCGCGAGCCCGAGGTGGTCGACCTCGCCGACTTCCTCATCAAGATGGGGGCGAAGATCCAGGGGGCCGGCACCGACCGCATCGTGGTCGAGGGCGTGGAGCGCCTGCACGGCGCGCACCACGAGGTGCAGCCCGACCGCATCGAGACCGGCACCTTCCTGGTGGCCGGCGCCATCACCGGCGGGCGCGTCATGGCGCGCAACACCGATCCCTCGCACCTGGATGCGGTACTGCTGAAGCTGCAGGAGGCCGGCGCCGAGGTGAAGACCGGCGCGGACTGGATCGAGCTCGACATGCGCGGCCGGCGGCCGAAGTCGGTGGACGTGCGCACCGCGCCGTACCCGGCCTTCCCCACCGACATGCAGGCGCAGTTCGCGGCGCTGGACTGCGTCGCCGAGGGCGTGGGCACCATCACCGAGACCATCTTCGAGAACCGCTTCATGCACATGCTGGAGCTGCGCCGCCTGGGCGCGGAGATCCGGCTGGAAGGCAACACCGCCATCATCAAGGGCGTGCCGCACCTGACCGCGGCGCCGGTGATGGCCACCGACCTGCGCGCCTCGGCCAGCCTGGTGATCGCGGGACTGGTGGCCGAGGGGCGCACCGAGATCGACCGCATCTACCACATCGACCGCGGCTACGAGTCCATCGAGGAGAAGCTGGCGCAGCTGGGCGCGCAGATCCGCCGCGTGCCGGTGAGCCCGGCGCGCTGAAGCGGCTACTGCCGCTGCGGCGTTTCCGCCACCTCCAGCTCGAAGGACAGCGGTATCCCGCCGCGCAACGCGCCCAGCTGCAGCGTGCTGCCGGGCTGGCGGCCGGCGATGCGCGCCAGCGCGTCGCGTGCGCTGCGCACGCGGGTGCCGTTGATGGATTCGATGATGTCGCCGCGCGCCATTCCTGCCGCCAGGGCAGGGGAGCCGCGGAAGAAATTGGCCACCACCACGCCGCCGCGCGGCAGTCCGGCGGTGGCGGCATCTGCCTCGGGCACGTCCTCCAGCACCAGTCCGAGCCAGCCGCGCACCACGCGGCCGTTGGCCAGGATCTCGCGCATCACCCCGCGCACCATGTCCACCGGGATGGCGATGCCGATGCCCTCGGCATGGCTGCTCCGGCCCAGCACCGCGGTGTTGATGCCGATCAGCTCGCCGCGGGTGTTCACCAGCGCGCCCCCGGAGTTGCCCTCGTTGATGGCCGCGTCGGTCTGGATGAAGTCCTCGAAAGTGACGATGCCCAGCTCGGCGCGGCCGGTGGCGCTGATGATGCCGGCCGTGACGGTCTGCGCCAGGCCCAGCGGGTTGCCGATGGCCAGCACCACGTCGCCCACCTGCACGTTGCCGGAGCGGCCCAGGGGCATCACCGGCAGGTCGGGCAGGTCGAGCCTGAGCACCGCGATGTCGGTGTCCGGGTCGCTGCCCACCACCGTCACCGGCCCCTCGCGGCCGTCGGCGAGCTGCACGCGGATGCGCTCGGAGTTCTGGATCACGTGCTGGTTGGTGACGATGTGCCCCTGTGCATCGACGATCACGCCCGAGCCCAGGCCATCGCGGTAGCGTGGCGCCACCGGCTGGCCGGGCGAGTGTTCGACGTGCGGCGCCGGCTCGGCGCGGCGGGTGTAGATGCTGACCACGGCCGGGGCGCTGCGCTGGACCGCCGGGGCGAAGGTTGCTGCCGGCTGCAGCAGCATGCCGGCCTCGGTGGCGCCGGCGGATCCGGGCCATGCACCGGACCGGCCGGCCAGGCCGGCCTTGCCACCCAGTCCCGGCCAGAATTCCAGCGCCAGCAGCGCCACCGCGATGCCGCCGAGTACGGAACCCGCAATGAAGAGCGCGTACTGTCGCAGGGTGCCTGGCATGCTCATGGCGTGGCCCACCGATGGGCGGGTGAAAGCGCTAGTGTATAATGCGCGGCTGACCGGACCGCAGGGGTCAGCCGACCTCGTCGCGGGTTTCCGGCCAGAAACAAAAGCAAGTCTTCGGAAATCTTGATGACCGACCCTATCGACGCCGTAGTCCCCAAGCCCGAGGTCGACCAGGACCGCCGCGGCTTCCTCACTTTCGCCACCACAGCCACCGGCGTGGTCGGCGCAGCCTTCGCCGCGGTCCCGTTCATCGCCTCGTGGGCTCCCTCGGAACGGGCTCGCGCGGCCGGCGCCCCGGTCACGGTCGACCTGACCAAGATCGAGCCGGGCCAGATGGTGACCTTCATCTACCGCAAGAAGCCCATCTACGTGGTGCGTCGCACGCCGGAGATGCTGGCGCGGCTGTCCGGTCACGAGAAGGACCTGAAGGACGCTGATTCCGCCTCCTCGCTGCAGCCCGAGTACGCCCGCAACGAGGCGCGTGCCGCCCGCCCCGAGTTCCTGGTCGTCGAGGGCACCTGCACCCACCTGGGCTGCCTGCCGAAGGCCCGCTTCGATGCCGGCGCCTCGCCCGAGCTGGGCGAGAACTGGCCGGGCGGCTTCTTCTGCCCCTGCCATGGCTCGAAGTTCGACCTGTCCGGGCGCGTGTTCGCCGGCTCGCCGGCATCGACCAACCTGATCGTCCCCAACTACTCCTTCCCCGACGAGAACACCCTGGTGATCGGCGTCGACGCTGACACGCAGGAGGCATGACACCGATGGCCAATTCCACCTCGCAGCCCGAGCGCAAGGGCTTCCTGGGCTGGCTCAACAAGCGCCTGCCCGTCGACCAGTTCATCGAGTCGCAGCTGACCGGCTACTACGCGCCGAAGAACTTCAACTTCTGGTACTACTTCGGCGTCCTGTCGATCGTGGCGCTGGTGATCCAGCTGCTGTCCGGCATCTTCCTGACCATGCACTACAAGGTCGGGGAGGCCACGGCGTTCGACTCCGTCGAGTACATCATGCGCGAGGTCCCCTACGGGTGGCTGATCCGCTACATGCACTCCACGGGCGCCTCGTTCTTCTTCATCGTGGTGTACCTGCACATGTTCCGCGCATTCCTGTACGGCTCGTACAAGGCGCCGCGCGAGCTGCTGTGGCTGTTCGGCATGCTGATCTACCTGGCGCTGATGGCCGAGGCCTTCATGGGCTACGTGCTGCCGTGGGGCAACATGTCGTTCTGGGGCGCGCAGGTGATCGTGAACCTGTTCGGCACCATCCCGGTCATCGGGCCGGGCCTGGTGGAGTGGATCCGCGGCGACTACGGCATCGCCGATGCCACGCTGAACCGCTTCTTCTCGCTGCATGTGGTGGCGGTGCCGCTGGTGTTGCTGCTGCTGGTGGTGCTGCACCTGGTGGCGCTGCGCCACAACGGCTCGAACAACCCCGACGGCATCGAGATCAAGGCGAAGAAGGGCCCGGACGGAAAGCCGCTGGACGGCATCCCGTTCCATCCCTACTACACGGTCAAGGACCTGGTGGGCGTGGGCGTGTTCCTGATCGCCTTCGCGGTGGTGGTGTTCTTCGTGCCGACCTTCGGCGGCCTGTTCCTGGAGGCGCCGAACTTCGAGCCGGCCAACCCGATGTCCACCCCGGAGCACATCGCGCCGGTGTGGTACTTCACCCCGTTCTACGCCATCCTGCGCGCGGTTCCGGACCAGCAGATGGGCGCGCTGCTGATGGCGCTGTCGCTGCTGTGCCTGGTGGTGCTGCCGTGGCTGGACCGCTCGCCGGTCAAGTCCTGGCGCTACCGCCCGGCCAGCTGGCGGATCGCGCTGACCGTGTTCGCGATTTCTTTCGTCGTGCTGGGCTACCTGGGCCTGAAGCCTGCCGAGGGCATCTATGTGCTGCTCGCGCGCATCTTCACGACGCTGTACTTCGCGTTCTTCGTGTTGATGCCGTTCTATACCCGCGGTGAGAGCACCGCGCGCGTGCCCGAGCGGCTGACCTTCTCCTCGCATTAAGGCTTCGAAGATGCACATGGGTTCTGGACGTAAATGGATGGTGCTGGCCGCCCTTGCCTTTGCCGGCGTGGCGGGAGCTTCCGAGGGCGGGCACGAGGCAGGCGTGAACTGGCAGGCCTGGCGCGCCGGCAACGACGTGACCAACACGGCGTCGCTGCAGCGTGGCGCTGCCAATTTCGTGAACTACTGCCTGGGTTGCCACTCCCTGAAGTACGTGCGCTGGTCGCGCCTGGCGGATGACCTGAGGATCCCGGCCGACCTCCTCGGCAAGACGCTGCTGCCCGCGGATGCCAAGGTGACCGACTACGTCACCAGCACGCTGCCGGCCGCCGATGCCGAGGCCTGGTTCGGCAAGCAGCCGCCCGACCTGTCGCTGACGGCGCGCTCTCGCGGCAAGGACTGGATCTTCCAGTTCCTGAAGGGCTTCTATGCCGACCCCTCCAAGGTCACCGGCACCAACAACCTGGTGCTCGACGGCGCCTCGATGCCGGCGGTGCTCTCCAGCCTGGAAGGCGTGAAGGCCGCGGTGTTCGCCGAGCACGGCGCTGCCGGCGGCCACGGCGGCGACCCGGCGGTGGAGCGTTTCGAGTACCTGCAGCCGGGCAGCATGACGCCCGAGCAGTTCGACGGCTTCGTGCGCGACACGGTGAACTTCCTCGACTACGCGAGCGAGCCCGCGCAGGCCTGGCGCCGCAGCCTCGGTGTGTGGGTGGTGCTGTTCCTGCTCGTGTTCACCAGCTTCGCGTGGCTGTTGAAGAAGGAATACTGGAAGGACGTGCACTGAGGTCGCGCCCGCCGTGATGACGCTTTTCTCGGCTCCGGACGAGGTTGCCAGCCACCGGACCCGAATCGTTCTGGCAGAGAAGGACGTCGAGGTAGAGATCGTCAACGTCACCCCGGGCCGTTTCCCGGAGGACCTGCTCGATCTCAACCCCGACCACACGCTGCCCACGCTGGTGGACCGCGAGCTGGTGCTGTACGACTCGCGCATCATCATCGAGTACCTCGATGAGCGCTTCCCGCACCCGCCGCTGATGCCGGTCGACCCGGTCTCCAGGGCGCAGTTCCGCCTCGCCCTGCACCGCATCGAGCGGGACTGGTACGGGCTGGCCAGCAAGCTCGACAAGTCGCAGCCGGGCAGCCCCGAGGCCGACAAGGCGCGCAACGAGCTGCGCGAGCTGGTCATCCAGTTCACCGACTTCGTGCGCAGCAAGCCGTACTTCATGAGCGACGAGCTGTCGCTGGTCGACGTGACGGTGGCGCCCATCCTGTGGCGCCTGCCGCGCTACCGCATCGACGTGCCGCGCGACCTGACCCCGCTGCTCAAGTACACCAACCTGCTGTTCTCGCGGCCGGCGTTCCGCCTGAGCCTCTCGCCGCAGGAACGGGAGATGCGAGTTGCCTGAACTCTCGCGACGCCCCTACCTGTTGCGAGCCATGCTGGACTGGATCGTGGACTGCGGCTGGACGCCGCACCTGATCGTCGATGCAACGGTGGAGGGCGTCGAGGTGCCGCGCCAGTTCGTCAAGGAAGGGCGCATCGTGCTGAACATCTCCGCCTCGGCGACGCAGAACTTCTCGATCGGCGCCGACACGGTGGAGTTCAATGCCCGTTTCTCCGGCGTCAGCCACCGTATCCGCGTGCCCTGCGACGCGGTGATGGGCATCTACGCGCGCGAGACGGGGCAGGGCATGGTGTTCACCGACGAGCCGCCCTCGCCGCCGCCGGAAGACACCACGCCGGGCGGCGGGGATGAACGCCCGCCGGGCGGTGATGCGCCGCGCCCGCCGCGCAAGGGCGGCCGGCCCAGCCTCAAGGTCGTCAAGTAACCGCCAGCGGGGAAGGTCCGGAAAGGGTCTTCCCCGCCGCGTTTTTCCCCGGGGTTCATCGCGGCATGGCTTCGAAGGCGTGCCTGATCCACTCGATGCGGTAGCCCGCGGCGCCGTCCGGCGCCATGTCCAGCACGTCGAAACGCAGCGGCTGCCGGCCCAGTGCAGGCTGGCATGCCAGCAGGTGGCGGGTGGCGCGCTCGATGCGGCGCTGCTTGCGCAAGTCCACGCTGGCCGCGCCGCCGCCGTAGCGCGCGTCGGCGCGCAGGCGTACCTCGGCGATTACCACCACGCCGCGCGCGTCGCGCGCCACGATGTCGATCTCGCCGCTGCGGCAGCGGTAGTTGCGGGCAAGGATGGTCAGGGAGTGCGCCTGGAGGAACCGGGCGGCGGCGTCCTCGGCCGCACGGCCGATCTGCTGGCGGTCGGGCGGCGTGGGAGGGCGCCGCACCGCTTCAGTTCGTGAGCGGGTCGGCGGGCTGGATCTGGCCGTCGCGAACCTGCGCCCAGTTCAGCTGGCGCTCGATGCGCCCGTCCGGCGCCAGCGTCATGCGGCCGGTGAGGCCCTCCAGCGGCCAGGAGACGAAGCCGCGGCGCATCTGCGCAGCCAGCATGGCCGCGTCGTAGCCGAAGGCGAACAGGCGCGAGTCGCGCACGCTGCCCACGCTGCTCCAGGCGTGCTCGGTGGACAGGCGCACGTCGGCGGCGGTGCCGACGGTGTCGACGAACCAGGGCATCTCCACCAGCCGCACGCCCTCGAGGTCGCGCAGGCCGGTGCGGTCGGCGGGCAGGCCCTCCGTGGTCATGTAGGTGGGAATGTTCGCGGCGTTGAACTGGCGCTGGAAGGGGCGGATCTGGCGCATGGCCAGCGGGTCGAAGCCGGCGACGAACAGCGCGTCGATGTGCGGCTCAGGACGCACCTCGCCGACCACTGCGGTGCCGATGGCCGACTGCACGCGCTCGCGCCGCTGGCGGCTGGCGTCGATGCCCAGCACCCGGCGCAGCGTGAACTCGATGTCGGTGGCGACATTGTAGTAACCCTCGGCAGCCACCCGTCCGCCCGACAGCGCCAGCTCCTCGGAGAACGCCGCGGCCACGCGCTGCCCCCATTCGCCGGCGGGCGCCATCACGGCCACGTTGGCGCCGCGGCCGCCCAGGTGGCGGGCGATCTGCCGTGCCTCGTCCTCGGGCGCCAGCGCGAACTGCCAGGCGTTGCGGCCGGCGCCGGCCGGCAGCGTGTTCAGCAGCAGCACGGGTACGTTGGAGGCCGTCGCCTCGGCGGCGGCCTGCACCTCCTCGCGCGTCAGCGGGCCGACGATGAAGGTGGCGCCATCGGCGACCGCGCCGCGGAGGGCCTGGCCCACCGGCTGCGCGTGCGTGTCGTAGATGCGCACGTCGCCGAGGCCCGAGTCGGGCAGCTGGCCGGCGGCGGTGCGGAAGCCGTCGCGCACCAGCGTTGCAGCCGAGGGGCCCAGGCGCGGGTTGGACATGGGCAGCAGCAGCGCCACCGGGCCGCTGATGCGGCTGAGCTGCGCGCCGCCCGGTTCGCCGCTGCGCGCCGCCGGATCGATGATCTCGGTGTCGACGATGGTGGCGGCCGGATGCCCGGGGAAGCGCTGCCGCCAGCGATCGACCAGCGAGCGCGCCGACAGCGGGCTGCGGCCGGCGGTGGAAGCGACCTGCGCGATCTCGAGCCAGCCGCGCTCCAGCGCGTCGCGGCTCGCGGCCGGGTCGATGCGCAGGCCGCGGTCGATGGCGGCGCGCAGGTCGGTCAGCAGGTCGCGGCGCGCCCGCGTGCGGCCGTTCTCGTCCGCTGCCGCGCGCTCGCGCGCGATGCCGGCCTGCACCGCGGCGGCGGGTTCGCCGGCGCGCAGCGCCACCTGCTGGCGCAGGTAGAACAGCCGCGAGGCATCCTCGCGGCGCGGCGGCTCGGCCAGCTGCGTGGCCTGCTGGAAGGCCTGGCGGTACTGGCCACGCGCGGCCGCGATCTCGATGGCGAGCAGCTCGCGCTCGAAGTGCTGCCGGTCGGGCAATTGCACACTGGCGATGGCCAGCGCGCGCTGCGCATCATCGGCACGGTCGGCATCGAGCCACGCACGCGCCGCGGACAGCGCGAACTCATCGCGCTCGGGCGGCGGGTTGTTGTTCGCCAGCTCCTCGTACATGCGCGCGGCCTCGACGAGGCTGCCTTGGCGCAGCAGCCTTTCGGCGCGGGCTTCGGAAGCGGGTCCCGGTCCGCCGGGAGCAGTGGCGCAGGCGGCCAGCAGGAGGAAAAGCGCGCCCGCAACGAGCGTCCCGAAAGTGGCGTGGCGGAGCGGCTGCATGCGTAAGATTATAGGATGGCCCAGGGGCGAATCGAACTGATCGCGACGCCGATCGGAAATCTTGCGGATCTGCCGCCCCGGGCCCGGGAAGTGTTGGCAAACGCCGACATCATCGCCGCCGAGGACACGCGGCACACGGCGGGCCTGTTGCGGCAGTTGGGCATCGACAAGCCGCTGCTTTCCACACATGAGCACAACGAGGCCTCGCGCGCCAGCGAGCTGGTGCGGCGCGCGCAGGATGGCGCGGTGGTGGCGCTGGTGACCGATGCCGGCATGCCACTGGTATCGGACCCGGGATTCCTCACCGTGCGCGCCGCCATCGAGGCCGGCGTGCCGGTGTCGGCGGTGCCGGGGCCCTCGGCGGTGCTGCTGGCGCTGGCGCTGTCCGGCCTGCCGGCCGGGCGGTTCTGCTTCGAGGGCTTCCTGCCGGCGCGTGCCGCGGCGCGGCGCGCGGCGCTGCGCGCGCTGGCCGGCGAGGGCAGGACCATGGTTTTCTTCGAGGCGCCGCACCGCATTGCCGAAACCCTCGAGGACATGAAGGAAGCCTTCGGCGCCGACCGCGAGGCCGCGGTGGCGCGAGAGCTGACCAAGCTGCACGAGAGCGTATATCGCGGCAGCCTCGGCTCGTTGCTGCAAATCGCGGCAAAGGATGCGAATTTCGCGCGCGGGGAGATCACCGTGGTGGTCGCCGGCGCCGCTGCGCCCGCGGGGCCGGATGAGGCCTTCGTGCGCCGCGCGCTCGACCTGCTGTCGGCCGAGCTCCCGCCCGGCCGCGCCGCGGCGCTGGTGGCGCAGCTCACCGGCCGGCGCCGCGCCGACGTCTATGCGCTGCTGCCGCGTGGCAGCGGCAATGCCAACGACAACGAAGAAGTGGAAGCACCGTGAAAGAAGCACTGACGATGATTTCCTCGATGGCCACGCGCGAGCTGCTCTCGCAGCTGGCGGAACGATTCGCGCGCGAGCGCGGCGTGGCCGTGGAGGCGAAGGCGGCCGGCGGCGTCGAAGTCGCCCGGCGCATCAGCGCCGGCGAGGTGGTCGACGTGGTGGTGCTGGCCGCCAATGCCATCGACAAGCTGGTGGCCGAGGGCAGGGTGCTCGCGCCGCGCGTCGACCTGGTGCGCTCGGGCGTCGCCATCGCAGTGCGCGAGGGCGCGCCGCGCCCGCCCGTGGCCACCGAGGAGGAGGTGAAGTCCGCGGTGCTGGCGGCGCCGTCGCTGAGCTATTCCACCGGCCCCAGCGGCGTGTACCTGGAGAAGCTGTTCGAGCGCTGGGGCATCCTCGAGGCCATCCGCCCGCGCATCGTGGTACCGCCGCCGGGCGTGCCCGTGGGCAGCCTCGTGGCGGACGGCCGCGCGGCGCTGGGCTTCCAGCAGCTCTCGGAGCTGATGAACCTCAAGGGCATCGTGGTGCTGGGGCCGCTGCCGGATTCCATCCAGACCATGACGGTGTTCTCCGGCGGCGTGTGCGCGGCGAGCACGCGGCAGGAGCAGGCGCGGGCGTTGCTGGAGTTCATGGACTCGCCGGCGGTGGCGCAGCTCAAGCGCGAGCACGGCATGGAGCCGGCGTAAGCCCTTTGCCAGGGCTGTCCGCGCCGGCGACGGCGCGGACAGTGCGAATGGCCGTCAGTCCACGTTGCCGCAGGATGCGGCCTTCCACTTCGCCTCGAACTTCACGTTCATCCGGCCCTGCGGCATCACGGCTTCCATCGTGCCGCGCACCAGCGAGTTGTTGACCGCTTCGTAGATCATGCGGCCGGTGGTCGCTGCGCCGTTCGCGCGGCACTGGAACGTGTATTCATGCCGCTTCGAGGTGGTGGAGACCTCCTTGATATCGCAGTGCTCGCCGGCCTCTTCCATGGAATTGCGGAACGAGCGCCCGTCGAGGTCCTCCTCCTTCACGCAGGACTGGTCAGTGATCACGCGTGGCGCGCCCACGCCCAGCTGCTTCATCATCTGCTCCACCTGCGCGCGCTGCTCGGGCGGCATGGCCTGCAGCTGCTCCTGCGGCACGACCATGCCGGAGATCTGCAAGGTCGAGGTGTTCTCCCACAGGCCGGTCTTCACCGCGAGACGTTCGGCGGCCAGCAGCGGCAGGCTGATGGTGAGCGCGGCGGCCGCCCCGGTGACCATGCGACGAGGATTCTTCATGGCTGCTCCGTGCATTGCGGGGAGGGAAGGGCATTGTGGGCGCCGTCGGGAGCGGGGGGCAAGCACGGCGCATCCGTGCCTGCTAATGTAGCGATGGAGCTGGCCAGGCAATCGCTGCGGACCGTCCGGTCCGTGGAGGAAAGTCCGGGCTCCTGTGGACCAAGGTGCCAGGTAACGCCTGGGGGGCGCGAGCCCACGGAAAGTGCAACAGAGAGCAGACCGCCCAAGCGCCGCATGGCGCCGGCAAGGGTGAAAGGGTGCGGTAAGAGCGCACCGCGTCGGTGGCAACACGCGACGGCACGGCAAACCCCACCTGGAGCAAGGCCAAATAGGGAAGGCGGCGCACATTCCTTCGGGAGTGGGGCGCAGGTGGTGGTCCCCCGCCCCTTCCGGGTAGGCCGCTTGAGGGTCGCGGTGACGCGGCTCCCAGAGGAATGATTGCCCCAGACAGAACCCGGCTTATCGGCCAGCTCCAATTTTTTCTAGCTTTGAATCCCAAGTCACGGAATCCCAAAGAGTTCTTTCTTGAGGGGGCGTCCCACTTTTGTCGGCGCGCGTAAGTTGTTGTGACATAAACAAAAAAATCCTTTCGCGCCGTTGACATAAGAATCACCGCGTTCCAATATGGGCGCCGGTGGGTGAATGTGGGTGGAAGTGGGAATTTCCCTTCCGATATGTTCCGCGGCGCAGCAAAAGTCACGATCGATGACAAGGGCAGGGTTGTCGTCCCGGCCCAGCATCGCGCTGCGCTCGCCGCGCCCGCAGCCGGGCGGGTGGTGGTCACCGTCGACCGCGACCAGTGCCTGCGCATCTACCCGTTTCCCGAGTGGGAAAAGATCGAAGCCCAGCTGAACGCGCTGCCGAGCCTGCATCCGCAGGTGCGCCGCCTGCAGCGGCTGATGATCGGCCACGCCCAGGAGATGACCCTCGACGGCCACGGCCGCCTCGCCCTCACGCCCGAGCTGCGCGAATTCGCCGGCCTGACGCGTTCGGCGTGGATCGTCGGCCAGGGCAAGGGCCTGGAGCTGTGGGACGAGGAGCGCTGGAAAGCCCAGTGCGAGGAATGGATGAAGAGCGAGCAGGGCGTGACCGAGCTGGCTGCCGAGCTCTCGTCCCTGTCGCTGTGACCATCATGCGCAACAAGCGGGGAAACCGACTGTGGCTGAGCACGAGCCGGTGCTTGTCGAGGAAGCAGTGGAAGCGCTCGCAATCGCTGCGTCCGCAGACACCCCGCGCCTGTACGTGGACGCCACCTTCGGCCGCGGTGGACATGCCGCGCGCATACTCGCGCGCCTGGGAGCCGGTGACCGGCTGCTCGCGCTCGATCGTGACCCGGAGGCAGTCGCCGCGGCTCGTGCGCGCTTCCACGCGGACCCGCGCGTGGTGGTGGTTCACTCTGCGTTCGGCGCGCTCGCATCACTGGTCGCGTCACATGGCGACGGACGTCGCTGTGCAGGGATTCTCTTCGACCTCGGCGTGTCTTCGCCGCAGCTCGACGATGCCGCGCGAGGCTTCAGCTTCCAGGCAGACGGTCCGCTCGACATGCGCATGGACCCGGCGTTCGGCGAAAGCGCCGCCGCGTGGCTCGCGCGTGCGGCGGAACCTGAGATCCGCGACGTGATCCGCGGGCTGGGCGAGGAGCGCCACGCGGGCCGCATCGCGCGCGCCATCGTGGCGGCACGCGGCGTGGAGCCGATCACCCGCACCGCACAGCTCGCCGCCATCGTCGCGCGCGCGGCGCCGCGCCATGACGGCCGGCACCCGGCCACGCGCACCTTCCAGGCCATCCGCATGCACGTCAACGACGAGCTGGGCGAGCTTGGGCGCGGCCTGGAGGCTGCGCTGGCCTCGCTGGCGCCCGGCGGGCGCCTGGCCGTGATCACCTTCCACTCGCTGGAAGACCGCATGGTCAAGCAGTTCATGCGCCGCCATGCGCAACCCGACCCGGCGTGGGCGCGCCTGCCCGTGCCGCCGCCCTTCGAGCCCGCGCTGCGCCTCGTCGGGCGCAAGCAGCGGCCCTCCGATGCCGAGCTCGCGCGCAACCCGCGCGCCCGCTCGGCCATCCTGCGCGTGGCCGAACGCACGGCCGCGCCGGTGGGCGCGGCATGATGGCGGCGCTGCGCAGTTCCTGGACGGTGCTGGTCGTGCTCTGGTGCGCGGTGCTCATCTCCGCCGCCGGCGCGGTGTACACGCGTCATCGTGCGCGCGAGCTGTTCGTGGAGCTCGAGCAGCTCAACCGCGAGCGCCAGCAGCTCGACGTGACCTGGGGCCAGCTGCAGCTCGAGCAGAGCTCGCTGTCGCAGCACGCGCACGTGGAGACCACGGCGCGCCGCAGGCTGGAGATGCGCCTGCCCGACCCGGCGGCCATCCAGGTGGTGCTGCCATGAGCCGCGGTTCCCGCAGCGAGGCGATGAGCTTCCGCGCCCGCGCCTGGTTCGCACTGGGCGTGCTGGGCGTGTGTGCCGCGGGCCTGGTGGCGCGCGCGGTGGAGCTGCAGCTGGTCGACCGCGAGTTCCTGATCGGCCAGGGCGAGGCGCGCGCGGTGCGCGAAGTCACCATCGAGGCGCATCGCGGTGCCGTGCTCGACCGCAATGGCCGGCCGCTGGCCATCAGCACGCCGGTGGAATCCATCTACGCCAACCCGCGCGAGCTGGCGCAGGCGCGCGATCGCTGGCCGGAGCTGGCGGCCAGGCTCAACCGCAACCGCAAGCAGTTCGAGAAGACGCTGGAGGGCGCTTCCAACCGCAGCTTCATCTGGCTGGCGCGCCACCTGACGCCGGCCGAGGCGCAGTCGGTGATGAAGATGAACATCCCCGGCGTCTACCAGCGCAGCGAGTACCGCCGCTACTACCCGGCGGGCGAGGTGCTGGGCCACGTGGTCGGCGTCACCAACCAGGACGACCAGGGCATCGAGGCGCTGGAGCTGGCCTACGACTCGTGGCTGGCTGGCGAGGATGGCCTCAAGCGCGTGATCCGCGACAACACCGGCCGCCGCGTCGACGACGTGGAGAACATCCGCGCGGTGCGCCCGGGCGGCGACCTGGTGCTGAGCATCGACACGCGCATCCAGTACCTGGCCTACCGCGAGCTCAAGCGCGCCATCGAGGACAACCGCGCCAGCTCCGGCTCGATGGTGGTGATCGACGTCACCACCGGCGAGGTGCTGGCCATGGCCAACCAGCCCACCTTCAATCCCAACCAGCGCGAGCAGCGCGCCACCGCCGTGTCGCGCGGCTGGTTGCGCAACCGCGCCGTCACCGACATGCTCGAGCCGGGCTCGAGCATCAAGCCGTTCGTGATCGCCGCGGCGCTGGAGTCGGGCCGCTTCAGCCGCGGCAGCATCATCGACACCGGCAACGGCCACTTCGAGATCGGCGGTGTCGAGGTCAACGACGAGCATCCGCTGGGCAGGCTCGACCTGGCGGGCGTGCTGGCCAAGTCCTCCAACGTGGCCATGGCCAAGATCGCGCGCGACCTGGAGCCGCAGCACATCTGGAACACGCTGACGCGCTTCGGCTTCGGCAAGGTGACCGCCAGCCAGTTCCCGGGCGAGTCGGCCGGCCTGCTGCCGCACTACTCCAACTGGCGCTGGGCCACGGTGTCCTCGCTGTCGCGCGGCTACGCGCTGGCGGTGACGCCGCTGCAGCTGGCCCAGGGCTATGCCGTGCTGGGTGCAATGGGCGTGGCGCGGCCGGTGTCGCTGCTGCGCGTGGATGGTCCGGTGCAGGGCAGCCGCGTGATGACCGAGGTCAACGCGCGCACGCTGGTGTCGCTGCTGGAAGCGGTGGTGAAGCAGGGCACCGGCTCGCGTGCCGCCATCCCGGGCTATCGCGTCGCCGGCAAGACCGGCACCGCCTGGAAGCACAAGACCGGCGACCGCGGCTACCAGAATGACCGCTACGTGGCCGTGTTCGGCGGCGTCGCCCCCGCCACCAACCCGCGCCTTGCGGCCGTGGTGGTGATCGATGACCCGCGTGCCAGCCGCTACTACGGTGGCGAAGTGGCCGCGCCGGTGTTCTCCACCGTGGTGGGTGGCGCGCTGCGCCTGATGGGCGTGGCGCCCGACGATGAGCTGGCCGGATCGGCCGACCCGGTGACGGGCGTGGCCAGGATGGGCAAGCGATGAGCGCCGTCGCCTCCATGCCGCTGTCGCGCCTGCTCCAGGGCATCGCGCCCGTGGTGCGCGACGTGGACGTCACCGACATCACGCTGGACTCGCGCCAGGTCGGCCGCGGCGCGGCCTTCCTGGCCTGCCGCGGCGCGCGCCACCATGGCCTGGAGTTCGCCACCGAAGTGGCGCAGCGCGGTGCGCGCGCCATCCTGTGGGAGCCGGACGGAAAGGTGCAGCCGCCGTCCCTGGATCCGGGTATCGTGCTGGCGGAAGTGCCGCAGCTGTCGCTGCGCGCCAGCGAGGTGGCCGACCGCTTCTTCGCCTCGCCCTCGCGCGCGCTGGACGTGGTCGGCGTCACCGGCACCAATGGCAAGACCACATGCGCGTGGCTGCTGTCGCATGCGCTGGCCGCCTGCGGCCGGCCGGCCGCCTACCTCGGCACGCTGGGCATGGCCTTCGACGGCGAGCTGGTGGCCGGCGAGATGACCACGCCCGATGCGGTCACCGCGCAGCGCCGGCTGGCGCAGCTGCGCGAGCGCGGCGCGCGCGCGGTGGCGATGGAAGTCTCCTCGCACGGCCTGGCGCAGCATCGCGTGGCGGCCGTGCACTTCGATGCGGCGGTGTTCACCAACCTGACGCGCGACCACCTGGACTTCCACGGCGACATGGCGTCCTACGCCGCAGCCAAGGCCAGCCTGTTCGAGCGCGCGGACGTGAGGCTGCGCGTCTTCAACACCGACGATGACTTCGGGGCGGAACTTGCATCGCGGCCGGCATTTGCCGGCCGCATCGCCTGCAGCAGCCGCGCGCGCGCCGCGGCGGGCGAGGGTCCCCACGTGCATGCCCGCGACATCCAGTGGCTGTCCGACGGCACCGTGTTCCAGCTCGACTCGAGCTTCGGCGCCGCGCGCGTGGCCACACGCCTGCTGGGCGAGTTCAACGTGGACAACGTGCTGGCCGTGCTGGCGGTGCTGATGGGCAGCGGCGTCTCGCCGCAGGCCGCCGCCGCCGCGCTGCAGTCGCTGGCGGCGCCGCCCGGCCGGCTGGAGACCTTCCCCCGCCCCGGTCGTGCCACCGCAGTGGTGGACTATGCACACACGCCCGACGCGCTGGACAAGGCGCTGGCCGTGCTGCGCCGGCACTGCGCCGGCAAGCTGACCGTGGTGTTCGGCTGCGGCGGCGAGCGTGATCGCGGCAAGCGCGCGCTGATGGGGGCGGTCGCCGCCCGGCGCGCCGATGCCATCGTGCTCACCGACGACAACCCGCGCGGCGAGGATGGCGCGGCCATCATCGCCGACATCCAATCCGGCCTCGGCGGCGCGCGCGCCACGGTGATCCGCGACCGCCGCGCCGCCATCGCGCATGCGCTGGCCCATGCCGGCGAGGGCGACGTGGTGCTGGTGGCCGGCAAGGGCCACGAGGAGTACCAGATCGTCGGCCGCGAAGTGCGGCCCTTCAGCGACCGCCAGGTGGTGCGCGCGCTGCAGGAGGCCGCATGAAGCGCACGCTCACGCACCTGGCCCGGCTGTGCGGCGGCCGCTTCGCCGGCGAGGACCGCGAGTGGACCGGCGTCAACAATGACACCCGCACGCTGCAGCCGGGACAGGTGTACCTCGCGCTGCGCGGCCCGCGCTTCGACGGCAACGACTTCCTGCAGGCCGCCGCCGATGCCGGCGCCGTGGCCGCCATCATCGACCGCCCGGAGGCCTCGCCGCCGCTGCCGGTGATCGAGGTGGATGACGGACAGGCCGCATTGACGCGCGCCGCCACCGGCTGGCGCACCGCCTTTGACGGCCCGGTGGTGGGCGTGGCCGGCAGCAACGGCAAGACCACCACCAAGGAAATGATCGCGGCCATCCTCTCGCGCCGCGGCGAGTGCCTGGCCACGCGCGGCAACATGAACAACCACATCGGCGTGCCGCTGACGCTGCTGCGCCTGGCCGGCGAGGAGAAGAGCGCGGTGATCGAGATCGGCGCCAACCGCGCCGGCGAGGTGGCCGCGCTGGTCGAAGTCGCCCGTCCCACCATCGGCGTGATCACCAACGCCGGTGCCGAGCACCTGGAAGGCTTCGGCGACCTGGATGGCGTGGCGCGCGCCGAGGGCGAAATGGTCGAGGGCCTGCCCGCCGACGGCGTGGCGGTGATCAACGCCGATGATCCCTATGCCGGGCTGTGGCGCGGCATGACGCGCGCGCGTGTGGTCACCTTCGGCATCGACGCGCCGGCCGACTTCACCGCCCGCGACGTGCACGAGGCGCTCACCGACGACGGCTTCGTCACTTCGTTCACGCTGCATTCGCCGCAGGGCGACGTGCCGGTCCGCCTGAACCTCGGCGGTCGCCACAACGTGCGCAACGCCCTGTGCGCCGCCGCCGCCGCGGTGGCCGCCGGCGCCAGCCTGGCCGACGTGGCCGAGGGCCTGGCCGGCATGCAGCCCGTGGGCGGTCGCCTGCGCCCGCTGCGCACCCGCCATGGCGCACGCCTGATCGACGATTCCTACAACGCCAACCCCAGCTCCATGAAGGCCGGCATCGACGTGCTGGTGACGCTGCCCGGCGAGCCGTGGTTGGTGATGGGCGACATGGGTGAGCTGGGTGCGTACGCCGAATCCAGCCACGTGGAGATCGGCCGGCACGCGCGCGAGCGCGGCGTGACCCGCCTGTTCGCCACCGGGCCGCTGTCGACGCGGGCGGTGGAGGCCTTCGGCAGCGGCGCGAGCTGGTATCCCGACACCGATGCGCTGGCCCGCGCCGTGGACGCCGGGCTGCACGAGGGCGTGACCCTGCTGGTCAAGGGCTCGCGCTCGAACCGGCTGGAACGCGTCGTCGGCCACCTCACCGGCCAGATTCCCGAGGCCCACTGATGCTGTACTGGCTGACACAGCAGCTCGCTGCCCAGGAGACGTTCTTCAACGTCTTCCAGTACCTGACCCTGCGCACCATCCTGGCGGTGGTGTCGGCGCTGGCCATCTCCTGGCTGATCGGCCCGGCCATGATCCGCTGGCTGTCGCGCTACCAGGTGGGGCAGGTGGTGCGCGACGACGGCCCGCAGACGCACCTGAAGAAGGCCGGCACGCCCACCATGGGCGGCACGCTGATCATCGTCGCCATCGCGGTATCGACACTGCTGTGGGCGGACCTCACCAACCGCTACGTGTGGATCGTGCTGGGCGTGCTGGTGCTGTGCGGCCTGGTCGGCTTCTACGACGACTACCTGAAGCTGGTGGTGAAGAACCCGCGCGGCCTGGCGGCCCGCTGGAAGTACTTCTGGCTGTCGGTGGCCGGCTTCGGCGCCGCGCTGGTGCTGTGGTACACGGCGAGCTCGCCCAACGAGACCACCTTCTTCGTGCCGGTGTTCAAGAGCGTGGCGCTGCCCATGGGCATGTTCGCCTTCGTCGTGCTCACCTACCTGATGATCGTCGGCATGAGCAACGCGGTGAACCTCACCGACGGGCTCGACGGCCTGGCCATCATGCCGGCGGTGATGGTGGCGGTGGGCCTGGGCATCTTCGCCTGGGCCAGCGGCAACGCCATCATCGCCAACTACCTCGGCATCCCGGCCGTGCCCGGCGCGGGCGAGCTGGCTATCTTCTGCGGCGCGATGGCCGGCGCGGGACTGGGCTTCCTCTGGTTCAACACCTACCCGGCGCAGGTGTTCATGGGCGACGTGGGCGCGCTGGCGCTCGGTGGCGCGCTGGGCACCGTGGCCGTGATCGTGCGCCAGGAAATCGTGGTGCTGCTGATGGGCGGCATCTTCGTGCTGGAGACCGCCTCGGTGATCCTGCAGGTGGCCTCGTTCAAGCTCACCGGCAAGCGCATCTTCCGCATGGCGCCGATCCACCACCACTTCGAGCTCAAGGGCTGGGCCGAGCCGAAGGTGATCGTGCGCTTCTGGATCATCAGCCTGCTGCTGGTGCTGATGGGCCTTGCAACCCTGAAGGTGCGCTGATGGGTGGCTACGCTGTCGTTGCCGGGCTGGGGAACACGGGTCGCTCGGTGATCCGCTACCTGGCCGCGCGCGGCTGGCGCATCGCCGGCACGGATTCGCGCGCCGCGCCGCCGGGCATCGAGGCGCTGCGCGCGCAGTTCCCCGGCATCGACTTCGTCACCGGCGGCCTGCACGCACCGCTGCTGGAAGGCGCCGACATGGTGGTGGCCTCGCCGGGCCTGCCGCAGCAGGACGCCTTCTTCGAGGCGGCGCGCGCGCGCGGCATCCAGATCGTCGGCGACATCGAGCTGTTCGCGCGCAGCGGCGCAGGCCCCGTGGCCGGCGTCACCGGCACCAATGGCAAGAGCACGGTGACTTCGCTGCTGGCGCACATGGCCAGCCGCGCCGGGCGCAAGGCGCGTGCCGGTGGCAACCTTGCGCCGCCCGCGCTGGACCTGCTGGCAGGCGAGGGCGCTTCGCTGTACGTGCTGGAGCTCTCCAGCTACCAGCTGGAGACCACGCATTCGCTGCACCTGGCCACGGCCACGGTGCTGAACGTCACGCCAGACCACCTGGACCGCTACGCGGATATCGACGCCTACGCGGCAGCCAAGGCGCGCATCTTCGACCACTGCGACACCGCGGTGCTGAACCTGGACGATGCGCGCGTGGCCGCGATGGCGCGAGCGGGCCAGCGCACGCTGAGCTTCTCGCTGGACGCCCGTTCCGGCGCCGACTTCGTGCTGGATACCGCGGACGGCCGGGACTGGCTGTGCCGCGGCCGCGAGCGGCTGCTGGCCATGGACGAGCTGCGCCTGGTCGGCCGCCACAACGCCGCCAATGCGCTGGCCGCGCTGGCCATGGGCGAGGCGCTGGGCCTGGCGCGCGAGCCCATGCTGGCCGCGCTGCGCGACTTCCCCGGCCTGCCGCATCGCGCCGCCTTCGTGGCCGAGGTCGGCGGCGTGCGCTACGTGAACGATTCCAAGGGCACCAACGTGGGGGCCACGCTGGCCGCCGTGACCGGCTTCACCGGCCCGCTGCTGCTGATCGCCGGCGGCGACGGCAAGAACCAGGACTTCACCCCGCTGGCCGCGGCGCTGGCCGGCAAGGTGCGGCGCGTGCTCACCATCGGCCGCGATGCCGCACTCATCGAGGCCGCGCTCGAAGGCGTGTGCCCCGTCGAGCGCTGCGCCACGCTGGAAGAGGCGGTGGTGGCTGCATCGCGCGCCGCGCAGCCGGGCGACACCGTGCTGCTGTCGCCGGCCTGCGCCAGCCTCGACATGTTCCGTGACTATGCGCACCGCGGCGAGGTATTCGCCGAGGCTGTCCGGAGGCTCGCGGCATGAGCACGCAGCGCGGGCAGGGATATGCGCTCGATACCGTGATGGTGTGCCTGGTGCTGGCCGTGCTGCTGCTGGGCCTGGTGATGCTGGCCTCGGCGTCGGTGTCGAAGGCTGCGCGCGATGCCGGTGATGCGTTCTACTTCGTGAAGGGCCAGCTGCAGGGCGCCGCGGTGGGCATCGCGCTGGCGGTGCTGCTGGCGATGGTGCCCACCGAGCTCTACCAGAAGCACGCCAACCTGATCCTGGTGCTGGCGGCGCTGCTGCTGGCGGCGGTGCTGGTCCCCGGCATCGGCCATGAATCCAATGGCAGCCGTCGCTGGATCCGCCTGCCGGGCATCCAGCTGCAGCCTTCCGAGCTGGCGCGCGTGATGGTGCTGGTGTGGGTGGCCGCCTACGCGGCCCGCCGCAGCAAGGAGCTGGCCGGCAGCTTCGCCGGGCTGGCCAAGCCGCTGGGCCTGACCTTCCTCTTCTGCCTGCTGCTGCTGATGGAGCCGGACTTCGGTGCGGCCGCGGTGCTGTTCGCCACCGCCTTCGGCCTGCTGTTCATCGCCGGCGCGCAGCTGCGCTGGGTGCTGCTGTGCCTGCTGGGCGGCGCGGCAGGCTTCGCGGCGCTGATGGTGTCGGCCGAGTACCGCATGAAGCGCCTGACCTGCTTCCTGAATCCCTGGGCCCATGCGCAGGAGTGCGGCTACCAGCCGGTGCAGTCGCTGATCGCCATCGGTCGCGGTGAGTGGTTCGGCGTGGGCCTGGGCGAGAGCGTGCAGAAGCTGTTCTACCTGCCCGAGGCGCACACCGACTTCCTGTTCGCGGTGCTGGCCGAGGAGCTGGGCCTGGCCGGCGTGCTGCTGACGCTGGCGCTGTTCGTGGCGCTGGCCTGGCGCTCGCTGTACATCGCGCGCGAAGCCGCCACCGCGGGCCTGAAGTTCCAGGCCGGCCTGGCCGCGGCCTTCGGCCTCTGGGTCGGCATCCAGTCGCTGATCAACATCGGCGTGGCCATGAGCGTGCTGCCCACCAAGGGCCTGACGCTGCCCTTCATGAGCTACGGCCGCACCAGCATCGTGGTGTCGCTGATGTGGGTGGGCATGGTGCTGCGCGTGCACCACGAGACCCTGGTACGTTCGCGTGGCGGCGCCAGCGTGGGCGTGCGCCGCGGCGCGCGCGAGGTGGCCGCATGAGCGCGCCGGTGCTGATCATGGCCGGCGGCACCGGCGGACATGTGTTCCCGGCACTGGCACTGGCGCGCCTGCTGCGCGAGCGGCAGCGCCGCGTGGTGTGGCTGGGCACGCGGCGCGGGCTGGAGGCGCGCGTGGTCCCGGCCGAGGGCTTCGAGATCGAGTGGCTCAGCGTCGGCGGGTTGCGCGGCAAGGGCGTGCTGGCGCTGCTGGCTGCGCCGTTCCAGCTGGTGCGCGCGCTGTGGCAGGCGCTTTCCATCATGCGCCGCCATCGTCCCGGCGTGGTGGTGGGCCTGGGCGGCTTCGTGACCGGACCCGGTGGCGTGGCCGCGTGGCTGTGCCGCCGGCCGCTCATCGTGCACGAGCAGAACGCCATCGCCGGCTTCACCAACCGCTGCCTTGCGCCGCTGGCGCGCGAGGTGCTCACTGCCTTCCCCTCGGCGCTGGCCGGTCGCCCGCGCGTGCGCATGATCGGCAATCCCGTGCGCGCCGACATCGCCGCGCTGCCGCCGCCGGCCGAGCGCTTCGCCGGCCGCGAGGGCACGCTGCGCCTGCTGGTGGTAGGTGGCAGCCTCGGCGCACGCCGCCTGAACGAGTCCGTGCCGCAGGCGCTGCGTCTGCTGGCGCAGGATGAGGCCGCGCCGCGCTTCATGGTGCGCCACCAGGCCGGCGAGAAGCTGATCGACATGGCGCGCGCGGCCTACCGCGACGCCGGCGTGGAAGCGGAAGTCACGCCCTTCATCAAGGACATGGCCGAGGCGCTGGCCTGGGCCGACCTGGTGGTGTGCCGCGCGGGCGCGCTCACCATCGCCGAGCTGGCGGCTGCCGGCGTCGGCGCGGTGCTGGTGCCGTACCCGCACGCCGTGGACGACCACCAGACCCACAACGCGCGCTACCTGGTCGATGCCGGTGCCGCGCGCCTGGTTGCCGACGCGGAGCTGACAGGGGGGAACCTCGCCCGCGTGCTGAAGGAGACTTCGGCACGCGGCCGCGAGGGCCTGCTCGAGCTGGCGGCGGCCGCGCGCCGCGCGGCGCTTCCGGATGCCGCCGGCAAGCTGCTCGAGGCCTGCCTGGCCGCGGAGGCACGCGCATGAACCGCCGTTCCAGCGGACAGCGCCGCTACTCCGACGGCATGCGCCGCATCCACACCGTGCACTTCGTCGGCATCGGCGGCAGCGGCATGGGCGGCATCGCCGAGGTGCTGCTGAACCAGGGTTATGCAGTGCAGGGCTCGGACATCCGGCCGAATGCGGTGACGCGGCGCCTGGCGGAGCTGGGCGCACGCATCTTCACAGGCCACGACGCCGTCAACATCCAGGGCTGCGACGTGGTGGTGGTGTCCTCGGCCATCGACCGCACCAACCCGGAAGTCGCCGCCGCCATCCAGGCGCGCATCCCGGTGGTGCCGCGCGCGGAGATGCTGGGCGAGCTGATGCGCTTCCGCTTCTCCATCGCGGTGGCGGGCACGCATGGCAAGACCACCACCACCAGCCTGGTGGCCAGCGTGCTGGCCGAGGGCGGCGAGGATCCCACCTTCGTGATCGGCGGCCGCCTGAAGAGCGCCGGCACCAATGCGCGCCTGGGCGCGGGCCGTTACCTGGTGGCCGAGGCCGACGAGAGCGATGCCTCGTTCCTGCACCTGCAGCCCATGATCGCGGTGGTCACCAACATCGACAACGACCACCTCGGCACGCACGGCGGCGACTTCCAGAAGCTCAGGCAGAGCTTCGTGGAGTTCCTGCACAACCTGCCGTTCTACGGTCTGGCGGTGTTGTGCACCGACGATGCGGAGATCGCGCGGCTGGTGCCGCAGATCGGTCGCCCGATCAGCGCCTACGGCTTCGGCGAGCAGGCCGACACGCGCGCCGTGGACATCCGCCGCGAGGCCATGCGCACCCACTTCACCGTGCTGCGCAAGGGCCACGAGCCGCTGCCGGTCACGGTCAACCTGCCGGGCCTGCACAATGTGCTGAACGCGCTGGCCGCCATCGCGGTGGCCACCGAGCTGGGTATCGACGACGCCGCCATCCAGCGCGCGCTGGCCACTTTCCAGGGCATCGACCGCCGCCTGCAGCTGGTGGGCGAGGTGCCGCTGCCCGGCGGCAATGTCACCGTGGTGGACGACTACGGCCACCATCCCACCGAGATCGCCGCCACGCTGGATGCGCTGCGCCAGGCCTTCGCCGGGCGGCGCATCGTGCTGGTGTTCCAGCCGCACCGCTACACGCGCACGCGCGACCTGCTGGACGACTTCGCGCGCGTGCTGTCCACGGCCGACGTGCTGCTGGTCACCGATGTCTACGCCGCCGGCGAGCAGCCCATCGAGGGCGCCGACGGCCGCGCCATCTGCCGCGCGGTGCGCACCCGCGGCAAGGTGGAACCGGTGTTCGTGCCCGGCGTGGAGGAGATCGCGGCGGAGCTGGCCGGCATCATCCGCCCCCGCGACGTGGTGGCGATGATGGGCGCCGGCAGCATCAGCGCCGCCGCGCACGAACTGGCGCCGCGGCTGGCCGCGCTGCTGGACAAGGAGGGCGCATGAGCTACGTGCCGCCGCCCGAGTTCGCCTCGCGCATCCGCCTCGGCGAGCCGCTCTCGCGCCACACGTCCTGGCACGTGGGCGGTCCGGCCGACGTGTTCTTCACGCCCGAGAGCCGCGACGACCTGGTCGCCTTCCTCAAGGCACTGCCGCCGGATGTGCCGCTGCTGTGGCTGGGCCTGGGCAGCAACCTGCTGGTGCGCGACGGCGGCGTGCGCGGCGTGGTGATCTCCACCCGCGAGGCGCTGACCGCGATCGAGCGTCGCGGCGACCACGGCGTGTATGCCGAGGCCGGCGTGCCCTGCGCGAAGCTGGCGCGTGCCTGTGCGCGCTGGGACCTGGGCCCGGCCGAGTTCTTCACCGGCATCCCCGGCACCGTGGGCGGCGCACTGGCCATGAATGCCGGCGCCTTCGGCAACGAGACCTGGCCGCACGTGGAGCGCGTGGAGACCGTGGACCGCCACGGCACCGTGCGCGAGCGCGCGGCGAGCGAGTACCGCGTGGGTTACCGGCACGTGGAGCCGCCCGCGCCGGAGGAGTGGTTCCTGGCCGCGCATTTCGTGTTCCGCGAGGGTTCCTCGGAGCAGAGCACGCGCGCGCTGCTGGAACGCCGCCGGCAGACCCAGCCCATCGGCGAGTGGAACTGCGGCTCGGTGTTCACCAACCCGCCCGGCGACCACGCCGCGCGCCTGATCGAGAGCGCGGGCCTGAAGGGCCTGCGCGTGGGCGGCGCGGTGGTGTCGGCCAAGCACGCGAATTTCATCATCAACGAAGGCAATGCCACGGCCCGCGACATCGAGACGCTGATCGAGCGCGTGCGGGACGAGGTGGAGCGGCAGCACGGGCGGCGGCTGGTCCCCGAGTGCCGCATCGTCGGAGAGGCTCAAAGGTGAAGCTCACACACGATCGCAATCGACTGCGGCGCATCACCGACCCGAAGGATTTCGGCAAGGTCGCCGTGCTGTTCGGTGGCAGCTCGGCCGAGCGCGAGGTCTCGCTGGTCTCGGGCCGCGCGGTGCTGGCGGCGCTCAAGCGCCGCGGCATCGACGCCACCGGCGTGGATCCGCGCGAGGAGCCGCTGCACGAGCTGGTCGCGCGCGGCTTCGACCGCGCCTTCATCGTGCTGCACGGCCCCGGCGGCGAGGATGGCACCACCCAGGGTGCGCTGGAGCTGCTGGGCCTGCCCTACACGGGCAGCGGCGTGCTCGGATCGGCGCTGGCCATGGACAAGCTGCGCACCAAGCGCCTGGCCGCGGCCATCGGTGTGATGTCGGCGGACACCGAGGTGCTGCGCAGCGCCGCAGACTGCCAGCGCGCGGTGGAGCGGCTCGGCCTGCCGCTGATCGTCAAGCCCGCCACCCAGGGCTCCAGCGTGGGCATGAGCAAGGTGGAGCGCGCCGAGGACATGCAAGCGGCCTACAAGGCCGCGGCCGCGGTGGATGAAGTGGTGTTCGCCGAGAAGTGGATCACCGGCGCGGAGTACACGGTGGCGGTGTTGCACCGGCGCGTGCTGCCGGCCATCCGCATCGAGGCCGCCAATGCCTTCTACGACTACGAGGCCAAGTACCACCGCAACGACACGAAGTACCACTGCCCGGCGGGCCTGTCGGCGCAGGCCGAGGCGCACATGGCGAGCCTTGCGCTGGCCGCCTTCGACGCCGTCGGCGCAGAGGGCTGGGGCCGCGTGGACTTCATGGCCGACCACACCGGCCGGCCGCTGCTGCTGGAAGTGAACACGGTGCCGGGCATGACCGACCACAGCCTGGTGCCGATGGCGGCGCGCGCCGCCGGCATCGACTTCGACGAGCTGTGCTGGCAGGTGCTGGAGACCAGCTTCGTGCGCCAGCGCATGGAGGGATCCCGCTGATGTTCGGACGCAGGAAGAAGACGGCCACCCGCAACCGCAGGCGCGGGAAGGGCGCCGGGTTCGCGCTGCGCCTGCCTTCCCTCAGGCGCATCGGCCCGCCGCTGGTGGCGCTGGCGATGGTGGCCGGCGTGGTGGCCGTGCTGCGCTTCGCACTGGACCAGCCGGTGGAGCGCGTGACCATCTCGGGCCGCTTCCAGCGCGTGCATCCCCTGGACGTGGAAAAGGCCGTGCGCGAGGCCGTGGGCACCGACGGCATGGTGGCCGTCGACCTCGAGCGCATCGCCGAGGCCGTGCAGCGCATCCCGTGGGTGGACCGCGCCAGCGTGGCGCGCACCTGGCCGCGCGCGCTGTCGGTGCAGGTGGTGGAGCAGGTACCCGTGGCGCGCTGGGGCGAGAGCGGCCTGCTGAACGTGCGCGGGGAGGTGTTCGTGCACGACCCGCGCCATATCCCGCCCGAGCTGCCGGAGCTGTCCGGCCCGGAGGGGCAGCAGGCGCTGATGACCGAGCGCTACCTGGCCACCGCGCCGCGCCTGACCGAGGCCGGCATGCGGCTGGCGCGCATGACGCTGGACGAGCGCGGCGCCTGGGAGCTGGCGCTGGCCAACGGGGTGGTGCTGCGGCTGGGCCGCGAGCAGGTGGAGGAACGCTTCGAGCGGTTCATTGCGGCCGGCGTGCGCGTGGTTGCCGCGCGCGCCGGCGAAATCGAGTACGTGGACCTGCGCTACGCCAACGGCTTCGCCGTGGGCTGGCGCACGGCCGGAGGAGCCACGCGTGGCAAGACGTAACGACAGGCCCCTGATCGTGGGGCTGGACATCGGCACATCCAAGGTGGTGGCGCTGGTCGGGGAGATCGGCGCGGACGGCAGCGTGGAGGTGGTGGGCCTGGGCTCGCATCCCTCGCGCGGCCTGAAGAAGGGCGTGGTGGTCAACATAGAGTCCACCGTGCAGTCCATCCAGCGCGCGGTGGAGGAGGCCGAGCTGATGGCCGGCTGCGAGATCCACGCCGTGTACGCCGGCATCGCCGGCTCGCATGTGCGGAGCCTGAACTCGCACGGCATCGTCGGCATCCGCGAGCGCGAGGTCACCGAGGT